>CAISPW010000312.1 GCA_903887465.1 uncultured Oscillochloris sp. | reverse complement strand
CCTCCGGCGGGGGTTTGGGGGTGGCAACGCCACCCCCGAACGATCTTTTTTGGTTGGTTTTTGGCGGCGAATCCGCCAAAAACCAACCAAAAGCGCGGTCTGGGGCGCAGCCCCAGCGACGTTGCACCAGCCCTGATCTCGCCCAGCAGGGCGCGTACTCCAGATCCGCCCCCACCGGAGGCGACGTTGCATCAGCCCTGCCCCAAATCTCTCTCTCATGGCGCAAACATGCGGTAGTTGAGGGTGGGGAAGGGGCCGTCCAGCTCCTCAAGCTGGTCGAGCAGGAAATGGTCACTCGGGCCGATAGTCGTAAGCCGGGCCATCTCTGTGAGCTGATCGAAGCGCCCCAGATAGATTTGCCAGCGCTCGCGCTGCGCCCCGGCGTGCCCGGTCGCCACCAGCGCCTCCGGCCAGTCGCTGGTCTGGGCCAGCATCAACTCGCGGGCAGCCTGGTTGAGCGCCCGCTCCTGGTCAGCCTCGGCGCTAGGGAAGTCGGTCGCGATCTGTACCATTTTCTCCTCGGCGGCGTGGATTGCCTGCCAGTAACCCTCGCTGGCCGGCCCCCGCCACGGGGCGTGGCCCCGCGCCCCCCACGAGCCAGCCTGGAGCGTGACCCGCTGCCGGGGCCGCAGCGCCCGCAGATACTCCCCCGGTGTCGTTAGCGTCAGGGCCGGGTGGGTCGCACAGAGAGTCATCACCGCCTGGAGCCAGGTTGGCCCCTCAAACCAGGTCGCTCCGATCAGGCTGACATCGAGCAGCACCAGCAGCATATCGGCGGGCGGGCGGCGCTCGCTCTCGGCCAGCAGGATGTGCATAAAGTGGCTGGCGTGTTCCTGGGCGCGGCGCAGCGCGTGGTAGGGATCGTAGGGCTGCGGTGCGCCCAGGCCGATTGCCTGGTAACCGCCGGGGTCGCTCGGGTCGCGGTAGAGCGGATCGCCCACGTAGCCAAGCTCCGGAGTCCAGATATGCCGGGCCACCATCTCGTTAGGGGTGATGGCGACCAACCGCCGCCCCTCCACCATGACGGGGCCGGGCCCGGCATCGGGCGGCAGGCTGGCCGGATCTACCACCACATAGCGCACACCTACGTCGCTGATCGCCGCCTCGATCCCGCTGCGCCAGCCGCTACCGGGCAGCCACATACCCTCGGGACGCCCCAGCGAGCGGGCCGTGTGCAGGGCACCGTGTTCGATCTGGGCGCGCACCGACTCCTCACGACCCAGGAGCGGCAGGTAGGCGTGGCTCGCGGCACCGGCCAGCGGCTCGATCACCCGCGCCGTCACCAGTTCGCGCAGCCGCTGGGCCAGGTTGCGGTTATAGCGGCTCGTGAAGCTGCGCAAAGATTGGCGGCTCCACTCCAGGTAGAAGCGGGCCAGGTAGCTACCGTGATGGTCATTCTCGGCCTCGAAGTTGCGTAGATCCTCGCCACGGCGGGCGAGACGCTCTTCCATCCAGAGCAGAAAATGCTTCTGCACCACCGGGTCGGCCAGTTGCTCCACCAGCAGCGGCGAACAGGCCATGGCCACCCGTGGCCCAAGCCCGGTGAGTTGAAGGTCGCCAAGCATGTCGAGCAGTGGGATGAGCCCCTGGGCGATCAGTTCGTGCAGCGGCTCCTCACCGGCGGGCTGACGGCCCGCGCGCCGCAGGTAGGGCGCGTGAGCGATGATCAGGAAGGAGACAAACAATGCTGGCTCCTAGGGGGTATTCGGCGGCACCATCGCGGTTTCAGCAACCGGTGTATCGGGGAGCGGGGTTTCGACCGGCGCGGGCGTGCTGGTGAGCGGCGCGGGCGTGCTGGTGAGCGGCGCGGGCGTGCTGGTCTGCGCGGGCGTGCTGGTCTGCGGCGCGGGCGTGCTAGTGAGTGCGGGCGTGCTGGTGAGCGGCGCGGGCGTGCTGGTGAGCGGCGCGGGCGTGCTGGTGAGCGGCGCGGGCGTGCTGGTGAGCGGCGCGGGCGTGCTGGTCTGCGACGCGGGCGTGCTGGTCTGCGACGCGGGCGTGCTGGTGAGCGGCGCGGGCGTGCTGGTGAGCGGCGCGGGCGTGCTGGTCTGCGCGGGCGTGCTGGTCTGCGGCGCGGGCGTGCTGGTCTGCGCGGGCGTGTTCGTGAGCGTGGGCGTGTCGGGCAGCGGCGCGGGCGTATCGGGCAGCGGGGGAATATCGGTAGGCCGCAAGGGCAAGGGCGACGGGATGATCGTGGGGGAGATCGGTGTAGGATTAGGGCTAGGCCCAAGGCTAGGCGTAAGGTCTGTCCGAATCTCAAGGGATGGCGTCAGCGCCAGCGTCGGCACAGGCGTGGCGGTGCCGCTACGGGTCAGCCCACGGGCGACTGTGAAGAGCAACAGCAAAGTCAGGAACACCAGCACCGCACCGATCAGCAGCAAGGCCAAGGGACTCGCGCTACCTCGCTGGGCCTTGCCCCGGCCCGTAGCCGGCTTTGCCTGCGGGCGGTTGGCCGTTGGAGGTATCGTGTTGGTGGACTGCGGGCGTGGCTGGGGGCGCTGGGTAGGCGGGCGCGGCGCGCTTGGCGGTATGGCCGGGGGGCGTGGGGGCCGCGACTCATCGGGCGCGGCATGGGGGATTCCCACCAGCGCCGCCAGTTGCTCGCGGTCGACCAGAGGCTCGCCATAGCGCTGGGCCACCCCGCGCAGCGCCTCGACCATGTCCGTCCCGCTGGGGTAGCGGCTCTCCGGGCGCTTGGCGAGTGCCCGTGCGAGTACCGCGTCGATCTCGCTCGGCAGGTGCGCTCGCACGCTCGTCGGTGGGGGTGGCGGGAGCTGGGCGTGCGACACAATCAACTGCGGGGCGGCCCCGGTGAAGGGCACCCGCCCGGTGATAATCTCGTAGGCCATCACCCCCAGCGAGTACAGATCGCTGCGCCCGTCCACCCGACCGGCCTCGGCCTGCTCTGGCGAAATATACTCAGGCGTACCCATAAATACGCCGGTGCGGGTCAGCCGCTCGCCGTCCGCCTCAGGCGTCTGGGCAATACCGAAGTCGGTCAGCAGCACCCGGCCGGTCACGTCCAGCATCACATTGTGGGGCTTCACATCGCGGTGGACGGCCCCCTGAGTGTGGGCGAAGTCGAGGGCGCGGGCCACTGGGTCGAGGAGGCTCACCGCATAGCCGATCCCCAGGGCAGACTGTTCTTCGAGGATGCTGTGGAGCGTACGCCCGTCGATATACTCCATCGCGATGAAGTACAGGCCGTCCTGCTCGCCCACGTCATAGATCGTCACGATGCCGGGGTGGCGCAGGCCCGCCGCCGTGCGCGCCTCACGGGCGAAGCGCTGGATGAACTCGGGATCCATACTGAGCTGTACGGCCAGTACCTTGATCGCGACCGGGCGCTGGAGCAGCGTGTCTACGGCGCGGTAGACGCGGGCCATGCCCCCGCGCCCGATCTCGGCCCGGATCTCGTAGCGGCCCAGCCGACGCCCGAGGAGGTTGGTCACTGCGTGGGCTCCTTCAACGCCGCATCATGCGGCTGGAACAATCGGCGGAACCCTGACGTCTACCTGATACGGGGGCGGCTTGGCCGCCCCGCGCTCTTTTTTGTATGAGGCTTGGGCGTAGCCCCTAAGGAGGTTCGCGTGGCCCTGCCCGCACCGCGATAAAGTGGTATTTTCAGTATCCTGATGGTATAATCAGGCAAACCGCCGCGATTGTACCACAATGCAAACCGTGTTTCAAAGCTGTGGTGGAGGTTTGCCAGATGCAGTCTGCGCCTGCTCCCAAACTCATGGTGAAGCGCCCGGATGGCCAATTTCGCGAGCTTGAGTGGGATCGTGAGGCGATCTCAGTCGGGCGCGATGGTGCCAACGATATTGTGATCGATCATCCTCTGGCCTCACGTCGCCACGCGCGCTTCGAGCGTGACGGTGACGGTTTTGCGGTCCACGATCTTGAGAGTACGAATGGCACGTTTGTAAATGGGGAACGCCTCGCGGGTGTCCGGGTGCTGCACAGCCAGGATCAGGTGATCATCGCCGACGCGGTGATTGTCTTCCAGGATCCCGAGGCCACGATAAAGGGGATCCTCCCGCCTGACCTGCTGCGGGCCATCCGCGAGGAGTTGCGGGTCGATAGCCGCACCAAAGAGGTTTTCATCCGTGGTCAGGCCCTCGATCCGTCGCTCACCGTCAAAGAGTTTCAGCTTATTGAGATGCTCTACAACCGCCGTGGCCAGGTGATCAGCAAGGACGAGATCGCTCGCGAGGTGTGGGACTACGAGGTGTTTGACTATAATGCGATCGACGCCCTGGTCTATCGCCTGCGCCAGCGTATCGAGCCCGACCCGGCCAATCCGCGCTACCTCGTTACCCAGCGCGGCTTTGGCTATAAGCTGATCACGTCTCCCGACGCCTGAGTTGCGCATGAGCGAGGGTTTCAGGGAGGGACTCGTCCACCCTGGCCCTCCCCGTTATACACTATGTCATCTGTGCATCGTACCTCACGCCCGCGTCTCCGTGGCGACATCGATATTCCCGGCGATAAGTCGATCTCGCACCGCGCGGTGATCTTCAACGCCGTGGCGACCGGCAGCGCCCGGATCACAAACTTTCTCACCGGTGCCGACTGCTTGAGCACGATCTCATGCGCCCGCGCCCTCGGCGTCGAGGTCGCGCAGGAGGACGGCGAGGTACACGTGCGTGGCGTCGGCCTGCGTGGCCTGCGCGAGCCTGCCGATGTCCTTGACTGCGGGAACTCGGGCACCACGCTGCGCTTGCTCGCGGGGCTGCTGGCCGGCACGTCGATCTTCACGGTACTCACCGGCGATGCCTCCCTCCGCTCACGCCCCCAGCGTCGCATCGTTGAGCCGCTGCGCGCCCTTGGTGCCCAGATCGATGGTCGCCAGTCCGGCGACCGCGCCCCCCTGGCCGTGCGTGGCGGATCCCTGCGCGGCGGTGCCTACCGCCTGCCCGTCGCCTCGGCTCAGGTTAAGTCGGCCCTGCTCCTGGCTGCCCTCGGCGGCAGTGGCCCGCTCACCCTCAGCGGGCGGATTGACTCACGCGATCACACCGAGCGCATGCTGATCGCCATGGGCGTCGATCTGCAGATCGGCCCCGATGAGATCATCCTGCACCCGCCGACCCACCCGGTGTTGCCCTACCCGCTCTCGCTGCGCGTGCCCGGCGACCTGTCCAGCGCCGCGTTCTGGTGGGTCGCTGCGGCCATCCACCCCGACGCCGAGCTGACCACCCTCGGTGTCTGTCTGAACCCGACCCGCACCGGTGCCCTCGATGTTCTGGGCACCATGGGTGCCGCAATCACGATCACCAACCAGCGTATCGAGGGTAGCGAGCCGGTCGGCGATGTCACGGTGCGCTCCTCCCACCTGCGCGGCACGATCATTGACCGCGCCCTCATCCCACGCCTGATCGATGAGATCCCGATCCTGGCCATCGCCGCCGCCTGCGCCGAGGGCGAGACGGTGGTGCGTGACGCCCAGGAGTTGCGGGCCAAGGAGAGCGACCGCATCGCCACGGTGGCCGCTGGCCTGACCGCCCTCGGCGTTGAGGTTGAGCCAGCCCATGATGGTATGACGATCATGGGCCTCGGCGGCCCAGCCTTGTGTGGTGCCGCACTCCAAAGTCACCACGATCACCGCTTGGCCATGGCCTGGGCCGTCGCCTCACTCGTCGCCTCTGGTGAGACGACGATTACGGACCCTGAGTCGACCGCCGTGTCCTACCCCGGATTCTGGGAGACGCTGCGTGAAATTGAGCGTTGAGCATAGCGAATGCTGAATGTGCTGCCGTCAGCATTCACTATTCGGCGGTCAGCATTACTTATGAGCGAAACCTTCAGCTTCAAGATCGAGGTCTTCACCGACACACTGCTGATCACCGGTAGCTACGACCTGCCGCTTTACCGGCGGTTGAGCGATGCGATCAACAGCCGTCTGCACCGCTTGGTTACCCTGCGAGACGCCAGCGTGGCCCCGCTCTGGAAGCCGCAGCAGAGCCAGCGTGTGCCCCAGTTACTTGTCGACCTGAACAGCGCCCTGCTCGTCGCCGTGATCGAGGAGCCGCCGCCCCCGCTCGGCTTCGTCACCCTCGCTCACCCTCGCGATACGCAGCCGATGATGTTCTTCACGGCGGCCTTCGCCCTGCGCGCCGACTTTTACAAGCGCACGGATATGGAGCTTGTGGCCATGTTTGGCGAGATGACCGATGATTTCATCCCGCTCAGTAGCGTCTCGCTCTACCCGCTCCACGGCGGGGCCGCCCTCACGCGAACCTTCGTCTGCCTCAGCCGCACCCGCATCCAGGCGCTCTTCACCGTCGATGCGCCAATCCCCAACCCGCCCGCGCCCAACTCCGAGATTCCATCTGAGTCCGCTGCACAAGTTCCCCCCGATAGCAGCGAGCGCCTGCCCGTCGCATAGGGGCCGCGCGCGAGGTACCCCTACCGACCCGAAAGGATCACCCATGAAAATCCTCGTCACCGGGGGTGCCGGCTATATTGGCAGCGCCACCGCGTCGGAGTTGCTCATCGCCGGGCACCAGGTGGTGGTCTTCGATAACCTCTACCAGGGCCACCGCGAGGCCGTGCCCGCTGGGGCCGCCTTTGTCCAGGGCGACCTGGCTAGCCGCGAGGATATCACCCGCCTCTTCGCCGCGCACCCCGGTATCGACGGGATCATGCACTTCGCCTCGTATACCCTGGTCGGCGAGAGCATGCAGAAGCCCCTGCTCTACCTGCGCGATAACCTGGTGAACGCGGCCAACCTGCTGGAGGCCGCCATTGATGCGGGTGTACGCCGCTTTATCCTCTCGTCGACGGCCAATCTCTTCGACGACCCGGCCAAGCTGCCGATTGATGAGCACGAGCGGATCGTCCCCGGCTCGCCCTACGGCGAGTCGAAATTTTTTATCGAGCGATTGCTGCACTGGTTCGCGCGGATCTACGGCCTGAGGTATGCCTGCCTGCGCTACTTTAACGCCAGCGGCGATGCGCCCACCTGCGGCGAGGACCACGACCCCGAGACGCACCTGATCCCGCTGATCCTCCAGGTGGCCCTCGGCCAGCGCGCACAGATCACCCTGTTCGGCGACGACTACCCCACCCCGGATGGTACCTGCGTGCGCGACTACGTCCACGTCCTCGACTTAGCCCAGGCCCACATCCTGGCCATGGAGTCCCTCGACCGGATCGGCTCGCGCACGTACAACCTGGGCAACGGCAGTGGCTTTAGCGTGTATGAGGTACTCAAGACGGCCCGCAAGGTGACCGGCCACCCCATCCCGCACGTGGTCGGACCGCGCCGCGTCGGCGACCCGGCCACCCTGGTGGCGTCATCCGAATCGATCCGCCGCGAGTTGGGCTGGAACCCGCGCTACCCCGACATTACGGCGATCATCGAGAGCGCCTGGGAATGGCATCGCACCCACCCCCACGGCTATGGGGCGTAGCCTGTTTGCAGATTAAGGGATTCTATGACCTCGACGGATCTGGGCGCGCTGTCGGCCCTCGACCTGACCTCCATCCGCCACCTCTACCCGTTTCATACGGCCCGCATGCATGTACCCGGCGGCGCGATCAGCTATGTGGACGAGGGTGCCGGCCCGCCGGTGGTGATGGTCCACGGCAACCCGACATGGTCGCTCTACTTTCGCCATCTGATCGCGGCCCTGCGCGGATCACACCGGGTGATCGTGCCCGACCATCTGGGCTGCGGCCTCTCCGATAAGCCCCAGGCATACCCCTACCGCCTGAGCAACCACATCGAGAACCTGACCCAACTCCTTCGTCACCTCGATCTTGGCCCGGTGGATCTGGTGGTACACGATTGGGGCGGGGCGATTGGTATGGGCTGGGCAACTCGCCATCCCGAGCTGGTGCGCCGCATTGTGGTGCTGAACACCGCCGCCTTTCTGTCGCCGCGCCTGCCCCTGCGCATTGCGGTTTGCCGCATACCCGGATTTGGCGACCTGGCCCTGCGCGGGCTGAACGCCTTTGCCGGGGCGGCCACCTTTATGGCCGTCGAGCGCCCGATGCCCGCCGATCTGCGCCGGGCCTACCTGTTGCCCTACAACAACTGGGCCAACCGCGTCGCGCAGTTGCGCTTCGTGCAGGACGTTCCGCTGCGCCCTACGCATCCGACTTGGCCGGTGGTGGACGGGATCGACCGCGAGTTGGTGGTTCTGCGCGGCAAACCGATGCAGATCCTCTGGGGCGGTAAAGACTGGTGCTTCGACGATTCCTTTCTGGGCGGCTGGCTCCAGCGCTTCCCAGAGGCCATGGCCACTCGGTTCGATCACGCGGGCCACTATGTGCTTGAGGATGCCCACGAGGAGATCGCGCCCAGGGTTGTGCGTTTTTTGGGGGCCGCGTAGGGGCGTGGCGGTTGGATCGCGGAAGACGCAAAATCTAGGCAAGAAACGCAAGCACGAAGGGCGTGAACGATGCAAACGCAAAGGGCGCGAGAAGGAGTCTATGGCACCGTTATCTTCCATCGAATCGGTGCTGCCGATAGTGACCGCCGCTGACAGTGCCAATATTGCCCGCTACCTGCCACGCATGGCCGCCGAGCGGCCTAACCAGGTGGCTGTGGTGGTCGGCGCTGGCCGCAACCGCGCCAGGAAGGTGATCTACACGCGGCTCAGCTTTGCCGAGCTGAACCTGGCGAGCGACCGCTACGCCTGGGGGCTGGCCGGCGTAGGCATCGGTCGGGGTGTGCGCGTGCTGCTGCTCGTCCCCGCTGGCTTGCCCCTGATCAGCCTGACCTTCGCCCTCTTCAAGGTTGGCGCCGTGCCGATTATGATCGACCCGGCCATGGGTCGGCAGAATCTGGCGCACTGCATTGAGGAGTGCGCCCCCGAGGCGATGATCGGCGTGCCGCGCGGCCACCTGGCCCGACTGGCCTTCCCCCGCGCCTTTCGCACCGTCCGCCGCAGCGTGATGGTCGGCTCACGCGCTATCCCGCTCGGCGATGTGAACCTCTCCGATCTCAGCGCGCCGCTGCGCTCGCCCTTCCCAATCGTGCGTGTGGCAGACGACGACCTCGCCGCTATCCTCTTCACCACCGGCAGCACCGGCGTGCCCAAGGGCGTGATCTACGAGTATGGTATGTTCGAGGCCCAGATCCGCCTGCTGCGTACGCTCTACCACATTGAGCCGGGCGAGGTCGAGATGCCGGCCTTCCCGCTCTTCGCCCTCTTCAACGTGGCCCTCGGCGCTACCTCGGCAATCCCGCCGATCGACCCGACCCGTCCAGTCGCCTGTGACCCCGCTGCGGTCATCGAGTTTATGCGTGATCAGCAGGTTACCTCGACCTTCGGCTCACCGGCGATCTGGGAGAAGGTGACGGATTACTGCATCGCCCAGGGCGTGACCCTGCCCACGCTGCGGCGGGTGCTGATGGCCGGCGCGCCGGTTCCGCCCCACCTCCACGAGCGTTTCCGGCGCATCCTGTCGCCCTCAGCCGACACACATACGCCCTACGGTGCCACCGAAGCGCTGCCAATCGCCTCGGCCAGCGGGCGCGAGGTGCTGGCCGCGATCGCCGAGCGCGCCGATCCTACTGCGGGCACCTGTGTGGGCTGGCCAGCCCCCGAGGCGACGCTGCGGATCATCCGTATCTCCGATGAGCCGATCCCTACATGGGATGAATCGCTGGTCTTGCGGCCCTACCACGTCGGCGAGATCTGCGTGCAAGGGCCGTCGGTGACGAAGGCATACGTAAACCGTCCCACCTCCACGGCCCTGGCCAAGATCGGCCAAGGCCGCACGATCTGGCATCGCATGGGCGACCTGGGCTACCTCGACGACCTGGGCCGCCTGTGGTTCTACGGTCGCAAAAGCCACCGCGTAGAGACGGCCACCGGCCCGCTCTATACCGAGCCGGTGGAACTGGTCTTCAATCAGCATCCGGCGGTGTTCCGGTCGGCGCTTGTCGGGTTGACGCATGCGCCTCGAACCCGTGGCGCATCCGCCGCGATTGCGATCGCGAAGGCGCATGCGTCAGCCATACCGGGGCAGATCCCAATCGTGATCGTCGAGCTGCGGCCCGGCATGACCCCGAAAACTACGGCGGATCGTGAGCGGCTCTTCGGCGAACTGCGTGCGCTGGGTGCGGCCCACGCGATGACGGCGGGGATCGACCAGTTCATGATTCACCCGGCCTTCCCGGTGGACATCCGCCACAACGCGAAGATCTTCCGCGAGCAGTTGACGGTGTGGGCGGAGGGATCGCGATGATCACCCTTGTCACCGGCGGCAATGGCTTCGTCGGGCGCGCGATTGTCGAGATGCTGCTGGCCCGTGGCGAGCGGGTGCGCGTGATCGGGCGCAGTCGCTACCCCGAACTGGAGGCGCTGGGTGTCCAGGGCTTTCAGGTTGACCTGTCCGCGCCCGAGGCCGCTATCGGTCTGGGCCAGGCCATGGCCGGGGTTGAGGTGGTCTTTCACGTGGCGGCGAAGGCCGGGTTCTGGGGGACGTTCGAGGATTACTACCGGCATAACGTGACGGCCACCCAGCGCGTGGTGCGCGCCGCCGTGCGCGCTGGGGTACCCAAACTCGTTTACACCTCCTCGCCCTCGGTGGCCATCGGCGCAGGCGACCTGGAGGGTGTTGATGAGTCGACGCCCTACCCCGAACACTTTCTGGCCCCTTATCCGCACACCAAGGCGCTCGCCGAGCGCTTCGTCCTGGCCCGCCAGGATATTGCGACGACCGCCATCCGCCCGCACCTGATCTGGGGGCCGCGCGACCCGCACATTTTCCCCCGGCTGATCGCCCGCGCGCGCCGTGGGTTGCTGCCACGGATCGGCTCGGGCATAAATAAAGTTGACATAACATATATTGACAATGTCGCTGAGGCCCACATCCAGGCGGCGGATGCCCTCAGCGCACGCGCACCCCTGCGTGGGCGGGCCTACTTCATCGGCCAGGAGCAGCCGGTGAACCTGTGGGAATTCATCGACCGGGTGGTGACGGGCGCGGGCTGCGCGCCCGTCCGTCGACAGATATCGGCGCGCAGCGCCATGGCCCTGGCCACCGTGGTGGAACTCGCCTACGCGAAGCTCGGCCTGCGCCGGGAGCCACCCTTCACCCGCTTTATGGTCGCGCAGTTGACCCGCTCGCACTGGTTCGACCACCGCGCCGCCCGGCGCGATTTCGGCTACGGCCCGCGTATCTCCACCGACGAGGGGTTGCGCCGCACCTTGGCCGCGCTTGGCCGGTGATGCGCACTACCGCAAAAGACACTACCGCAAAAATCACCCTGTCGCGGCAACGTTCGCCGGGGGCTGAAGGATACTGTTGGCGAACTCCGCGTGAGCGCCGATTCCCCAAATCGCCCGTATCCCCCCACAGGGGAGCTGCGAATTTTTGCGGAGAAGAGCTGTGGCGAATTCGCCAGGTGG
>CAISPW010000311.1 GCA_903887465.1 uncultured Oscillochloris sp. | reverse complement strand
CCTTTTTTTAGAGATCAAGCCGCACCTTCGCGCCGAAGTTCTTCTTGTCCTTGCTGGGGAAGTAGGTCAGACAAGCCGCGTCCAGCAGGTCGGCCGTCATAGACGGCGTCTCCATGTTGTACTTAGCAATCGAAAGCATCTGGTCGATGATGTCGCGAGGCTGGCACATGCGGAAGGGCCGGTTGTCGGGCAGATACCATTTGCTGATCAGATAGTCGACGCCGCGCTCCTCGTAGGGAACCTTGCGTACCTTGCACATGATCTTCCAGATCTCGCGGTATTGCGCCTCGGTCGGGTCGATGATCTCGAACTTGAACTTGATGCGCCGCAGCAGCGCGTCGTCGCCTAGATCCTTTGGGTCAAGGTTCGTGCTGAACATAATCAACTGGTCGAAGGGGATCTGCATCTTCTGGCCGGTGACCGTGTTCAGGTAGTCGTAGCGCTTCTCCAGGGGCACGATCCAGCGATTCAGCAGGTCGAAGACGCGCACTTGCTGGCGACCAAAGTCGTCGATCAGGAAGATCCCGCAGTTGGCCTTCATCTGGAAGGGTGCCTCATAGATCTTCGAGGTGGTGTTGTAGATCAGGTTGAGTTGATCAAGGGTCAATTCGCCACCGCACACCACGACCGGTCGGCTGATCCTGATCCATCGCTTGTCATACTCGATGTCCTCGGACAATTTGTTGCGCGGCGGCTCGTGGACAATCGCGTCGTACATCTTGATCACCGCGCCATCGGCGTAGACCGTGTACGGGATGAAGATATCGTCGCCCATCAGGTGGGTGATCCGCTCAGCGATGGTGGTCTTGCCGTTACCGGGGTAGCCGAAGAGCATCATCGAGGAGCCGGAGTTCACCGCCGGGCCGACCATGTTCAGGATCGACTCGTCGATCACCAGGCCGTCAAACGCCTCGCGGATGTTCTTGCGAGTCACCTTGACGTTCTTCACCGTCTGGATCTTCACCGACTCGATCCAGCGGTCGATCGGCACCGGGCACGGCCCGGCATACTGGGTCTTGCCTAGGGCGGCCTGGGCCGCCTCCATGCCGCGCGGGGTGAGCACATACTCGTAGTTCACGTCGCCAAAGCCGCGCTGCCCAACAATGTCGATATGCTCAAGCTTGCGCAGGTCGGCGATGATCGGCTCGACAATTGCATAGAATAGGCTGAGATGGTTGGCCATCTCGCTGCCGGTCATGCGGCCCTTGTTGTAGAGAATCCGCACGAAATGCTCGGTGATGAAGGTGCGGTTGAGCCCGGTCTCTTCAAGCACCTGGGGCACCTTGGGGGTAAAGCTGTTGCGCAACTGCGGGTGCGCCTCATCCTCGGTGGGCGGCGGGTCGCCGATCGCCCGCAGGCCCGCCACATTCTCGCCCCGCGCGCGGGCTTCCTGGATCAGCCGCTCAATATCCTGCATATGCATCGTCAGGTGCAGCAGTGCGTCGGTGTCGCTGCGAACCTGGGCCTCTTTCAGGCATGCGTAGACGGCCCTCGCCACGGTGTACTTCACACCGTCGATGTAGAGGTGGTGCAGGTATTCGGTATCGCGCACGTAGCAGTCACGTGAATGCAGATCGCGGGCGAGCATCTCCTCGTACGACTTTTGATCGAGCAGGACGCGCATAGATCTCTCCTCAGTCTTGCGTATTTAGTGCAGTGGGCATCTATGCCGGAGGCCACCGCATGAGCGTCGGCGTTGGGGGACGCGCCATCTGTCGCGCGATAGTCCCGCACGACCATCATACTCTCGGTGCATGTCGGCAGTGCGACGTATGGTTTCAGGATCCCGCGCCGCGCCGCCGCCGTGAACGGCGCATTGGGGGATTCGCCGCCAAAAACCAACAAAAAGTTAGGTCTGGGGCGCAACCTCAGCGATGGGGCAACCGCCCTAACCGTCGGCAACGATACCACAATAGGTACTACCGCAAAAGGCACGCTGCCCGGTTGAGCGCCCGGCTCGTAAACGGGCGGGCGAGGTCTACGACGGCCGCTTCAGCGACCGTCGTAGACCTCGCCGGGGGCTTCAGCGAACGTTGCCGCGACAGCGTGACTGATGTGAAAATATCCGATAGCCGATAGCCGATAGCCGGGCATCAGCGACCATGTTCATCGCGGCGGTGTGCGCCCCGCGCATGAACGTCTTTTGCGGTAGTGCCATACTAGCCAGTAGTAGACTTATGGTATACTCCTCTCAGTAGTGGAACCCAGCAGGGCGGCCCTACCAAACCGTGAGGCTATGCGATAAAACGCTAGGCTTCGGGATATTGTGTGTGCTTCCTCAGTTTCCCGCCCTCCATACTCGCCCGCCTGACCGAAACTATCAATGCCGGCGAATCTTGGGCGTATACCAGGGCTCTAGCCTGACCCCCAGAGCGGAGTCCTCTGTGCCCGGAGATACGGCATGATTCCAGCAGCTATCCACCTGTCTGCGATGGTACGCGACGCGGGCTACCATCTGATCTGTATTGAGCAACTGCGGGCGAACCGCTGGTTGCTGCTTGCCGAATCCCCCGAGGGTGAGGTGCTGATCTTAGCCCAGCAGCGCCCCCTGATTAGCGCCTGCGATGTGCAGGATCTGGCCGAGTTGCTGCGCCTGAGCCATGCGAACACCGGCTACCTGCTTGCCGTGGACGGGCGATTCAGCCCCGAGGCCCAGCGCACTGCCGCCGAGTTGAGCCAGCCACAGATTGTACTCTGCGGTAGCCTACCATCGGTCCGCCAGTTGCATCACCCCATCACCGCCCTTGAGATCGCCTGAACTGTGGGTGACCGCGATCCGCTATGTTGAGCCGGTCATCAGGCCGGTCGGCGTCTTTTGCCGTCCAGCCCCTTGAGCAAAAGCGAGGGCACGGTGCAGGCAATCTTCGCAGACTGGCGCTCGTTGATGGCTGGCATCCAGGTTTGGCTGGCTGGCGGCAATCCCTACGGGAGCTATCCGCACCCCGTCTTTCCCAACACCATGGTTCACGTCGGCTGGTATGCCTACCCGCCGCCCACGCTGTTTTTGGCCACCCCCCTGGCGCTTTTGCCATGGCCGATCAGCAGCACGATCATGCTCCTGGTTTGTGCTATTGGCTTTGAGCGCTGGGTCCGCTTGCGTAGCGGGCGGGTTGGCATGCCTTGGCTGATCCTCTGGCTGCCATTCACCCAGGGGATCTGGATCGGGCAGACCACCATGCTGGTGTTGGTGGGGCTGATCTGGGCCGAGCATGCCTTCAGCGAGGGCCGCGATATCCGCGCCGCCGTGCTGCTGGCCCTGGTGATGCTCAAGCCTCAGGTGGGCGTGCTGCCGGTCGCATGGCTGCTGCTCAGCGCGCTTTCTGGTCGCCGCTGGCACCTGCTGGCCCTTTTTGCCGCGATCAGCGCGGCCCTCTGGGGCGGGGCCGCCTTGATCGCCGGGCCACAGATCTATGCCCAGTGGATCGCCGGACTCGGCGGCTACACCAGCGCCATCCCCGACCGACCGCTGCTCTTCCCGCCCGTCGGTCCGATCCTTGGCCTGCTGGCGCTGCTCCTCTGGTATCGCCACGGACGAGGCGATGCCTTCGGCCTGGCTCTGCTTGTGAATACCCTGATCTACCCGATCTCGGTGGTCTATATCGCCATCGCGGTCGCCTTCGTGGTCATCCGCTGGCGTCGCGACTGGCCCTGGTATCCGCTGGTTCTTAGCTGGATCATCCCCGTGGTCTTCCCCCTGGTCATCCGCACTCCCGACACGATTGCCGCTCTGACCCAGGCAATTGTCGCCACCGGCCTGCTCGCTGGCCTGCTGCCGGGGCTGCCCTGGCGGCTAGCGCATCGGGTCTCTACCGAGAAGCCGTGATCGGCAATCGGCAATCGGCAACCGCCAGACTATGGGCGCTATCGCCCGCTCCCGGTTGCCTGCTGCCTGATATCCCCCCGCCCGTGCTACAATGGCACCTATGAGCGAGCATAGGCTGCCCGCCACTCAGGCGGTTCACGATCTTGATTTTATCAGTCATAGCCCCGCGCAGACCGAGCGGATCGGCCAGCGCCTCGGCGAGCAGTTCGCTGCGGGCGACCTCGTTCTGCTGATCGGGAATTTCGGCGTCGGCAAGACCCATCTGGTCAAGGGCGTGGCGCGCGGGCTTGAGTCGACCGACTTGGTGACCAGCCCGAGCTTCGTGCTGGTGAACGAGTATCGCTCGGGCGCTGCCCACAGACACATGCCGATCTACCACGTCGATCTGTACCGGATCGCCGAGGCGGGCGAGTTGACCACCATCGGCCTCGATGAACTCTGGGCCGGCGACGGGGTTTGCCTGATCGAGTGGCCCGAGCGCGCCGCCGCCATGCTGCCCGCCGAGCATATGGCCATCTACATGCAGCACCTCAGCGAGACCAAGCGCCGCCTGCGCCTGGCCCCCCACGGCCAACGCTACATCGATCTGCTCGACCGCTTTAAAGGAATAACCTTCGGGTAATGCGGGAGGTTATGGGTTGCATGCGCGCATGCAACCCATAACCTTCCGCATGCAACACGCAACAATGCTACTCGCCATCGACACCGCCACCACCATTACCGGCATCGCCCTCTGTGACGGGGGCGAACTTCTGGCCGAGTGCGCCTGGATCTCGGGCCGCCACCATAGCGCCCAACTCCTGCCCCAACTCGATCTGCTGCTGCGCCACGTCGGCGCGAACCACGAGTCGCTGCGGGCAGTGGCGGTCGCCCTCGGGCCGGGCAGTTGGAGCGGCCTGCGGGTCGGCATGAGCGTGGCCAAGGGCTTGGCCCTCGCTGGCGACCTGCCGATCTTCGGGGTTAGCAGCCTGGAGGCGCTGGCCTACCAGCAGCAGCGCCGCGATATGCCGATCTACCCGCTGATCCGCCTGGGCCGTGAGCGCTTCGCCAGCGCTGAGTTTGTCTTCGGCGATGGGATCGCGCGCTGCGGCCCCGACCGTAACGTCGGCCTTGACGCGCTCTGCGCCGAGGTCGTCGACCGCGCGCTCTTCTGCGGCGACCTCAACGACCAGGTGCGCGGGCAGATCCGGGCCGCACTTGGCGAGCGGGCGCTCTTTCCCTCGCCCGCCGCCACCCTGCGCCGCCCCGGATTCCTGGCCGATCTAGCCTGGCAGCGCCTCCAAAACGGTGAGTGCGATGACCTCGTGGCGCTGGAGCCGGTTTATTTGGGTGAGGCTGTGAAATCGAAAGGATGAAGGATGAAGGATGCAAGGATGAACCGTATTTTTCTTCACCCCTCACCCCTCATCCCTTCAAAGGTGCCTATGTCTGCCCTGAGCCGCTTTGAGCAGCTGATGGAACAGATGGTCGAGGGGTCGGTGGCCCGGCTGTTCCGCAGCCCGGTGCAGCCGATTGAGATTGCGCGCCGCCTGGAGCGGGCCATGGAGAGTCAGCAGTCGATAAGCGTCAAGCGTGTGATTGTGCCCAGTTTCTACCGGGCCTACCTGCACCCGCAGGACTTCGCCGCCTTCCAGCCGGTGCGCGCCCAGCTTGAGCAAGAGATGGCCACCTACCTGAGCGACCTCGCCGCCGAGCGCGGGTTCACCATGCTGGAGCATCCGCGAGTCGCCCTCGCCGAGGAGGCGGCGGTGCCCAAGCGCAGCATCCAGGTGGTGGCGGATCTGGCTAACGCGCAGACAGCCGAGACGACCCAGGTGATGTCGGCTACGGCGACACTGGTGGCCCCCGTACGCCGGGGCCACGCGATGCTGCTGCTCCAGACCACGACCGGCCCGCAGCCGATCCCCGTCGAGAGTACCACCGCCACCATCGGGCGCGGCCTCGGCAACGATATTATTTTGGAGGACACCCGCGTCTCGCGGCACCACGCCCAGCTGCGCTACAAGGCCCGCCGCTTCTGGGTCACCGACCTGAACAGCACCAACGGCACCTTTGTTAACGGCGCACGGGTGAATGAAACGGCCCTGCGCGATGGCGATGTGATCTCGCTCGGCGGCCTGGAGATGACGTTTAAAGAGTAGGGGCGCAGCATTCGGCCTTGTCGCAAAGTGACAAGGCCGAATGCTGCGCCCCTACGGTGACGATGATTATGTTCGACATCGCGAACCTCTCGATTGGCGTGATTATCCTGCTCCTGCGCGTGGCCGTGGTCTTCCTGCTCTACTTCTTCCTCTGGCAGGTAGTGCGGGTGGTCTCGCGCGATCTGCGCGCCGGCCCGGCGTCCCCGGCGCAGCAGAACCCCTACGGGCAACTGGTGGTGACCAGCTCGGGGCAGACTGGCATCCCGGTCGGGAAGGTCTTCCCGCTGAGCCCGGTGATGCTGATCGGTCGCAGCACCGAGACGGAGGTAGCCCTCAATGACACCTTCCTCTCGTCCGAACACGCCCGCCTTGAGCGCCGCGATGGTGTCTGGTCGCTGGAGGATCTGAACAGCACCAACGGCACCTACCTCAATGGCTTTGAGGTGCGCGCCTCCACCGAGGTAAACGATGGCGACGTGATCCGCGTCGGTCGCGTCGAGTTGAAGCTGGTGGTGCGCTAGATCCCCGCCCCTCTTCCCACCCATATTATGGCGCAGAGTGCTTGATTCGCTATCTCTGGTTAAGAGATCACCATTGTAGTGAACTACATTGCCATTGTGATTTTTTTTACAATACGCACTATTTGGCATCAGGAAGCGAACCCTTAGAATTGCCCGAGACCGATACGCGGTAGGGACTAATCAGAGCCAGTAGGAAGCGCTCCGTCGCCGGGGCGCTTCGTCATGTCGGCCTCGCGGGGTCGATCTGCTCGGGTATAGACTTGCCAGCCCTCGCGGACGGGTGTACATGGAGCTT
>CAISPW010000310.1 GCA_903887465.1 uncultured Oscillochloris sp. | reverse complement strand
CGGTGATGATGATGGTGCCCGTGGGAAGTTGGTGCCCGCGAAGCGTGCCCGCCTTAAACCAGCGCCATGCCGTTTCGTAACGAACCCCAACCTTTTGTGCATACTCGCTGAGTTTCATCGCACAATTGTACCATAAGACGCAACACAACGCAATAAAACGCTATACTTCTTATGAACGCAAACAATACGCATCCAGCCCTCGCGTACATCAGCAATCTGCATGAACAGGCGCTCTGATGACTCCGATGTGCGGACGAGGCGTCCGAAGATCTCAAGCACCGGCGTGTAAAGAAGACATGCGTCAACGAGAATATCGGGGTAGAATTCTCCGCTTGCCAGCGTGATCCAATTGTGCGCGTCTGCCTTGTAGTGGGCGAAGGTTGTTCTCATGTCGGGTGGGATTGTCATGGTATGTGGGACTTCATGTCTATACTAGCACAAATATATCAATTCCGCAAGCGTGTATTTTCGAACGTGCGGCCCCAAGTATACCGCACCCTCTGGCCACACCCAGGGCTGGCGTGGCCTCTGCCCTTATTTACCGCGATTTTACCCGATGTTATTGATCTGAAATCTACAACGTCACTGATCTGTAATCTACGCACCTTTTACGTAAAAAGTGAGGGTATATCGTGGGAATGATGAAGGCAATGGTAAGGCGCAATCTACGGTCTTCTCAGCCGTTCTGCTGCTGTTGAGCTAAGTTCTCTTTTCTATTTGCCGTGTCAAGGGGGATGCCGAGCGTTACCAATCACAGTCTCATCCCACGCCCTGATCGCCGTATGTCGTACACATATGTGGAGGGCTTTGACATGAGATCTTGGTTACGCTGCCACGTCCGCGCCATCATCGTCGTTCTGACAATTACGCTGCTCCTGTCCACCCTGCCGTCCGCTACCTTTGCCCAAGGCCGCCCAACCGTTACCGTCACCGGATCCGGCACCGACACCTGCGATGGCCGCCCGGTGGCCTCGGTGGTGCAGGGCGAGGGTTTCAATGTCGGGGTGGCTGATTTCCCGACCGCAGGTGGAGGTGGCATCACCTTTACCCTGCCTGATGGGCGCATTCGCGGCCCTGGTGCTGCTCCTGGTGGTCTGGGAGCTGTCCCTTTCAGCGCCCCCTACCCGGCAGTTCCTGGCCCACTTACCTATCTCGCTCCGGTGGTGTCGGGTGCCGTTCCAGGGCCGTCTGCTACCAACAAGCAAGTTGCCTACACCTCCAGAGTAACCTGGCCAACCGGCTGCTACACCGTCACCGTTAGCGTGCCACCTTTTCCAGCTGCTCCAAACCTTAGAGCGACCGCCCAGTTCCGGCTGCTTCCCCGGCCATTCTCCGCTCAGGCAGGCAACCTGAAGCTGTGGGTGCAGGCGGCGGGGACGGGACAGGCGACTGGGGCGCAGGGAACGGTCGTGAATATCTTTGGCCAGGGCGTTGCCGGCCCCTTAGTCATCAATATCGTTCAGCCGAACGGGGCGATCATTGGCCCATTCGCTCCCATCCCTAATCCTGATGGCAGTTTCGCCATAGGGCCGCTTCCCTTCGTCCCTCTGCTTCCGACTGGAACCTATACCATCTACGCCACTGTCACCATTCCGGGAGCGCCCCCCACGGTCTTCACAGCCAAGGCGCAGTTTAACCTGACAGCGTTTCCGGCACCGGTACCAGCGATTGCGACCACCAATAACGCGACACTGACGATGCTCGATCGCTTTAACATCCTGGTGCCCCAGGGTACTCCGCTTAGCTTTATCGCTCGGGGGTTCACTGCTCCCTTTGCGCCGACGACGACGGCGATCCTCGTTCTTCCGAATGGTGTGCGCATTCCAATAGCGCCGCCCCTAGCGCCGGTACCGGTAATCGGCGCAGATGGCAATGCTCCCATTGCATTCACACTTGGGAACGGCTTCCCCACGGGCACCTACCAGATGATCGTCAACCAGCCCGCCGTCGTTCTCGCCGGAATCGAGGTCAAACCCGCACGGACGGCGACGACCACGTGGCGCATGATCCCGCAGCAGCCGTAGAACGATAGGGGGATACCAGATATGAGATTCTTACTCACATCGCGCAGGTTCGTTGTCGGACTGCTGGCGGCGCTAGCCACACTCACGGCAGGGTTCTCATTTGTGGTGGCGGCCCAGAGCAAGCCAACCGTCGCGGTGATGGCACCAGACAAGGCCGTCTGCAAGCTGACCAATCAGCAGGCCAATGCCACGACACGGGGGCAGCGTTTCGCAATTGACGCACGGGGCTTTGCCGCGAACGAGCCCGTGGCGATTAGCTTCACCTTCCCCGATGGCCGGGTCTACAGCCCAGCAGTGACGCAGCCCGGCAGCAATCCTGCGGTGCCCGGCACGACCGCGCTCGATGGTATCAAGGACGAGATCACCGACCCTGGCTTCTTTGGCCAGACCAACCCGGGGGGCGACTACACCAGTTTCTTCCTGACCACCAACGCCTGGCCGCACGAGTGCTATAAGATCACGGTTCAGGGTACCGTTAGCAACATCCAGGTCTCTGACTATCTGGTGGTGAAGGATGCGCCGCTCCCGATGAAGGGGGCGATCTCGCTTGATGTGCACAGCCACACGGGCCTGACGAACAGCGGCGAGCAGAGCAGTGCGGTTGACATCTTCGGGCGCGGGTTTAAGAGCGGCGAGGTGGTGAAGCTACAGATGATCCAGCCAAACGGCACGATCATTAATCTGCCAGCACCGCTGGTCAGCACAATCGGGAGCTTTCAGACAAGCGTCACACTTGGCATTGATCACCAAGTGGGCGAGTACACCTTCGTGGCCACGAGCGGCAACAGCCAGACCAAGCAGGGAACCTTCACGCTGAAGCCACAAGCGGCTGAGAAGCGCGACTTCACTGCGCAGCTCAATATCTCCGACCCGGTGCCTGCCACAACCGTGCAGAGCTCGACCCTCCAACTCCAGGGGAAGCTGTTCCAGCAAGGCGAGTTGGTGAAAATTCAGTTGATCCAGGCGAATGGGGTCACTCGCACGCTTGATCAGATCCAAGCGAATGATCTCGGCGAGTTTATGGACGATCTGACTCTAGGCGTCCAACTGCCCACCGGGGTTCATCAGTTGGTGGCGATCAGCCCGACAGCGCGGGCGACGATACAGTTCCAGTTGAATGCGGGCCGGGGTGTGGTGCCCGCTGCCGCAGCAGACGATGCGATCATCAGCCCCAATAGCTTTGGCTTGGTGGCCCCATCAGGCGCGGGAACGTCGCCATCGGCCACGGCGGGGGCGGGGACAGCACCGTCAGCCACGGCGGGGGCGGGGACAGCACCGTCAGCCACGGCGGGGACGGGGGTAACACCATCGGCCACGGCGGGGACGAACGCAGACCCATCGGCCACGGCGGGGGCGAACGCAGACCCGTCGGCCACGGCGGGGGCGAACGCAGACCCGTCGGCCACGGCGGGGACGGAAGCAGACCCGTCGCCGTCGGGCGATACCAATGTGCCACCCGATAATACGATGTTCTTCGCACCGGACACCCTACCATCTACCGGGATCGCTAATCCTGCGCCAGCGGGCGTCATCGCCGCGCCGCTGGTTCCGATTAACCCACCCGCTGCACCTGCGCAGCCCGCAGCGCCGATGCCGGTGTTCTAGCAACGGGATCGGCTGGTTAGATGTGCAAAGAAGGACGGCAAATTGGCTGCCGCCCTTCTACGCTCTCTCCAGCCCTAGAACGCGCTTATTCGTCAATGACTGCCATCAAGGAGAAGGTAGTACCGCAGAAGTCACCCTGCCAGCCCAAGCGCCCGGCCCGTAAACGGGCGGGCTAGGTCTGCGACGGCCGCTGAAGCGG
>CAISPW010000309.1 GCA_903887465.1 uncultured Oscillochloris sp. | reverse complement strand
AGCGTCCCGGCAATGATGATGCATGCCGGGACGCTTCACTGCGCTCAGCGTGACATGGCGAGTTTGGCGGTATTGCCATTGCTCCGAACCTTGTCAAAGGAATCTAACCCTATGAGTTACACACAACAACATCTAGCTGAGGCTAGCCAGATTATCGAGCAACTCGATATCGCCGCCATTGACCGTATGGTCGATCTGCTGGCCGAATTGCGCAGTCGCAATGGTCGGCTCTTCTTACTCGGTGTTGGCGGCAGCGCGGCCAACTGTTCGCACGCAGTCAACGATTTTCGCAAGCTGGTGGGGATCGAGTGCTACGCGCCGACCGATAATGTCTCGGAATTGACCGCACGCACCAACGACGAGGGCTGGGAAACGGTCTTCGTCAGTTGGTTGAAGGTCAGCCATCTGCGCCCGGATGATATGATCTTTGTGATGTCGGTCGGCGGTGGCAACCTGGAGAAGAACATCAGCCCCAATTTGGTGACGGCGCTACGCTACGCCAAGGAAGTTGGTGCCAAGGTCATCGGCATTGTCGGGCGTGATGGCGGCTATACCGCGCAGGTCGCCGATGCCTGTGTGATCGTGCCCACGGTGAACCCCGAAAATGTGACGCCCCACTCCGAAGCATTCCAGGCCATCGTCTGGCACCTGCTGGTCTCGCACCCGACACTCAAGGCCGCCCCGACCAAATGGGAGTCCACCCGCTGATGCATCGCGCCGTCTTCCTCGACCGTGATGGGGTGATCAACCGCGCCATTGTGCGCAAGGGTAAGCCCTATCCGCCCGCCAGTTTGGCCGAGCTTGAGCTGCTGCCCGGAGTCCCCGAAGCGCTGTTACGGCTCCACACCGCCGGATTCCAACTCATCATCGTCACCAATCAGCCTGATGTCGCGCGCGGCACCACAACCCGCACCGAGGTTGAGGCGATCCATCACGGGCTCCAGTTCGGCGGCGCAGGCCGCCCCCCGCTCCACATCGACCGCTTCCAGGTCTGCTATCATGACGACTCCGACGGCTGTAACTGCCGCAAGCCCGCGCCGGGGTTGCTGTTAGATGCAGCCCGCGAAGACGATCTTGATCTCACCACCAGCTTTATGGTCGGCGACCGCTGGCGTGATATTGAGGCTGGACGGAGGGCCGGATGCACGACCCTTTTTATCGACTACGGGTATGACGAGGCCGAGCGCAGCCCGCCCGATGCACGGTTCCGCTCGCTGGCCGAGGCAGCCGACTGGATTCTAAATGATATGAGGAGAGCAACGATATGAAGGCGATTGACGACCTGCGCGTCAAGATCTTCGCCGATGGCGCGAATAAGGCGGGCATGCTAGAAATGTATGACCGCTCCTATATCAAGGGCTTCACGACAAACCCCACCCTGATGCGCCAGGCCGGGATCAGCGACTACCGCGCCTTCGCCCGCGACATCCTGCGATCTATCCCCGACCGCCCGATCTCGTTCGAGGTCTTCTCGGATGAGTTCGAGGAGATGGAGCGCCAGGCCAGGATGATCGCCGAGTGGGGCGAGCATGTGTATGTCAAAATACCGGTCACCAACACGCGCCGCGAGCCATCCTACGAGTTGATCCGCCACCTCTCGGGGGCGGGCATTAAGCTCAACATCACCGCGCTGATGACGCTGGATCAGGTGCGCCACGTGGTGGAGCATGTGGCCGGGGGCACACCGTGCTGTATCTCCGTGTTCGCCGGGCGCGTCGCCGACACCGGGCGTGACCCGGTGCCGATGATGGCGGCGGCGGTAGAACTTCTGCGGGCCGCCCCCCAGGCCGAGCTAATCTGGGCCAGCCCCCGCGAGTTGCTCAATGTCTTTCAGGCCGACGTGATCGGCTGCCACATTATCACCGTCACCAACGATATTCTGAAGAAGCTCGCGCTGATCGGCAAAGATCTGAGCGACTTCTCGCTTGAGACCGTGCAGATGTTCTACAATGACGCCACGCAGGCCGGGTATCAGCTTTGAGAGACGCTAGGAATTCTTGAGTCCTTGCGTCCTTCCTTTGCGTCTTTGCGTCTTTGCGCCAAACAAGTGCATGGTTTGACGCAAAGGCGCAAAGGCGCTAAGTAGAGATAGGGTCGTGAAGGTAAAGATGCTCCGACAGGGACTGCAATGGGCCGTACGGTGGGAACTGCTGTTTGTGGCACTCCTCGCACCGCTGCTGCTCTTCCCTGGGCAAACCCATGGTCTCGCGATGGCCGGGATACCGCTGCTCTGGGGGCTGCGCTGGCTTGATCAGCGCCACTTCATCCGCCGCACCCCCCTCGACTGGAGCATCTGCCTGCTGCTCTTCATGGTCATGGTCAGCTTTCTGGTTACCTTTGATCCAGAGCTGAGCCTGCCAAAGATCACGGGCGTGGTACTCGGGATCGCCTGTTACTACGGGGTGGCGGCGCGGCTGGAGCAGCCACGTGACATTTGGCTAGGCGTCGCCTTTATGATCGCCGTCGGCTGCGGGGTGGCGGGTATGAGCTTGCTGGGGACAAGCTGGTTCGATAAGATTCCAGTTTTTGGCCAGGTCGCAAGGTTGTTGCCGACAGTCATCCGTGGTCTCCCCGGCAGCCCGCCGGACGGCTTTCAGCCCAACCAAGTTGCGGGGGCGCTGGTTTGGCTGCTGCCACTGATGTTCATTCTTCTCTGGAACCACAAGATATTAGATCTCCCCATACGCTCCCGCGTGTGGCAATGGCCCTTACGGATCGTATTTCTGCTGATCCTGCTGCTGATCGGCGGCACCATGATCCTTGCTCAGTCGCGTGGCGGCTATATTGGACTACTCTGCGGCACGCTGGCACTATTCGTGGTTCCGCGTAAACGATTGCTGCTGGCGGTCGGGGTATTGATCGGGGTAGGGGTTGTTGTGGCGATCATTGTTGGTCCACAGGCAATGGCCGCATATGATCGCACCGAGCTAGCTCAGGCTTCGCAGTCGCTCAGCACTGACTCGCTCCAGGGCCGCTTTGAACTCTGGTCGCGTGCGATCTACGCAGTTCAGGACTTTCCCTTCACCGGCATGGGCATGGGCACGTTCCGGCGGGTTATGCCCGTACTCTACCCAATGTTCTCGGTCGCACCCGACTTCGATGTCGGTCACGCCCACAACCACCTGCTGAATGCAACCCTTGATCTGGGAATTCCGGGCCTGATCGCCTACCTCGCGCTCTGGCTGGGCAGCGCAGCGATGATACTGCGCACCCTGGCGACAACAGACGACATAGGCATCCGCGCAGCTACGCTCGGACTAAGCGGAGGTATGGTGGCGCACTTTATCTATGGCCTCACGGATACCAATGCGCTGGGTTCAAAGCCAGGATTGCTCTTGTGGCTGACGTTTGGCCTCGTGTTCTGCCTCTACCGGGCCGCGACTACGCCTCGAACATTCACTCCAAATCTACAAAATGAAACAGAATAGCTATAGCAATCCCATTTCGGTTGTGAAGGAGGAGTCACGGCTTCAGCCGACTAAAGCCGTGACTCCTCTTCACCGCTCCAAGAGGATTGTTATATGATCAGCACTTGGACATTGATCGGACACGGATTCTGGATCTGTGGGCTGGCTTTGCTGCTCACCATTGGGAGTTTCCAGAGCTGGATGAAGCTCGATCAAGCGCGGAGTCTGGACGAAGGAGCAAACCAGTTCGGCCCGTGGTGGTCTTCGCTCGGGCTGCTGCTGGTGAGTTCCGGGCTGCTGCTGGTAAGTACGTCGCTCGTTGAGCGCAGCCTATGGGGAATCACCAGCCTCATCCTGACCGGGGTGATGGGAGGGTCGGTGTGGCGCACCTACCAGCAGAGGCTATCGCTCAGAACCCAGCCCAGCACGCCACGACCGCAGAGTCTTCGCCGCCTCTGGGCATCGCCCTGGATGCGTTGGGTGATCGGTACCATCGTCAGCGCCGGGGCGCTCTACCTGGCGTTCCGAGGGGTTGACTACAGTAGTGTTGGCGCAACGTTGCTGCGGGCAAATACGACATTCATTATGCTCGCGTTGCTCTCGGTTGCGGTCAACACCCTGATCAAGGCGATCCGCTGGCAGGTGCTGATTGGCGACGAGGGCAAATCCATTCCGCTGCGAGAGATCCTGCGGGTTCTGCTGATCAGCCAGATGCTCAACACGATCATTCCCGCCCGCGTCGGAGAACTGAGCCGCGCCTACATGATCGGCAAGCAGGGACCCGGCTCGGCCTTTATCCTCGGCACCGTGGCGCTTGAGAAGTTCATCGATATTATTTTATACCTGATCCTGTTTGTGTTTCTGGTCTTGCTCATGCCCGTGCCAGCCTGGATCAGCCAGCCGATCTACCCCTTTGCGATTATTTCGCTCAGCAGCCTGCTGGCCGTGCTGCTGATCAGTCGATACCAGCGTGAGTTGCTCGGGCTCATGACCAGATCGCTGCGCTGGCTGCCGCATCACCTCCAGGAGCGAATCACCCGGCTCGTCGGCTCGGCCCTGGCAAGCCTCGCCATCCTCAAGGACTGGCGGAGTACCCTGGTAGTGGGCTGGTGGTCGGCTATCGTCTGGATTACGGCGGTACTCAATAACTACCTCGTCCTCGGCGCACTGGGGATTACCGCACCGCCCCCGGCAGCGCTGCTGGTGATGGTTGTTCTACAGGCCGGGATTGCCATCCCCTCGGTGCCGGGGAAGGTTGGCGTATTTCAGTACCTCTGCATTCTGGCGCTCGATGTATTTGCCGTCGACCGTACCCTCTCCCTGAGTTACGGCGTGCTGCTCCAGGCGATCATCTTTCTTCCCACCACCACCATCGGGGTTCTGCTGCTCTGGGCCAGCGGCCTCACGGTACGCGGATCTGCCTCAATGGTGGTCAGCGATGCGCCCGATACGCTACCGCCCCGGGCAATCGAATGAGTCCTCCCGATGCGGTCGCCGCCCTGCCTGCGGCGCATAACATCTGCGGTGTGCAGGTTCACCCCGTCCGGCTGGCCGAACTGCTGGGCTGGATAGCGCAGGCGATGCGTGGGCCGCAGCGCGCCATCGTCGCCTACGCCAATATCTACGCCATCAACCTGGCCCAGCACGACGCCCCATTTCGGGAGGCGCTCAACAGCGCCAACGTGGTCTTCTGCGACGGGCAGGGGTTACGTATGGGGGCGGCTTTGCTAGGATATCCGATACCAGAACGATTCACACCGCCCGACTGGATCGACGCGCTGGCGGCAAGTTGCGCCGCACGCGGGGACAGGGTTTTCCTGCTTGGCGGGCGGCCAGGCGTGGCGGAGGAGGCCGCCCGCCGATTGAGCGACCGGCATCCGGGGCTGCAGCTCGCGGCCCATCACGGCTACTTCCTGGCCTCACCAACCAACGAGGAAGCGGTATTTGCTGCCATCAGGACGTTCCAGCCCGCCCTGCTGCTGGTCGGCATGGGTATGCCCCTGCAAGAGCGCTGGGTTGTCGCTCGGCGTGACCAGATCGCTGCACCCGTCGTGATGACCGTGGGTGCGCTCTTCGACTATCTGGCCGGAGAGGTCGCGCGCGGGCCGCGCTGGCTCACCGATAACGGATTTGAGTGGCTGTGCCGACTCTGGCACGAGCCACGGCGGCTCTGGCGGCGCTACCTGCTGGGCAACCCGACGTTTCTGCTTCTGATCGCACGCCAGTGGGTCGCGGGGCGTCGCAGGTGAATTTGCCGCTATAGTACGCTCGTGGTACACTAGCGCTCCAGCGATTGTCCATCGTCTTGACCTCGGTGGCGAATCTCCCGATGACGTAGGTAACGCCGTGACACCAAGAAGTGCAGCACGGAGGGTGCTCTATGCGCGAGCGGCTCAGATATCGCTTATCTTCACTAATCCTCTCTATCGATATTGTTGCCACCCTCTTTTGTCTCTATGCGGCCTCTGACGTTCGCCTGCGGATTAGCCTCGGCCAAGTGCTTACATGGCGGGAGGCGAGCCTGCCGTGGCTGCTTTACCTAGCTGTGGCGGTGCTGTGGACGGTGGCATTTCTGCTGCTGCGGCCACACCAGACGCTGCTCACCAGCGGACTCATCGAGGCGCTGGGTCGGCTGGTTGCGACCGTGGGCATGGCCGCGCTCACCTTTGCCGGCATGCTCTACATCTCGGTGCGCGATGTCTCACGCCTCCAGTTCCTCTACTTCGCAGCCCTCAACCTCGGCGTGCTGATGATCATTCATACCACTGCGCGCTGGTATATTCTCACCCGCAACCTTCGTCCGACGCGCCGCCGCGTGCTGGTGATTGGCGACCCGGCGGCGGCGGAGCGCTTCGCTGAGGCATTCTCGGTGCCCCAGTGGTCGGGCCTGGAGGTGGTGGGCTACACGAGCGATAGCTTCGATGCCCCGGTCAAGGTGACGCGCATGGGTGTGATCGACGATACGCCTCAGATCGTGGCCGATGAGCAGATCGATGAGGTGATCTTCGCGATGCCGCCCCAGCAGCATGATCGGGTCACCCAAATTTCCCTGGCCCTGATCCATCTGCCGGTGATGGTCCACATGATCCCCGGGGTGCTGGACTTGACCTTTGTTCGCACGCCGGTCGAGATGGCGGGCGGGATCCCGCTGATCAGCCTGCGCGAGTCCGCCCTAACAGAGTCGCAGCGCATCCTCAAGCGCCTGTTTGATCTGGTGGTGGGCATCGGGCTGCTGCTGGTATGTTCGCCGGTGATGCTGCTGATCGCGCTGTCGATCGCGCTGGAGTCACCTGGGGGGATCTTCTTCACACAGGAGCGGATTGGGGAGAATGGTCGAAGGTTCAAGATGATCAAGTTCCGCAGCATGTACCAGGATGCCGAGCGGCGTTGGGCCGAGGTTGTCCGCCGCGATCCGAGCGGCAACTTGGTGCATAAGGTCGTCGATGACCCACGGGTGACGCCTGTCGGTCGTAAGATCCGCCGCACGAGCCTCGATGAGCTGCCGCAACTCTTTAATGTGCTGCTTGGCCAGATGAGTCTGGTCGGCCCGCGCCCCGAGATCCCGGTCGTCGCTGCGGAGTACGACCCCTGGCAGTGGCAGCGGCTGCGCGTGCCCCCCGGCATCACCGGCTGGTGGCAGGTCAATGGCCGCAGCGATAAGCCGATGCACCTGCACACTGAGGACGACCTCTACTACATCCAGAACTACTCGTTCTGGCTCGACCTGCGCATCCTGGTTAAGACGGTCTTTGTGGTACTCTATGGCCGTGGAGCCTACTAGCGTGGCGTTGAGCGTTGCGCCCACATCCTCAAGCCTTGGGCGAGCGCAGGCCGATCATCAGCACCTCGCGCTGGGCGCGTATGCCTTCCTGGCTTGGCTGATCCCGCTGGCTCTGCTCCACGGCCTGCTCTACCTGGTGATCGCGCCGCCCTGGCAGCACTATGATGAGCCGACCCACTTTGAGTATGCCTGGCTGATCGCGAACCTCGACCACTTCCCAGCCTCGGACGAGGTAGACCTGCAGATGCGCCGCGAGGTGGCCGCCTCGATGGATCGCTTCCGCTTTTTCCCGGTCGGTCTGCACCCCGACATGACCGCCCCCGATCCCCCGGCGCTTGGCCAGAACCAGCGCGTCCACCCGCCGCTCTACTACGCGCTCGTATCCCTACCCCTGCGCCTCGTCGCCGGTTTGCCGGTCGATCAGCAGCTCTACACGGCGCGCGCGCTCAGCCTGCTCCTCTGTGCGCTCACGATCACCGCCGCCTGGCGCGTGGCGACCGTCGTCGTGCCCGATGAGCCGCTCATCCAGATGGTTGTGCCGCTGATGCTCTTGCTCACGCCGAGCTTCGCCGACATGATGACGGCGGTGAACAACGATGTGCTGGTGAACTTTGCGGCAGTCGCGCTGCTGCTCGGCTGCGTGCTGCTGGTGTGCGGGGGTCTGCGCCCGACCTCGCTCACGCTGGCGACGCTGGCGCTCGGCGTGGGGCTGGGCACCAAGCGCACCGCCGTCATCCTGCTGGTGCCCTACATGATCGCGCTGGTCTGGGCCTGGCACCGCACGCCGATACGGGCCTGGGTGATCATTGGGATACTCGTGGGCGGGTCGGTCGCGCTCGCCCTCACCAGTGTCGAGATCGCCCGTACCACCGATGGCACCCAGGTATTCACCTTGCGGCCATGGCTCGCCGCTATCGACAGCAGCTATCTGCGGCTCGATCTCGACAATTGGGTGCGCTCGGTGAGCGACACGGAGCGCGCCAACGGGGTTTACAAGCTGCTTCTGACCGTCAGCTTCACAAGTTTCTGGGTGCGCTTCGGCTGGGGCAATATTACCATCGGCCCCTGGGCCGAGTGGGCGATGGCCGGGATCTGCGTCGTCTGCGGGGTCGGGTTGCTCATCCGGGGCTGGCGTGGCCGTGGGCAGTTGTCGATCTTGCAGGAGCGCTGTAACTGGCTCTTCCTGATCGTCGTTCTCCTCGGCTGTCTCAGCCTAGTCGCCCGAGTCCACCCGCTGCCGCCGTCCGGTGCCGCGCCGTACATCCCCACCGGCCGCTATCTCTTCACGATTATGCTGCCGGTGATCTGGCTGATCACGCTGGGCTGGCAGGGTCTGCTGCCCGACCGCTGGAAACCCTACGGCCCGATTATGCTGCTTGGCGCGTGGGTCACTATCGATCTGATCGCGTGGGGCGGCTCCCTTGTCGCGTACTTCTACGGCGGCAGGTAGCGATCTATGTGTACCATTCCCATCGCTAGCACCGCGCCGCGCTACCTCCGCTGGGTAGCGGTGATCGTCGGGGCGCTGCTGATCGGCACGCTCAGCATGGTCACCATGATCGATGGCGCAGTCCAGCCGCCCGCGCCGACCGATATGGAACTGACCCTAGGCGGGATCACGCAGATCACGCAGGTGTTCACGATCACGCAGCCAGATCTGGTCGGGCTGTCGATCCGGCTGCGGCCTGCGGCACAGAGCGCCGCCAACCTGCGCATCCCCGTCCACCTGCGCTACGCCGATGGGCCGCCCGTCGATCTGATCAGCGCGAGCCTGCTGCTGCAAGCCGCTGAAGATGGCGTGCTGACCATGCGCTTCCCGGCGCTGGAGATCGTACGCGACCCGCGTGTCCCCACCACGACCCTTAGGCTGATCCTCGATATCCCCAAGCTGCCGCGCGGCACTGGCCCGTCAATTATCGTGCAGAAAAACCTGCTCGGGCGGGGTGCATTCAGCGTCGATGGCCTCACTGAATCGGGCTGGGATCTGGCGATCAGCCCGCTCTCCCAGCATCGCTGGGTTGATCGGCTCTGGCCGATCTCGGCCATGGCCAGAGGTAAGCCGGGGCCGCTGGGCTGGCCCCCCTTTTACGCGCTGCTGGCCTACGCCTACCTGATCGCGCTTGGGGTAGGGGCGGCTTGCCTGCGCAGGGCTATGCGGCAATCCTAAAAAGATCGTTCGGGGGTGGCGTTGCCACCCCCAAACCCCCCGCCGGAGGCGACGTTGCAACCGCCCTGGGCGCTTGGCGATCTCTACTTGACAATCTCGGGCGACTTTGTTACTATCAGCGCGGCACACGAACAACTTAGCGCGTAGCTCATCCAGAGCGGTGGAGGGACCGGCCCGACGATACCGCGCCAACCACTGGGGAATGCTGAATGCTCAAGGCTGAATGCTCACACCATTTAACCTTCAACCTTCAACATTACGCAGTATGGTGGCAACTCCGGCAGTGCAATCTGGACGATGAGTGGCAGGTATCAGACACACTGTCTGGCCGACAAGACGTGGATACGTACGCCCTCATCGCATACCGATGGGGGTATTTTGTTACCCTCGGCAGACCGACAAAGGAGCAGCCCGATGTCCGACGTGCAGTTCACCGGCTTTGAGACCCTCGCCCTCCACGGCGGTCAGGTTCCTGACCCGACCACCGGCGCCCGCGCGGTGCCGATCTACGCGACCACCTCGTTTCAGTTTAAGGACACCGAGCACGCGGCGCGCCTCTTCGGCCTCCAGGAGTTTGGGAACATCTACACCCGGATCATGAACCCGACCACGGACGTCTTCGAGCAGCGCATCGCGGCCCTGGAGGGCGGCGTGGCGGCCCTCGGGGTGGCCTCGGGCCAGGCCGCCGAGACTCTCTCGATCTTAAATATTGCCGGCACCGGCGACAACATCGTCGCCTCGACCGACCTCTACGGCGGCACGTACAATCTGTTCCGCCACACCCTGCCCAAGCTCGGCATTACCACGCGCTTTGTGGACGCCCGCGACTACGCTGGCTTTGCGGCCGCGATTGACGCCAATACCAAGGCGTTCTTCCTGGAGCTGGTGGGCAACCCGCGCCTCGACATTCTCGATCTGGAGCGGATCGCGGCCATCGCCCATGCGGCCGGCGTGCCGGTGATCGTTGACGCCACCACCGTGACGCCCTATCTCTGGCAGCCGCTCAAGCACGGCGCGAACATCGTCGTCCACTCGGCCACCAAGTATATCGGCGGCCACGGCACCAGCATCGGCGGTGTGGTGGTAGACGGCGGCAACTTCGACTGGACGCAGGGCCGCTTCCCCGGACTCACCGAGCCCGATGAGTCGTATCACGGGCTGGTGTATACTCAGGCGTTCGGCAACTTGGCCTTCATCCTCAAGCTGCGCGTGCAGGGTCTGCGCGACATCGGCGCGGCCCTGAGTCCCTTCAACTCGTTCCTGTTCCTGCAGGGGCTGGAGACGCTGCCGCTGCGCATGGAACGCCATTGCAGCAACGCCCTGGCCGTGGCCAACTACCTCAGTACACACCCTAAGGTGGCCTGGGTGAACTACCCCGGCCTGCCTAGCCACCCCAGCTACGAGCTGGCTAAGAAGTATCTGCCCAAGGGCCAGAGCGGCATTCTCGGCTTCGGGGTCAAGGGTGGCCGCGAGGCCGGGAAGACCTTCATCAACAGCCTGAGACTCTTCTCGCACCTGGCCAACATCGGCGATGCCAAGAGCTTGGCCATCCACCCGGCCTCCACCACCCACAGCCAGCTCACCCCCGCAGAGCAGCAGCTCACCGGCGTCACCGACGACTACATTCGTCTCTCGGTTGGCATCGAGACGATTGGTGATATTATTGCGGACTTGGAGCAGGCGTTGAGTCGCGTCTAAAGGTGGAGGGGCGAAGCCGTATGATGGGCGCTCTACGCCAAGCTTACGGCTTCACCCTTACACCCGGTACATATGACCGCATACCAGCGTGAGCCCGATACCGGCGTCGGCATCGTCCAGCGCCAGCACATGACATGGGCCGCCCCGCTTCAGTTGGAGGGGGGCGGCTCCCTCGCGCACGTGACACTGGCCTACGAGACGTATGGCTGCCTCAACGCCAGCGCCAGCAACGCGATCCTGCTGCTCCACGGCCTCTCGGGCGACGCCCACGCCGCTGGGCACCACAGCCCCGCCGACCGCAAGCCGGGCTGGTGGGACGCGATGGTCGGCCCTGGCCGGGCATTCGACACCGACCGCTACTTTGTGATCTGCTCAAATGTGATCGGCGGCTGCCAGGGTTCCACCGGCCCGGCCTCGCGCGACCCCGGCGCGGGCGGGCCGGCCCGCCCATACGGGTCACACTTCCCGGTGATCACCATCGGCGATATGGTGCGCGCCCAGGCCCGCCTGATCGACGCCCTGGGCATTGGGCGGCTGCTCGCGGTGGCGGGCGGCTCGATGGGCGGATTCCAGGCGCTAGAGTGGGCTACCGCCCTGCCGCAGCGTGTGCGCGGGGCGATCCTGCTGGCCACCAGCGCGCGATCAGCCACCCAGACCATCGCCTGGAATAGTATCGGTCGTCAGGCGATTATGCGGGACCCGCACTGGCGCGGCGGCGACTACTACAGCCACGAGCCGCCCGCCGACGGCCTGGCGCTGGCGCGCATGATCGGCCATATCACCTATCTCAGCGATGTCTCGCTGGATGCCCGCTTCGGTCGGCGGCTCCAGGCCAGCGCCGATCCCGCGTTCACCCTCGGCCCCGAGTTCGCGATCGAGAGCTACCTCGACTACCAGGGCGATATCTTCACCGCCCGCTTCGACGCCAACTCCTACCTCTACATCACCAAGGCCATGGACTACTGGGATCTGTCGGATCGCTACGGCTCGCTGGACGCGGCCATGGCCCGCGCGCGGGCCGATTTCCTGCTGCTCTCCTTCGATAGCGACTGGCTCTACCCCAGCAGCGAGTCGGCGGCCATCGCTACATCGCTGCGCCGCGCCGGTCGCCGCGCTGAGCATGTGGATCTGCACTCTGACGCCGGCCACGATGCCTTCCTGGTCGATCTCGCTGACCAGGAGCTGATCGTCACCGCGTTCCTCGCGCAGCTCTAGTGGCGCAGCACGACCCTAGCCCGCCCGTGTACGGGCCGGGCGGCTGGGATGGCAGGGTGACTAACGTGAAAATAGCCGATAGCCGATAGCCGATAGCCGATAGCCGGGCATCAGCGGCCATGTTCATCGCGACGGTGTGCGCCCCGCGCATGAACGTCTTTTGCGATATGACAAGGTTTCAGGTGCCAGGTTTCAGCTTTACCGTTTAGCGATGCGGCGATGACGCGATGACGCGCTCCTATCGCCGCATCGCGTCATCGTCTCGTCGCTGAACGGTCACGTGTGTTTGAACCATGTCTGATGTGAAAATAGCCGATAGCCGATAGCCGATAGCCGGGCATCAGCGGCCATGTTCATCGCGACGGTGTGCGCCCCGCGCATGAACGTCTATTGCCAAAAAAGATCTTTCGGGGGTGGCGAAGAGACTCCCGCCGGAGCATGCGGCTCCACATATTTCGCATGCTATACTATCCGCAGCGAACACCATGCCACGAGAAGAGGATGCTGTGCCGCTGCGATACCTACTTGCGCCCATTGTGGCGCTGCTCAACCGCTGGAACTACCCGCGCCGGTTCACCATTGTGGGGCTGGCGATGGCCACCTTGCTTGTGGCCATGGCGGGGATGCTGCTCTGGCAGGGGCGACCGCTCACGGCCATCCTGGCCCTGGGATTGGCGGCGGTGGTTGGCTTGACCCTGGCCGCCCTCGGCAGTTCGGTGATCGGAGAGGTGAACGACCTGGCGGTGATGATTGGGCGCATCGCGGCGGGTGATCACGATGTGCCGCCAGCGCCTGCGGGCAACAGCGAGCTCGGCGCGGTCGCCCGCCGCCTGTCTGATCTGTCCGCTGAGTGGGCGCTCAGCGGGCTCTACCGTCAGGCCATCGTCGAGTACGCGGTCGACAGCATCATGATCATTGATGAGCACGACACCATCACGACGTTCAATCCGGCCGCCGAGCGCATGTTCGGCTATGTCGCCGCCGAGATTGTTGGCCAGCCGATCTCCTGCCTGATCCCCGACCCGCTGCACCGCCAGTATAAGCTGATCAGTATTGGCAACGAGATCACCGGCCAGCGCAAGGATGGCAGTGTCTTCCCCATGGATCTCAGCTCGGGCCAGCTCATGCTGGAGCGCCGTCGGCTTTATGTGGTTATCCTACGCGACGCCACACGGCGCAAGCAGGCCGAGGATGAGCTCCAGCGCGCCCGCGATGCCGCCGAGGCGGCCAGCCGCGCGAAGAGTACCTTCCTGGCTAACATGAGCCACGAGTTGCGCACCCCGCTGAATGCGATCATCGGCTATAGCGAGTTGCTGATCGAGGATGCCGCAGAGGTGAACCGCGAGAGCCTGGAGAGCGACCTGCGGCGCATCCACCGGGCCGGCACCCACTTGCTCGGTCTGATCAGCGACATTCTCGATATCTCGAAGATCGAGGCGGGCAAGATGGATCTGCGCTACGAATACTTCGCCCTCGCCCCTATGCTCAGCGATGTTGAACTCACCGTAGCCCCGCTGGCGACTCAGGGCGGCAACCGCTTCGAGATCCGCTCCGCTGGGCAGCCCACGTTCCTCTTCGCCGACCCGGTGCGCGTGCGCCAGATCCTGATCAACCTGCTCGGCAATGCCTGCAAGTTCACCAACCACGGCACGATCACGCTGCGTGTGTACGCGACTACGGATTTCAGATTTCAGACTGCGGAACCAAATACCGGCTCTGCCCACGCTTCACTCAACTCGCAGCCACTCGCGATTGTCTTTGAGGTCACCGACACCGGGATCGGCATGACGCCCGCGCATTTGGAGCGGCTGTTCCACCCCTTCACCCAGGCCGACGACTCGACGACGCGCAAGTACGGCGGCACTGGCCTGGGCCTAGCCCTCACGCGGCACTTCTGTCAGATAATGGGGGGGACGGTTGATGTGGTGAGTACGCCTGGGGAGGGTTCGGTGTTCACGGTGCGGCTGCCCCTGCGCGAGCCGGATGTTGTGTCCGCCGAGGCGTCTGAGCGTGATGCGGTCGAGGGTCGCCGGTAGGGGCGCAGCCGCAGTGGTCGTAGGCCGCTGCGGCTGCGCCCCTACCGACGTTACACCACGCCCTCCAGGCGATCCTCCAGGTCGGCGTAGATCTCGCGCAGGCGGTCGAGGGTTGCATCATCGACCTGCCACATGTTACGGCTGTGAGCCTCTAGCAGACGCCCGACGGCGTTGCGGGTCGCCTCGGGGTTGGCCGCCTCCAGGCGCTGGCGCATAGTGTCGTCGAGTACGAAGGTGGCGGCGGCCTGGTCGTAGACCCAGTTGTCCACCGCCTCGGTGGTGGCGCTCCAGCCGACCATATAGGTGAAGCGGTGGGCGATCTCGGCGGCACCGTTGTGGCCGTGCTTGAGCATGCCTTCGTACCACTTGGGGTTGAGCAGCTTGGTGCGGTACTCCACGCGCAGCACCTGATCGAGGCTCTGCACCTTGGTCTCGGCAGTGAAGCTCTCGATGTAGTTGAGGGCCACACGCTTGCCAGTGGCCCGCTCGGCGGCAGCCTTGAGCGCGCCCGAGTAGCCGTAGTAGTGCTGCATATCGGTCAGGCCGTACTCGACGCTGTCGATCTCCTGGGCCACCCGGTCGACGGTGCCGAGCAGTGAGCGCAGCACCTCGGGCTGGGCCTGGCCGCCTTTCTCGCCGCCGAAGGCGTAGGCGTTGCGCTTGATGAACAGATCCTCCAGATCCTTGCGGTCTTCCCAGGCCCCGCCGTCGATTGCCTCGTCTACGTCGGTGCCGTAGGTGCCCTCGGCCTGGGTGAAGACGCGGGCCGTGGCCGCATCCCAGCTTGTGCCGGTCGCCACCAGCGCGTTGACGTGTACGCGGATGAAGTTCATGTCTGCGGGTTCATCGGCTTTCGCCGCCTCGCGCACGAGGCGGTCGAGCAGGTCAATCGTGCCGGCGAAGGTGTCGCGGAAGATGCCCGAGACCGTCATCAGCACATCGATGCGCGGGCGACCCAGCTCGGCCAGCGGGATGAGGTCGTAGCGTCCGATCTTGCCCTGGCCATCCTTGACCGGGCGGGCACCGATCAGGCCGAGGATGATTCCAATCGCCTCGCCCTTCGTCTTGATCGCGTCGAGTCCCCAGAGCACCTGGGCAATTGTCTGGGGGTACACGCCGTTGTGCTCGGCCAAGTGGGCTGCGATCAGCGACTCGGCGATGCGCGCACCGCGCTGGTAGGCGCTGTCGGTGGGCACGCGGAAGGGGTCGAGGCTGTGGATATTGCGACCGGTGGGCAGGACCGCCAGCCCATCGCGGATCAGGTCGCCGCCGGGTGCCGCCGGGATGTAGTGGCCATCCAGGCCGTGGAGCAGAAAGCCGAGTTCCTGGGTGTTATCCTTGAGCGCGGCGATCATCGCCTTGGCGTGGGCGACGAGCGTGTTGAGCGTTGCGTGCTGCGTGTTGAGCTTCGGGACAAGATACTCGACCCGCTCACCGTTAAAGACGGTGCGCTGCACAAAGTCGGTGCAGGCCGTTTCGACCGTATCGCGCAGAGTCAGCGCGGCGGAGTCGCCGGCGCGGGCGCGGGCCAGCAGATCGGTGTAGCTCTCAACCTTAGGCCCATCTGCCATCCGCAGTCTGCAATCTGCAAGCATAAAGTCGCCCAGGCCGGGGTTGCCATCGCGTGGGATCTTCAGCGCCTCAGTGACCAGCGTGAGCTGCTCGTCGACGGGCGGGGCGCTGCCGAGGATGTGCAGGCTCCCGGTGATCAGGGTCGACTCAAGCTCGCGCAAGTAGGCATAGACCCGCGAGGCGAAGCCGTCAAAGGGCTCGCCCTCGCGCCGGGCCAGTTCAACATCGAGGTTGAGCAGGTCGATCTTCTGGATGACGGCGGCCTCGAAAGGATGAAGGATGGAGGATGAAGGATGAAGTTCTGATCCGGGCTCTGGATTCGTTCTTTCGCCTTTATCATTCACCGTTTCCCGATACTCCTCCAGGATATCCTTGAGGGTCTGGAGTTCCTTATACAGCCCGGCGCGGCCGTAGGGTGGGATGGCGTGGCCAACAATCGTCGAGTAGCCACGGCGCTTGGCGATGTTGGCCTCGGCGGGGTTGTTGATCGGGTAGACGTAGAAGTTGGGCACCTGGCCGAGCAGCACGTCGGGCCAGCAGGTATCAGTCATGCCCAGTTGCACGCCCGGCATCCACTCGGCGGTGCCGTGCATGCCCATGTGTACAATCGCGTGGGCACCGTACTGCTCGGTGATCCATTTATAGAAGAGCGCGTACTGGTGGTGCGGCGTATTCTCGCGGTCGAAGAGCAGGCGCATGGGATCGCCGGGCATGCCGATCATTGGCTGCACGCCGATATAGACGTTGCCGATCTGCATGCCACCCAGGCGCACGCGGTCGTTGCCAGCCGGGGCGATATCGCCGGGGAAGGTGCCCCAGCGCGCGGTGATCCGCTCCTGATCCTGTGGGCGCACCCAGGTATTGAATGCCTGGCGGCTCACGGTGAGCAGGTCGAAGGGCGGGTGGCTCGCCGACAGCTCAGGGGTCTCGCTACGGATACTTGCATCGAGGCAGCGCGCGAACTGGGCCGGGTCGCGTGGGAACTCGCCAACGCTGTAGCCGGCCGCCCGCATCTGGTCGAGCAGCGCGATCAGGCTGGCGGGCACATCGAGCAGGGCGGCGGTGGCGGTGTTGCCCTGGCCGGGCGGATAGTTGTAGACCACAATCGCGATCTTTTTGTCGCGGTTGGTCGTCTGGCGCAGGCGCACAAAGCCCCGTGCCAACTCGGCCATGCGGGCCAGGCGGTCGGGCACAATGCCAACCTCGCTGCCGCGCATACCGCCGAGGACCACCGGAGCCACCGCGCCATCCATCTCGGGGAGGGCGTAGGTAATCGTGGCCTGGATCGGCCCGACACCGTGCTCGCGCCAGCTATCCTCATCCTGGACAAAGAGCGGGGTGGCGATCATGTAGGGCACATCGAGCTTGGTGAGCAGGTCGCGGGCCACCGAGACGGTCAGGCCGGCTTTGCTGGATCCGGCGGGGCCGCCGACGAGCGGGAAGCCCATGGTGTTGATCAGCAGATCGACGCCCATGCGTGTCAGCCACTCGCGCACAACCACGTGGCTCTCGATGCCCATCACAAAGATCGGGATCACCCGCAGGCCGACGGCCTCCAGCGCCCGCGTCACCTCGTGGGGGTACAGGATGCCGGTCAGGATATGGGCGCGGAAGAAGAGCACGGCCACGGTACCGATTGGCTCACCTGCGCCCTGCGCGCCCTTCGCACCCCGCGCACCTTTCGCGCTCGCGTTTTTCGCCCCACTTCGGGTCTTTCGTGATCGCTCCCACTTCTCGAACTCCTCGGGCTTGCCGAAGTACTTGGGCGCGTCGGGGTGGGCGAAGCCGTAGTTCGGCACCTCGACGAGGGGCGCGACGTGGAGCTTGGACATCCCGCAGTACTCGCGCAGGATCAGCTTAAACATGTTCGCCGCGTTGGCGATGCTGCGCGTACTCCAGTAGTTGCTGACGTTCGTCCAGTTGCGGAAGTCGGCCAGGCGTTTGCCAGGGAGGAAGTTCACCAGCCTGCTGGTGATTTTCTGGAGCCTGACATAGCCGAGATAGGCGTCCTCCTCGCGGTTGCCCACCAACAGCCGGGCCACATTCTGCACCGGCTTGGGCATGCCGCCCCCGCCCTTGCCCATGGCATAGCCGCCGACCTTGGTTAGGCTCATCATCTCGGGCACGCTCTCGAAGGCGAAGACCAGCGCCGGATTATGGCGTGCGATCATCGGAATCAGCACATCGGTGGTCTCGGCAATCGTGACCAGCGAGGCGAACAGGCAGGCGCAGCGTGCGATTGCCGCCTCCACCACATCGGAGCGGCGCTGCACATCCGCATCGTCAAAGATATGCAGCCGAAAGCCCGGAACCTCCTTGCGTACCTCCGCCTCTGCCTGCGCATAGAAGCCCTGGCTGTAGCGCTGCATGCTGAGCACCAACACAAACTCGGTGATCTGAGCCATAGATAGCATCCTCGCTAAACTAAAATCGCTATCGTGTGTACGCCATCACCGATGCACACGGTTCTTCCCGGTGCGCTTGGCGACATAGAGGTGGCGGTCGGCAGTGGCGACCATCTGCTCAGGGCCAGCGTCCTGCTGTTCAGCGACGCCCAGGCTAATCGTCACGTGGAGCTGCGAGTTTAGCGTCGCCCAGGGGTAGCTCTCGACGAGGGTACGGATCTGCTCGGCGACATCAGCCGCGCTATCGAGGGTGGTGTTGGGCAGCAGCAGCAGGAACTCCTCGCCGCCATAGCGGGCGACGATATCATCCTCACGGGCGGCCTGACGCATCAGGCCGCCCACGGCGCTCAACACCTCGTTGCCGAGCATATGCGTGTGCTGATCATTGATCTGCTTAAAGTTGTCGATGTCGGCCATGATCGCGCAGAGCGGCTGGCCGAGCCGCAGCGCCTCGGCGGAGAGATCGCGAAGGCTGGTGTCGACATAACGGCGATTCGCGAGTCCGGTGAGGCTGTCCTCGTTGACCTCGCGCTGGAGGCGGCTGGTACGGGCCTGTAGCTCGCGGATCAGGTCGTTCTGGCGCAGCCGATCCGCCGTCTCATCGACCTCGGCGCGCGGCACATAGAGCAGCAGTTGGTCGGTAAAGTCGCCCAGGTTCTCACCGGCGATCAGGGCGGCGGTGGCCCCGCGCGCGTGCGCGGCCTCGACGGCGCCCTCGTTCGAGACAACCGCGATCAGGGGGGTGGCGACCTCAAGCGAGCGCCAGAGGCTCCACGCGGTCGGGTCGCTCACATTCGCAATAATCAGCGTCGGCTTGGGGTGACGAGCCAGCAGCCCCTGCGCGGCCACGATGCTGGCCGCGATCATCGGGCGATAGCCCTGGAGCCGCACCGTGGTGGCAATTGTGGCCCGCAGCATATCATTCGGCTCAATCAGCAGCGCCTCGGGGCGGTGCTGGCCGCGCCGCTCGTGCGAGGGCGAGCGTGGGCGATCCTGGCGGCGATCCATCACATAGCTGCTGCCGGAGATATGCTTGGCGTCCTGCTTGAGTTCAGCGGCCACCTGGCTCATATGATCGACACTGGTGAAGGCGCGCGTGTTGGTACTGACCACGGCAATCGAGAGGCTGAGCAGGCCAAACTGGCGCGGCACTCCGTGGCGGTCGATCCCACGCAGGTAGCCGCGATCCAGATCCACCTTGTCGTAGAGGCTGCGCACTTGCTGATCGAAGCTGGCGATCAGTTGGATACACAGCTGCTCGGGCATATTCCCAAAGTGGACGATCGCGAAGTCATCGCCGCCAATATGGCCGACAAAATCCTCGCGCGCGGCCGTCTCGCTGATCACGTTCGCCAGCATATGGATGGCCCGGTCGCCGCGAGCGAAGCCGTAGGCGTCGTTGAATGCCTTAAAGTTATCGAGGTCGATCCAGAGTAGCGAGAACTGATGGCCCTGGCTCAGGTGGCGCTCAAGCTCGGCCTGGAGCAGCACATTGCCGGGCATGCCGGTGAGCGGGTTGCGCACCGGAAGCTGGGCCGCGCGGCGCAGGTGGCCACGAATGCGGGCCAGCAGCACATCGACATCGTAGGGCTTGACAATATAGTCGTCCGCACCGCTGTCGAACCCGGTGACGACATCCGACGAGGTGCTGCGCGCAGTGAGGATGATCATCGGCAGGTGCGCGGTGCGGGTATCGTTACGCAGTTGCCGGATGGCCTCGAACCCGTCCATCAGTGGCATCATCAGATCCACCAGGATCAGATCGGGCGGGTGATCCTGGGCCATCCGGACAAGCTCATCCCCATTGTTCGCGACGGTCACATCGTAGCTGGCATCCTGAAGCGTCTCGCGGAGCAAAAGGCAGAGCGCCGGGTCATCATCGGCAACAAAGATCCGTGCTTGCGGTGTCATCTGCAGCCCTGTCTGATTGGCTACGGCGGTTGAAGTCGGCAGGGTGCGCATGGCTTCCTGTAGGGGGCTAACGTGAACATGAGAAATGGCGCGGGCGTCTGTCCGCCCCGGCGCAAATACGGGCAGGATGCCTGCGCGCCCATGTTTATCCGGTGTTATGCGCCCCGCGCATGGATATCTGACGCAAAAACTCAGCCATGGCCAGTCCTAGCTCACACGGCAGCGAAGACCTCATCGCCACGCCCAACGAAGTCTTCCCGTGCGATACCGCAGAGGTCTCGCGGTGAGGTGCTGCGCGCCCAGCCCGTCGGGACTAAAGCCCCCGGTGCGTGGACGACGAAGGCTACCTACACGACCCACCTGAGGCCGCGTAGCCGACCTTCGTCGCCAAGCGCGCGCCCGTTCACGGGCCGGGTGTGCGCGGTATTGTCTTCCAACAGAGCAAAGGCACTGCGCTTCAGCCCAGAACCCTTGGCCCGGTGGAGGTTGAGTACAACGCCAGCGATCTCGCAGACCAGCCCCAGTATATCAGCACGAGTATCGGCGGACATGGCATTTTTTATGGGAGCAACTCGTTGCGGGCATCGTACACCGTTCCCGCGTGCCCACTGGCATCGTGTCGCCCGTGTATGCATCATACCATGTACGCGCTGGGAGCGCGTGCCCTTTTGGCACAGGGCTGGTACGGAATCACCTCCGGCGGAGGTTCGGCGGTAAATTCGCTAGATCAAAACGATCTTTTTTTTGTTGATTATGGCGACAAAGCCGCCAAAAACCAACAGAAAGCGAAGTCTAAACGTGAAAATAGCCGCTAGTACGACAGTTGTAGTTGCTAACATCGCCATTCCTAGCGGGGGTTTGGGGGCCGCAGGCTCCCGAAAAAAATCCTTTTCTTTTCTTTCGGAGGGGCGAAGCCCCTCCGAGCCTCCCCGCCGGGAAGACGACAACGGTAGTAATAGCCGCTAGCCGATAGCCAGGCATTAGCGACCATGTTCATCGGAGGTTGTGCGCCCCGCGCATGAACGTCTTTTGCGGTATTGTATTGCGCCCAAACGGTAGGTAAAGTACGCAGAATCTATGCCTAAAGAAGAGTGGTATGATGCCCTGAAATGAGTACCCCCCAGATACCTCTCGCCCCGCGCGGCGCGGCACGGCCTGCCAGCGCGGGCATCACCCCTGCGGCGTCCATCCAGTTCGCGGCGATCTTGGCGCTGCTGCTGCTGTGTATTGTCTATCTGCGCGGCGTACCGCTTACCGCACGCCGAGATTTCTCGCCCGGCGGGGTTGGCGCGCCGCTGACGCGCGGCTTCAACCTGGCTGAGACAACCGAGAGTGGCCGGGGCTTCCGCTGGACCACCGGCGACAGCACGCTGGATCTGCCCGCCCAGGGCGACGCCGCCCACATTCTGCGCCTCAGCCTGAGCGCGCCCCGCCCCGATAGCCTAGCACCTGTGCCGCTCACGATCAGCATGAGCGGGCGGCGTCTGATCGCGGTGGCCCAGGGTCCGGTCGCCCGTCGCTACGACGTACTTATCCCCCACGCCTGGGTGCAACTCGGCACCAACCTGGTGCGGATCGCGAGCCCGACCTTCCAGCCGGTCGAGGTCAACCGCGAGAAGCGCGAGCTAGGCGTCGTTGTCTTCGATGTGGGCTGGCGGGCGCTCGGCCCGACGCCCTGGCTGCTGCCCGCGCAGGTCGGCTCGATCACCGTGGCGCTGCTGCTGCTGGCCCTGCTGCTCTCACGATTCGGCATCGCCCTGCCATGGCGGCTGCTGGCCCTCGCGCTGTTCACGGCGATCCTGCTAGCGATGCGTCACAGCGATGCGCGCTTCGTCTATCGCTGGCACGCCGTGGTCGCCACCCTGACGGTGGGGGCGGCACTGGCCCTGGCCCTGGCCGTCACATGGCGTCGCACGGGCGGGGACGCCACAGCCGCGCCCGCGCAGCCCACGTCTGCGGCGGTGCCGACGTCATCCCTGCTGCTGGCGCTCGGCGGCTACATCCTGGCCACGGCGCTGATGCTCTGGCCGCTGCTGGCAGTCTTCACCACCATGGTACCCGGCCCGCCCGGCGATAACTGGGAGTACCTGTGGAAGATGCAGTGGTTCAGCGATGCCTTGGTCGGGCAGCATGTCTCGCCAACCTTCGCGCCGCAGATCTTCTACCCCGGCGGTGCCGAGCTGACGATCTCGGAGTTGGCACCGGCCCACACCCTGCTCTACATGCCCGTGACCCTGCTGGCCGGGCCGGTGGTGAGCTACAACCTGGCCCTCCTGGCCTCGTTCGTACTCTCGGGATTCTTTACCTACCTGCTGGCGCGGCGGCTCGGCGCGGGCGCGGGCGCGGCCTTCGTGGCCGGGCTGATCTATGCCTTCTGCGTGCAGCGCTTCTTCCAGGCGAACGGGCACTTTGGCATAATTGGCAGCCAATGGCTGCCGCTGCTGCTCTACGCCTGGGAGGGGCTGCTCACCCACCGCCGCCCGTGGGACGCCTTCCTGGCCGGGTTGGCCTACGTACTCTGCACCTGGAGCTCGCTGATCTACGGGACGATGACGCCGCTCTTTATTATCGGCTACACCCTGTTGCGCGTGCCGCCGCGAGGCTGGCTGGTTACGCTGCGGCAGATCTGGCCGCTGCTGGTGCTGATGTCCGCCGTCTCGGTGGCCCTGGTCGTGCCGGCCGTGCAGCCCTACTACGAGGCGCAGCAGGAGGGGCTGACGTACGGGCACCAGTACATCCAGGCGATTATGAACGCGGCGCGGCCAGAGTACTACCTGTTGCCCAACCCGTTCCACCCGATTTGGGGCGCGTGGGCCAGCCAGCTTTACCTGCCCGGCGGGGGCGAGAGCTCGGTCTCACCGGGCTACACGGCGCTGCTGCTCGGCATGCTCGGGCTATGGGCCGGGCGACGACGGCGCGAACTTCGCGCATTGGGCCTGCTGCTGCTGGTCTTCGCCGTACTCTCGCTTGGCCCTGAGTTGCCCGTCTCTGCGCAGTTCAACCTGCCGCTGCCGGCGAAGCTGCTCTACGACTACCTGCCGGCCTTCAGTAGCATCCGCACCTGGGGCCGCATGGTCTTCTTCGTGATGCTCTGCCTGGCTCTGCTCGCGGCAACCGGCCTGGGCGCGCTGTCGCGGCGTCTGCCGGGCTGGATCTGGGCGGTGGCGGTCGCCTTGGTGCTGATCGAGTCCGCCTCGGCGCTGCCCTTCAGTTCACCACAGCCCCGCGCCGTAGACCTGTGGCTGCGCGAGCAGCCCGGCAGCGGCGGGGTCGTCTCAATGCCCTACACGCTGGACGGGAGACAGCCGCCCGGCGAGTTCAACACCCTGCTCTTCGTGAAGAAGCCGGTCAGCCAAGGTAGCAGCACGTTCCTGCCGGCGGCCTACCGCGAGGGCCGGAATATCTATGTGCGCTTCCCCGACGAGAGTTCGCTGCGCCTGATGCAGCGCTGGCAGACCGACTATATCGTGGTCGAGGATGCGGCGATGGAGCAGATCGACTCTCACTGGCGTGCGACGCTGGCGAGTCTCCCGCTGGTGACGAGGGTTTACGCGGCGGATGGCTACAGTGTCTACCGGCTCGCACGGTGAGGCGCTGAGGCGAGGATGCGATATCATCACCTCGTCGCCAAACGGTAAAGCGGATCTGAACCATATCTTTAGAAAAATATGTCAGCGAAGCTGGCACATTTCCCCAAAACAACGCAGGTTTTTGTTGACAGCAACACCGTGTACGGTGAGGGTGTGGGAGCGTTTCGCTCTCCCACAAAAAAACTGATGGTGCTGCGGCGCAGCTACGCCGCAGCACCATCAGTGCAGCATGTACCTGCTGGGCACAAACAACGCAGGGTTCTAGGTGGCGACGCCACCCCAAGCCCCTGCCGAAGCGGCTATACGCCGATCTCGGCGAGGGCCGCGTCGGGGTCGATGAGGGCGGCGGGGCCGGCGATCTGGCCGCGCACCGTCTCTAGGCCGAGGCCGAGATCGCCGATGGCCGCCACGACGGCGTCCTCGTGGTCGCGGTGGGTGAGGAAGACGACCGTAGGCCCGGTGTCGGTGGAGGCGTAGACCGGCACGCCCTGGGCGCGCAAGTCGTTGCACATGCGGAAGAGGGCGATGTTCTCGGGCTCCCAGCCGATCAGTTTGTTCTCGCGGCTGCCGGACATCGTCACGCCGTGCAAGCGCATGCTGTCCAGCTCGGCGAGTTGCCCGACGGTACGCCAGTCGCCGGCGCGGATGGCGTCCAGGCACTCGATGATCTCGTCGGCGCGGCTGTGCATCCAGCTCTTGAACAGGCTGCTCTGCGGGGCATCGTGGTGGGCTGACTCGGTCTTCAGGCCGACCCGCGAGTCGATTGGGACGGTGATCAGGCGCATCTGGTCGAGCTGGCCCGCGTCGTCGAGGCGCAGGGCGAAGCTGTCGGCGTGGCTCAGGCCGGGGTAGCTGAGCCAGAGGGCCAGGCCACCGGCGGCGCTGCGGCAGCCCGAGCCGGCCAGGAGCCGGGCGAAGCAACTGAGGAAGCGCCGGTTGCCGGCCAGTTCCGGCCCGTAGAGGGCGGCTAGGGCAGCGGCGGCCAGGGCGGCCGAGGCCGACGCGCTGGTGCCGAGACCCTTGCCGGCCACACGCGACTGGAGGACGTTGCGGGATGCCACGCGGGCGCGGGTCTTCACGCCAGACAGATCGCGCACGGCGTCGAGGGTCTGCACAATGCGGTCGAGGTCGCGTCCTGTGGCAACGGCACCGCCGATGGCGGCGCTATCCTCGGCCAGGCCGGGGCTGAACTCGACGTAGGTGGTGGTGTGGGCGGCGCTATTGTTGACCGAGATCGAGGGCAGGTAGGCGATGCGTGCGGCCCAGTCGCTCAGGCCGTGGTACTTGAGTACGCCTTGCATGGGGAAGGCGCGAGCGGCGGCCCGGCCGTGCGGTCGGGGCGCGGGGATCTCGCGCGGGTACGGCTCGTAGGCCACGCCGTGGGCCTCCAGAGCCGCCAGGATGCGTGCGTTCCCGGCGCGCATCGGCTCGATCAGATCCGCGAAGCCGGGTGGTATTGTGGTTGTCATGGTTATCACGTTGGGACGCAGCAGCGGGATCGACTGGCACAGCAAGCTGCGCCAGCCGATCCCGCTGCTGCGCCTTTACATTACCTTCGCTCGTAGTTCGGTGCCTCTTTGGTGATTGTCACGTCGTGGGGGTGGCTCTCGATCTGGCCGGCCATGGTGATGCGGATGAAGCGGGCATGGCCGCGCAGGGCGTCGATGTTCTGCGAGCCGGTGTAGCCCATGCCGGCGCGCAGGCCGCCGACAAGCTGGAAGACCGTATCGCCAAGCGGGCCCTTGTAGGCGACCATGCCCTCGATGCCTTCGGCCACCAACTTCTTGCCCTCGCCGCTCTGGAAGTAGCGGTCGCCCGAGCCGCGCTTCATGGCGCCCATGCTGCCCATGCCACGGTAGGTCTTGTAGCTGCGGCCCTCGTAGAGGATGGCCTCGCCGGGGCTCTCCTCGGTGCCCGCGAAGAGCGAGCCGATCATCACGCTGTGCGCGCCGGCGGCCAGCGCCTTGGGGATATCGCCGGAGTACTTGATGCCGCCATCGGCGATGATCGGCACGCCGAAGCGCTCGGCGGCGCGGGCGCACTCCATCACGGCGGTGATCTGGGGCATGCCGGCCCCGGTGACGACGCGGGTGGTGCAGATCGACCCCGGCCCCTGGCCGACCTTCACGCCGTCCACCCCGCGCTCGATCAGGGCGATGGTGGCGGCGGCGGTGGAGACGTTGCCGGCGATCAGTTGCATGGCGGGGAAGGACTCGCGCACGCGCAGGACGGCGTCGAGGACGCCATGGGAGTGGCCGTGGGCGGTGTCGATGGTGATCACGTCGGCACCGGCGCGCATCAGGGCCGAGGCCCGCTCGATGTAGTCGCCGGTGGTGCCGATGGCGGCGCCCACCCGCAGGCGGCCATGCTCGTCTTTGCAGGCGATCGGGTGTTCGATCTGCTTCATGATGTCCTTGACGGTGATCATGCCGCTGAGTTTGCCCCGGCTGTTCACCACCAGCACCTTCTCGATACGGTGTTTATGCAGCACGGCCTTGGCCTGCTCTAGGGTGGTGCCCTCGGGCACGGTGACGAGGTTTTTGCTGGTCATCAGTTCGGAGATCGGCCGGGTGCGATCCGTCTCGAAACGCAGGTCGCGGTTCGTGAGGATGCCCACGAGGTCGCCCTCCTCGGTGCAGATCGGCACGCCGCTGATGCGGTACTCGGCCATGAGGTCAAAGGCGTCGCCGACGGTCCGGTCAGGCGAGAGGGTGATCGGGTCGGTGATCATGCCGCTCTCGGAGCGCTTGACCTTGCGCACCATCTCGGCCTGCTCCTCGATCGACATGTTCTTATGCACAAAGCCAATGCCGCCCTCGCGGGCCAGGGCGATGGCTAGGCGGTGCTCGGAGACGGTGTCCATGGCCGCGCTGACGATGGGGATGTTCATACGCACCTTGCGGGTGAGCCAGGTGGTCACGTCGGCCTGGGCCGGCAGGACGTTCGACTCGGCGGGGACGAGCAGCACATCGTCGAAGGTAAGGCCCTCGCGGGCGAACTTATCCTCCCATTCAATGCTCATCGGGTATTCTCCTTATGTGGTTGCACATCGGGCTACAAAAAACCCCCGCGCAGGCAGGCGCAGGGGGCTACGGTGGCAGGGTGTCGTATGCGCTGTGCGGTTGAACCCATTGCGGGCGGGCTTGCCTCGTTTACCTTTAGGCGGTCGATAAGTTCCGGCCACTATACCGTGTGACGGGCGGCGCGTCAACTCTGGCGCGGGGGCGCGGGGGCGGACGTTTGGATCGCGAAGGGCGCGAATGCGGGGCGAAGGACGCGAACGCGAAGGGCGCGAATGCGGGGCGGTGTATCCGTTCCCTTGGTCAGAGCAGATGCAGGGCGAAGGCGGCGATGAGGAGTGCGGTGCCGATGGCGATGCCGCTGAAGAGGTAGAGTCCGTAGGCGCGCCAGCGGGTGTGGGCCAGTAGCGCCTGCTCGTCGCGGTGGCTGATGATGAAACGCCGCCCGCTGTTGACTGGGTGGCGCATCAGCACCGGTTCGCCGTGGTCGTTGGCGAGGTAGGCTAGGATGTAGGCGCGGTAGCCTAGGGGCATGGCGTGTTCCTCGCGCCAGATCTGCCGCTCGATGTTCAGTTCCGCGCCGGTGTAGGATTCGTAGCGGGCCATGGTCTCGGGCATGTCGATGGAGGCACCGGCTGGGTCCACGGCGATGCGCCCGCTGGAGTCGCGTACGTAGAAGCGGGGTACCTGCGCGCCCTGGTGATCTAGGCTGTGGCCGAGGTTGTGTTGGCCTCGCCGGCTGACGAGGTTGTGCTGATGGTCGGCGCGGTAGCCGTGGCTGTAGCCGAGGCGCTCCTTGTCCTCGCTGACGGTGTAGCTGTAGGCAACGCAGAGGGTCTCGCTGTAGGGTGCCTGTAGCGGCAGCGTGTCGCACTCGATGGTGCCCAGTATCTCTACGGCGTGGCCGAGGCGACCGGCGCGGTGCTGGGCGACGACTTCAGCTACGCTGAGGGTTTCGGTCTCGCGGATGGCGATCATGCTGCCCTCGCTGCGCCAGGCGACAATGGCGGCGATCATGCCGACGATGACGAGGAGTGCGGCGGCGAGGATGAGCATAGGGTATGGTGATATGGTGATATGGTGAGCGCTGAGTCGATTGTACGACGTGGGCGTATCAGGCATCTAACCGGGTGGTAGCTTTTCTTGCGGGGGTGATCGTCTCTTAACGCGAGGGCAGGGCTGGCGGGGCTAGAGTGAAGAAGGCTGCGGCAACGGATACCGCAGATATGTGGGAAGCGAGGGCGCAATGAAGCTGATTCTTGGGAAGGTTGGCTATGTGCTGGCCAATGTGCTGGTGATGGTAATTCTCCATGGGAATAGCAAGCAATTTTGGCCGAAGATCCCGTACCTGAGCCTGAAGAACGAGAGTACGTCCGAACATGCGCGGTTGCTCTTCAACACGCTGGCGGTGGTGACGCTGTTCCAGGCTGCGCTGGGGCGTCTGCCGCGCGAGCGCTGGCTGGCCCGTGGCGTGGTGCTTGCGGCGATGCCGGCCGCCCTGCCGCTGGTGATCTTTGTCGGCCAGAAGGTGCTGCGCCTGCGCGGCCATGCCGCCGAGGCGTATAACCTCTCGATGGTGCCGCTGCTGCCGATTGCTGCGATGGTGGTCGAGGATGCGATTGCAAAGATGTAGATATAGTATCCAAAAGCATAGCGTTTTATGACGCTTGCTTCCGGTTTGGCAGGGCAATCCTGACAGGCTGGACTACACAGCCCCTACGCCCTGGCCCGAAGGCATCAGGCGCTACGTTCGCAATTTGGTTATAGGCCGCGTT
>CAISPW010000308.1 GCA_903887465.1 uncultured Oscillochloris sp. | reverse complement strand
GGTCGCTTTGCGACCGGGGTGTTTTTGCTGCTGCGGCCTTACTTACAGATCAGCGATCACCCAGGGCCGCGACGCCGGGGAGCACCTTGCCCTCAAGCAGTTCCAGGGATGCGCCGCCGCCGGTGGAGACGTGCGACATCTTATCGGCGAGACCAGCCTGCTCGATAGCGGCCACCGAGTCGCCGCCGCCGATGATCGTGATCGCGCCGAGCGCCGAGGCGTCAGCCATGGCCTGGGCGACGGCGAAGGTGCCACTGGCAAAGGGTTGCATCTCGAAGACGCCCATCGGCCCATTCCAGATCACCGTCTTCGCAGCCTTCACCTCGGCGGCGTAGATCTTAGCCGTCTCGGGACCAACATCGAGGATACGCCAGCCAGCGGGCACGGCGTCCACGCTCACGGTTTGGATGTTGGCGCTGGCGCTGAAGGCATCAGCGATGATCGCGTCCACAGGCAGGATCAGGCGCGCACCGGAAGACTCAGCCTTGATGATCAGCTTGCGAGCCACGTCAATACTCTCAGGCTCGATCAGCGAGTCGCCCATGTTCTTGCCCTGGGCAAGCAGGAAGGTGTTGGCCATGCCGCCGCCAATTAGCAGGGCGTTGACCTTGCCGAGCAGATTGTCGATCACATTGATCTTATCGCTGATCTTCGCGCCGCCGATGATGGTGACGAAGGGGCGGGCGGGATCCTCCAGCGCACCGCCGATAAAGGCCAGTTCCTTCTCTAGCAGGAAGCCCGCCACACCGGGCAGGTGGTGGGCCACGCCCTCGGTGCTGGCATTCGCACGGTGGGCCGCGCCGAAGGCGTCATTCACGAACACATCGCCCAGCTTCGCCAGCTCGGCAGACATCTGCGGGTCGTTCTTCTCCTCGCGCGGGTCAAAGCGGGTATTCTCCAGCATCAGCACCTGGCCGGGCTTCAGGGCGGCGGCGGCGGCCTCGGCGGCCTCCCCGGTGATCGCCTCGGTCTTCTTGACCTCGCTGGCCTCGGGGAGTAACTCGAAGAGCCGCTCAACCACCGGGCGCATACTGTACTTGGGGTTCACCTTGCCCTTTGGTCGTCCGAGATGCGACATCAGCACCACGCTGGCGCCATGCTCAAGCAGATGGCGGATGGTCGGCAGCGCCGCACGGATGCGGGTGTCGTCGGTGATAGCTCCGGCATCGTCCTGCGGCACATTGAAGTCCACACGCACCAGGGCGCGCTTGCCGGCCCACTCGACATCGCGAATTGTCTTCTTTGCCATGGGATCTCTCCTCAGTTGTCGGTGTAGACCCAAACCCGGCCTATTGTAGCACAGGGATCGCGATAGACGCGAGGCGCGGGGCTGGGCGAGCAGGGCGGGTGCAAAGTCGCCTCCGGCGGAGGTTTGGGGGTGGCAAAGCTACCCCCGAAAGATCTTTTTTTTTGTTGGTTTTTGGTGGCTTCGCCGCCAAAAACCAACAAAAAGCGAGATCTGGGGCGCAGCCCCAGCGACTTTGCATGATACTGCTGGGCGAGGTCAGGGCAAGGTGGTTAGCCGATCAGATCCTCGGGGCGCTCGGGCGGCGGCACCGGCAGATCGGTCAGGCCCGCCGCGATGGCAGCCTCCAGGCGACGCTTTAGATCCCAGAGATGCTGGAGGTCGTGGTTGATCACCAGCAGACGTGGGTGTTCTTGCTCATCAACGTGGCTGTCAGCGTAGATCTGAAGTCGCTCATCCTCGCGTGCCGCGATCACCGTATTTGCTGCGGCCAGCTGCTCTTTAAGTGTGGGCATCTCGTACCTCCCGCCGGCCATTGGCCGACCCTCACTGCTCCGGAGTGAACTCGTGCCTATGCTGAAGCTATGGTAACACGTTTCTCTGCCAAGCCCTTCCCTTTTTTGCGCTATACTCTCTGCTGCATTCTGCGATAGCACCAAGGAGCATCTATTATGGCACAGGCCACCATCGGCGTGATCGGCGGGAGCGGACTCTACGCGATGGGCGGGCTCACCAATGTGGAGGAGCTGCGCCTTGAGACGCCGTACGGCGACCCGAGCGACGCCTTTGTGATCGGCACCCTGGCAAACCACCGGGTCGCCTTTCTGCCGCGACACGGGCGCGGCCACCGCCTCAACCCCAGCGAACTGCCGAGCCGAGCCAACATCCACGCCTTTAAGCAACTCGGCGTCCGCGCCCTGATCTCGGTCAGCGCCGTTGGGTCGCTGCGCGATGACTACGCCCCCGGCCATGTGGTGGTCCCCGACCAGATCTTCGACCGCACCAAGGGCATACGGGCAGCCTCCTTCTTCGAGAAGGGCATCGTGGCCCATATCGCCTTCGATAAGCCCTTCTGCCCCAACCTCAGCCAGATCCTCTACACCTCCGCGCAGGCCGCCGGGGCCACCGTCCACAAGGGTGGCACGATGGTGGTGATGGAGGGGCCGGCCTTCTCGACCCTGGCCGAGAGCGAGGAGAACCGCCGTCGCGGCCACGACTTGATCGGTATGACCGCCCTACCCGAGGCCAAGCTGGCCCGTGAGGCCGAGATCGCCTACGCCTGTCTGGCCATGGTCACGGACTATGATTGCTGGCATCCCAACCACGATGCCGTGACCGTTGATGCGTTGGTGGCCGTACTCCACGCCAACGCCGCCCTCTCCCAGCAGATTGTGTCCATGGCGGTGAACCAGATCGGCGACAACTTCACCAGCATCGCCCACAGCGCCCTGGCCACCGCGATCATCACGAACCGCGACTACATCTCCGATGAGGCCAAGCAGCGGCTGGCGCTGATTATGGACAAGTACCTGTAAGGCATGGTTCAGAACAGCTTTACCGTTTGGCGGGGACGCGATGCGGCGATGCGGCGATAGCATCGCCTCGTCGCATCCTCGCCGCATCGCCACTGGCACCTGAAACCTTGTCTAACGTGAAAATAGCCGATAGCCAATACCCGATAGCCGATAGCCGGACATCAGCGGCCATGTTCATCGGGTGTTGCGCGGCGGAGCCGCATGGTTGTCTGATTTGAAAAGCCGCAACATCGAGGTTTTCTGTATGATCGACGAGATCCGGATCATTCCCATTCGTGGAATTGGCGAGGTACGTCCCGGCGACGACCTGGCCGGTATGATCCTCGCTGCTGCGTCCGCTGATGGTAAGAAGATCGAACCCGGCGACGTACTCGTCGTGACCCAGAAGGTGGTCTCCAAGGCCGAGGGACGCCTGGTGGATCCCGCGACGGTGGAGCCATCGGCGTTCGCCATGCAGATCGCCGCCACCGCCCGCAAGGACGCCTACTACCAGGAGGTGGTGCTGCGCGAGAGCCGGCGCATCGTGAAGATGACCGGCGGCGTGCTGATCACCGAGACGCACCACGGCCTGATCTGCGCCAACAGCGGCGTGGACGAGTCGAATGTGGCCGGGGGGCGGGTGGTCTGCCTGCTACCCGAGGACTCCGACCGCAGCGCGGCCCAGCTGCGCGCCGCCATCGCCGAGCGTACCGGTGTCTCGCCGGCGGTGATTATCTCCGACACGTTTGGGCGGCCCTGGCGCGATGGCCAGGTGAACGTGGCGATCGGCGTGGCCGGTATGCTGCCCCTGAGCGACTACGCCGGTGTGGACGATCCCTACGGCTATACCATGCACGCCACCCTGATCGCCGTGGCCGACGAGATCGCCAGCGCCGCCGAGCTGGTGATGGGCAAAATCGACGCGGTGCCGGTGGCAATCGTGCGCGGGTTTGCCTACACCCCCAGCGCTACCGCCAGCGCCCGCCAGCTTCAGCGCGACCCGAGGTTTGATCTGTTTCGATGACCGTAGGGGCAAAGCACTTACTCTGGTGCCGCCAGGATCTCGGTAACAACCAGATCTGTCAGCAGTCTCACAATGTGGGGGGTGAAGTGTGTAGATGCTTCGCCCCTACGAACATATGGACTTCATGGAGATCATCCGCAGCCGCCGCTCGGTGCGCGCCTTTCGGCCCGACCCGCCGAGCCGTGCGCAACTGGAGCAGATCATCGAGGCCGCAGGCTGGGCACCCTCGCCCCACGGACGCCAGCCGTGGCGCTTCGTCGTGATCACCCGTGCCGAGCTGAAGGCCCGTCTGGCCGATGCGATGGGGGCTGAGTGGCGCGCCCAGCTCGCCCTCGATGGCCAGGACACCGGCAGCATCGACCTGCGCCACCGCCGATCGCAGGAGCGCATCACCGGCGCGCCCGCGATCATCGTGCCATGCCTCTACCTGGAGGATCTCGATGTCTACCCCGACGCCGACCGCCAGGCCGCTGAGACAATCATGGCCATCCAAAGCCTCGGCTGCGCTGTGCAGAACATGCTCCTGGCCGCCTATGCACTCGGCCTCGACTCCGGCTGGATGTGCGCCCCGCTCTTCGCCCCCGGTGCCGTGCGCGCCGCCCTGGATCTGGCACCGTCTATGCAGCCCCACGCGCTTGTCCCAATTGGCTATGCCGCAAAAGATCCCGTGCGCCGTCCGCGCCGTCCCCTCGACGAGCTGGTGGTGCGCTGGGAGTGAGTGAGATTCTTGATGACAATTTGCTATCTGCAATGAGGTGACACAATGTTCGTGCCAACCACCTATGATCCGCAGGAGCTGCGGCTTCTCCATCTGCTCAGCCGACGCTACCCGACCATCTCGGACGTGCATACCGAGATCATCAACCTGAACGCCATCCTGGCCCTGCCCAAGGGCACCGACCACTACATCTCCGACATCCACGGTGCCTACGAGCAGTTCGACCACATCCTGCGCCACGCCTCGGGCGCCATCCGGCGCAAGATCGGCCAGGCATTCGGCATCGAACTGCCCCGCCAGCAGCAGATCGAGCTGGCCATGCTGATCTACTACCCCGAGAAGAAGCTGCGCCAGGTACTCAGCACCCTGAGCGACCCGCACGACTGGATGACCACCACCATCGCCCAGTTGGTGCGAATCGTCCGCTCTTCCGCCCAGAAGTACACCCGCAGCAAGGTGCGCAAACGCCTCGACCCGCACCTGGCCTATATTCTGGAGGAACTGCTCGACGAGGGCCAGGTCGACCACCTCCAGAAGGATCGCTACTACCGCAGTATCGTCTCCACGATCATTGAGCTTGGCGAGGGCGAGAATGCGATCATCACCCTGGCCTCCCTCATCCAGAACCTAGTGGTAGACCGGCTCTACATTCTGGGCGACATCTACGACCGTGGGCCAGCCGCCGAGAAGGTGATGGACCGCCTGATATCCTACCACTACGTCTCGATCCAGTGGGGCAACCACGATGTCATCTGGATGGCCGCCGCCGCTGGCGGCGACGCCACGATTGCCAACGTCGTCCGCATCGCCCTGCGCTACGGCAACCTGGAGACTCTGCTCGACGGCTACGATATCAGCCTGCGCAACCTGATGTCCTTCGCCAACGACACCTACGCCGACGATCCCTGCGCCCGGTTTCAGCCCAAGCACGGCCCGGTGATCGAGGACTACACCTCCGACGCGGTCGCCCGTATGCACAAGGCCATGTCGATCATCCAGCTCAAGCTGGACGCCCAGGTTATCCGCCGCCACCCCGAGTACGCCATGGATGACCGGCTCCTGCTCGACGCGATCAACCTAGACGCCGGGACGGTCAGCCTCTATGGCAAGACCTACCCGCTCCTCGATACCCGCTGGCCCACCCTCAATCCAGCAGACAGCGCAGCCCTGACCCCGGAAGAGACCGCCGTGGTCGAGGATCTTCGCTATCAGTTCCAGCACTCCGCACGGCTCCAGACGCATATCCACTTCCTCTACAGCTACGGCAATATGTTCCAGGTGCAGGATGGCAACCTGAAATTCCACGGCTGCCTGCCCGTAGATACGTCCGGCAACTTCATCACCTTCCCTCTGGGCGGGCAGGAACTGGCCGGCCCGGCCCTGCTATCCCGCTATGAGCAACTGGCCCGCACCGCCTACTTCAGCCAGAACCCAGAGGCTCGCAAGGAAGGCCAGGACGCGATGTGGTACCTCTGGTGCGGCCCGCTCTCGCCGCTCTTCGGCCGCCTGCGTATGACCACCTTCGAGCGCTACTTCGTGGCCGACCCGAGTACCCACGAGGAGGCGAAGGGGCCATACTACGACCTGCGCGACAGCGAGAGCTTCTGTCGGCGTGTGCTGGAGGCATTTGGCGGCAACCCCGATCACGGCTGCATCATCAACGGGCATACGCCGGTGAAGGTGCGCAAAGGCGAGCGGCCGATCATGGCCAACGGCAAGCTGATCGTGATCGACGGTGGGATGAGCAAGCCCTACCAGTCGGTGACAGGCATCGCCGGCTATACGCTGATCGGCAATTCCCACGAGATGACTCTAGCGGCGCACAGCGCCTTCATCTCGCCCGACGAGATGATCACCTTGCACCAGGATGTGGCCCCGCAGACGGAGCTGATCGCGACCTTCCCGCAGCGCGTGCTGATCGCCGACACCGACACCGGCGTGATGCTCAAGGACCAGATTGAGGATCTGCGCAAGCTGGTGAGGGCATACCGCAACGGCGTGCTCGTGGAGGGCACCCACGGCGACCGGCCCATCCGGCAGTAGGGGCGAATCCGCAGGGCCGCAGCGTGCTGCGGCCCTGCGGCTTTGCCTCTACAAGCCCGCCTTGCGCATGGCGGCGGCCAGCGGGTTATCGTCGTCGTCGTTCGGCAACTTGTCGTCGGAGCTGCTGGCGTAAAGCGAGGATGTCGGTCGCGGCGCAGGTTCCTCATCGGACTCCTCATCATCGGCGGCCCAGTCGAGGTGCAGGTTCTCGGCACCGACCAGGGCGATGATATCGTCCAGCGAGAAACGCAGCACATCGATCATCTCACCGTCGCCCTGGGCATCGAGGGAGTCCACCAGGCGCAGGATGGGCAGGGCGGCCAGCACCTCAGAGAGCAACTCGGGGCGACGGGGCGGCGGGTGATCCGAGGCCATCAGTGCATCCACCTCGGCGGCGCTGGCGGGGATGCCCGTGTCGACGAGCATGATCGTCACGCGCACGGTATGGCGCAGCAGCCTGAGGATCTGGCGCGTCTCCTGGAGCTGGCCGACAGCGCGGCGCAGGGAACTGGCGGTACGGCTGGCCTTAAACTCAAAAGCCCAGATCGCGCGCTCGTCCACAGCAATCGCATCAACCTCGCGGTACTTGATGAAGGCGCGCTTGTTGCGGCGCTCCTCGTACTCGATGATCCGCCGGTCGTCGAGTTCAACCTGCGGGGCCAGCCACGTGCGCAGGGCGGCCTCGGCCTCGCCGCCGAACAGGTCGCGCTGGCGGGGCGGGCGGATGGCCTTGTTGTTCTTACGTTGGAGCTTGAATCCATCCACGTAGGCGCGGTAGCGCTTATCGTCGGCGGTGAGCAGGCGCGGGCGGGCGTATGTGACCATAGAGATTCTAATTCCCCATCTGGAGGCGCAGCAGACCGGTAGAATACGGGGCGGAGCTGACTCCTACGCGGCGGCGGTGCCCTTACGGCTATCCCTGCTTCCCCAGTTCCACCGAGCGCCGGTAGGCGGCCCAGATCGCATCGGCGAGAACCGTGCGTATGCCGCCGCGCTCCAGTTCGCTCAGGGCGGCGCTGGTGGTGCCGCCGGGCGAGGTGACGGCGTTGCGCAGTTGGGCCGGGTGCAGTCCGCTCTGCTGGGCGTAGCGCACCGTACCCAGCATCGTCTGGAGAACCAACTCCTCGGCAATGCGCCGCGAGAGCCCCATGTGTACGCCGGCGTCGATCATGGCCTCCATCATTAGGAAGAAGTAGGCCGGGCCAGTGCCGTTCAGCGCGGTGGACATGTCCAGGTAGGTCTCGTTATCGACAAACAGCTCGTGGCCCAGGGCGCTGAGTACGGTGCGCGCCCGGTCACGCTGCTGGGCATTCACCTCGGCAGATGCCGTCCAGACGGTCATCCCCTCGCCGATCATCGCGGGCGTGTTGGGCATACTGCGCACCACCGCATGATGATCGAGGGCGGTGGCAAACGTGCTGATCGTCGCCCCGGCCACAATCGAGATCACCAGCGCGTCGCGGCGCAGCGTGCCGCGCAAGGGCTGGAGTACGCGCGTCAACTGCTGGGGCTTCACGGCAAAGATTACGATCTGGCCCCACTGGACCGCAGCGACATTGTCGGTGCTCGTGTGTATCCCGTGGCGCGCCTGTACCTCACGCAGGTGATTCTCGTGCGGGTCGCACGCCAACACCTGCGTGGCCGCCACCAACTCTCGCCGCAGCAGGCCGCCAATAATCGCCTCGCCCATCGCCCCCGCCCCGATCACTGAGATGTTCAGATCTTTGAGCATATGTCCCAACAGTACATAGGCAAGCCTCCACTGCGGCGACAATAGCACGCGCCTGCCGGGCTGTCAACCGATACGCATCCATGCGCAAGGCTGATGCAACGTCCCTGGGGCTGCGCCCCAGACCGCGCTTTTGGTTGGTTTTTGGCGGCTTCGTCGCCAAAAACCAACCAAAAAAGGCAATACCGCAAAAGACGTTCATGCGCGGGGCGCACACCGCCGCGATGAACATGGTCGCTGATGCCCGGCTATCGGCTATCGGCTATCGGCTATTTTCACATCAGCGGCCGTCGTAGACCTCGCCCGCCCGT
>CAISPW010000307.1 GCA_903887465.1 uncultured Oscillochloris sp. | reverse complement strand
GATCGGTCAGAAAGATCTGCGGCTGATAGTGGGGGCCAAGCACGCTGCGCAATTGCCGCGGGATATCGGTGGCCTTGCGCCGAATGGTGCGCACACTGCGGATGAGCCCATGTTCACAGATGACCACGCCCAAGCTATACACGTCTGATGATGCAATCGACCGCAGCGAGGTTGACCGGGCCTAGCCTGTCCAGCGGCGAAGGTCATGGGCGGGGTGCGGGGCCGGGGGCGAACTGGATAGGGGCGGGCAACCGGCGGAAGTGCAGCTGCACTTCCGCCGGTTGTGGTTTGGGGCTATCCTCGGAAATTCCGAGGATGGGGGCGCATCTGGCGAAATTCGCCAGATAGCCTACCCGCACGCGGGCAGATGAAACGCTGATAATTCCGTACCTGATGATGTGCCGTTACTGTCGTACTCCTTGGAACTGCACTGATTGCAGTTCCAGAATGGATCGCCACCATGTTTTGGCCGTGACACGCGGTAGAATCGGTCGTTCCCGCCACATCGAGGGCAGGGCTGGTGCATGCGATCTGCCATCACCGCCACCTCCCCTCTGGTGTGAGTAATAGCTGTGAGTGATTGGCAGGCAATAAGGGGCAGCGACAGGCACACGAACGGCTGTTTGGTTCCGCATTAGGACGCGATATACCGCCACGGGCAGTTCCCAGCACATACGCACTGGTGTCTTGACAACACTTACGAGGAGTCGTATACTCTCGCCAGTGTGATGAGCTTGCCTGGCCGTGGGGCCGTTTTTTTACACGGGGTTATGGTGTATATTGTACACTATCCCGTCGCGGTCGCACGGCTCTCTTTACTGGCGCATTTAGTGTTTATAAAACACTAATACACCAAACTGACGAACGGGTTATCTGGAGGTGAGACGATGACCGCTGGACTCTATCACGACACCCCCGCGACCGCCCGAGTCCTGGCCGAGGAGATCGGCCGGCTGAAGGCCGCGCGCGGCGCGGTGATCCTGGCCCACAACTACCAGTACGGCGAGATCCAGGATGTGGCCGATTACGTGGGCGACTCGCTGGGCATGGCTCAGTTCGCGGCCCGCAGCGCCGCGCCGGTCCTGCTGGTCTGCGGGGTTCACTTTATGGCCGAGACCTCGGCGATCCTCTCGCCCGAGAAGCTGGTCCTCATCCCCGACCTGGAGGCCGGTTGCTCGCTGGCGGCTGCAATCGACGCCGACCAACTGCGGGCGTGGAAGGCCGATCACCCCGGCGCGGTGGTGGTGAGCTATGTGAACACGACCGCCGACGTGAAGGCCGAGAGCGACTACTGCTGTACTTCGGGCAATGCCGAGCGGGTGATCCGCGCCATCCCCGAGGACCAGGAGATCCTCTTCCTACCCGATATGTTCCTGGGCAGCTACTTGCGCCAGACCACCGGGCGGAAGATGGAGATCTGGGCCGGTGAGTGCCACGTCCACGCCGCGATCAATCCGGCGATGGTCGAGCGCCAGCGCGCCGCCCTCCCCGACGCCGAGTTGCTCATCCACCCCGAGTGCGGCTGCGTCAGCAGCGCCATGCATTACCTGGCAGCCGGATCGATTCGCGCCGAGGGCACCCACATCCTCTCCACCGAGGGCATGATCCGCCACGCCGCCCAGAGTACGTCGCGCCAGTTTGTGATTGCCACCGAGATCGGCGTGCTCCACCGCATGCGCAAGGCGAACCCTGAGAAGGAGTTTCTGCCGATCGACGAGTCGATCTCGTGTCGCTATATGAAGATGATCACCCTGGAGAAGGTGCGCGATAGCCTGCGCGATCTCGCTCACCCGGTGGTGGTTGACCCGGCCTTGGCTGACCGCGCCCGCACCGCAATCGAGCGGATGATCTCTCTGTGACAAGGTGGCAAGGTGACACGGTGGCAAGGAAGATCGCAGGGCCAGCGAAGCTGTCACCTTGTCGCTCTGTCACCGAAGAGCGGGAGATACGCAATGATACCCACCCCACGATTTGTCCTGGCCACCCCACCCCGCGTCATCCGCGTGGAGCGCACGGGGGTGCTGGTGATCGGTGCTGGCGCGGCGGGGCTGAGCGCGGCGCTGGTGGCCGCCGAGCGCGCCGACGTGACCGTCCTGGTGCGCGGGCGTCTGCCCGAGAGCAATTCGGCCCTCGCCCAGGGCGGGATCGCCGCCGCGCTGAACGATGGTGACTCGCCCCGCTCCCATATCGACGATACGCTGATCGCCGGGGCTGGCCTGTCCGACCGGGGTGCCGTATCGACCCTGGCCTACGATGCCCCCGACCTGATGCGCGAGTTGGCTACCCTCGGTGTGCCTTTTGCGCGTAATGGCGATAACCAGTTCGCCCTCGGCCTTGAGGGTGGCCACTCGCAGCGCCGCATCGTCCACGTCGGCGATGCCACCGGCTGGGCCGTCATCCGCCAGCTGATCGCCCAGGCGCAGGCTCACCCGCGTATCCGCATTTGCGAGGGCTGGCAGGCCGCCGACCTGCTCGATGTAGGCGGGCGCGTGGTGGGCACCCTGGCCCGCAATGAGTCCGGCGTCTGGGCGCGCTTCCTGGCCGAGGCGACAATCCTGGCTACTGGCGGAACCGGCGCGCTCTATGGACTCACCAGCAACCAGCCCGCCGCCTTGGGTGAGGGCATCGCTATGGCCTACCGCGCCGGGGCCGAGGTCGCCGATATGGAGTTTGTCCAGTTTCACCCTACAGTCTACTGTACCCGCGCCGACCAGGGCTTCCTGATCTCCGAGGCGGCCCGTGGCGAGGGCGGCATCCTGCGCACCGTGGACGGCGAGCGGTTTATGCCCGGCTACGACCCGCGCGCGGAGTTGGCCCCGCGTGATGTGGTGACCCGTGGAATCTACGCGGCTATGCGCCGCAGCCACAGCGACCACGTGCTGCTCGATCTGACCCACCTGCCGGTCGACGTGCTGATGCATCATTTCCCGACGATCTCGGCTCGCCTGCGCGAGGACGGGATCGACATTGCCACGACGCCGATCCCGGTGGCCCCGGCCTCGCACTACCTGATGGGCGGCGTGCGTACCGACCTGAATGGGGCCACCAGCCTGCCCGGCCTCTATGCCGCCGGTGAAGTGAGTTGCACCGGCGTCCACGGGGCCAACCGCCTGGCCAGCAACTCGCTTCTGGAGTGTCTGGTGTTTGGCCGGCGCGCGGGGGGGGCAGCGATGCGGCGGATGCTGAATGGTGAATTGAGCATTGAACATGAGCCCCCGCACTCCGCATCCGAACATTCGCCATTGAGCATGCAGCCTCCAGCCTTCACTTGGCGCGCTGCCCTGGCCGAGATCATGGTCGCCGCCGCCGGGCCGCTGCGCGACGGCGGCGGCCTGCGGGCCGGGCTGGCGGCCTTGGAGTCCATGCCTGCCCAGGCTCGCCCCGATGACGGCGAGGCGATCACGGCGGCCAACGCGGTTCTGGCGGCCCGTCTGATTGTCGAGAGCGCCCTGCTGCGCGAGGAGAGCCGTGGCGGCCACTTCCGCAGCGATTTCCCGCAGACCCGCGATGACTGGCACGCCCACACGGTGCTGCGCCGTGGCCAGGCCCACCAACTGGTCGGCACGGTCGCGCCGGGTATGGCCCACGCCGCCGATTAGGTAAGGCCGAAGGATTGTGGGTTGGCGCAGAGCACCAACCCACAAACCTTCGGCCTTACGGCACATGGAGGATTCTATGGATCTGTCCCCCCATATCATTCACGAGATCGTCGCCCGCGCCCTAGCCGAGGATGTGGGCACGGGCGACCTGACGAGCATGGCGGCCGTGCCCGCCGATCTGCGGGCCGAGGCTGCCATGGTACTCCGCGAGCCGGCGGTAGTCTGCGGGCTACCGGTGGCCCGCGCGGTCTTCGCCGCCGTGGACTCGGCCCTGGAGCTGCGCGCCCTGCTGCCCGAGGGTGCCCGCGCCGAGGCTGGGGCCACCATCGCCACGGTGTCCGGCCCGGCTCGCGGCCTGCTCAGCGGCGAGCGCGTGGCCCTGAACCTGCTCCAGCGCATGTGCGGGGTCGCCACCCTCACCGCCCGGTATGTCGAGGCGGTGAGCGGCACCAAGGCCCGCATCCTCGACACGCGCAAGACCACGCCCGGCCTGCGCGCTCTGGAGAAGTACGCCGTGCGCGTCGGCGGCGGGACAAACCATCGCTTCGCGCTCTACGATGGGGTGATGCTCAAGGATAACCACCTGGCCATCCTGGCCGCCCAGGGCTTTGGCCTGGCCGATGCGGTGCGCCGGGTGCGCGCTGCGGTCGGCCCGATGGTGCGGGTCGAGGTGGAGGTGGAGAGCGTGGATCAGGCCGCCGTGGCCGCTGCCGCCGGTGCCGATATGATCTTGCTCGATAACATGTCCCCCGCTGACCTGCGCGCCGCCGTGGCCGTCATCGCCGGGCGGGCGCTCGCCGAGGCCAGCGGCGGGATCACCCTGGCCACGATCCGCGCTGTGGCCGAGAGCGGGGTGGACTTTATCTCGGTGGGTGCCTTGACCCACTCGTCGCGTGCGCTCGATATTGGGCTAGATATGTGATGCCTCTTTTTGACCAGATCCCGCCGACCTGGCAGCCCGCCCTAGCCGACGAGCGCGGCAAGCCCTACCTGGCCCAGCTTGCGTTGTTTCTGGCCGAGGAGCGCGCCCAACACGCCGTCTTCCCCCCCGAACAGGAGGTCTTCAGCGCCCTGCACCTCACGCCCTATGCCGAGGTCAGGGCGCTGATTGTGGGCCAGGATCCCTACCACGGCGAGGGGCAGGCCCACGGGCTGGCCTTCAGCGTGCGCCAGAGCGTGAAGATCCCGCCCAGCTTGGCGAATATCTACAAGGAACTCGCGGGCGACCTGGGCCTCGCGCGGGCGCGGCAGGGCGACCTGCGGCCATGGGCTGTGCAGGGCGTGCTGCTGCTGAATACCGTACTCACTGTGCGCGCTCACGTCCCGGCCTCCCACAAGGGCCGGGGCTGGGAGCACCTCACCGACGCGGTGATCCGCGCGCTGAACGCCCGCCCGCAGCGGGTGGTCTTCGTCCTCTGGGGCCGCCACGCCCAGAAAAAGCGCCCGCTGATCGACGGCCCGCAGCATGTGGTGATCGAGTCGGCCCACCCCTCGCCGCTCTCGGCGCACAACGGCTTCTTTGGCTCGCGGCCCTTCTCCGCGATCAACCACGCCCTGGAGGAGGTTGGCCTCGCGCCGATCAATTGGCGCCTGGAGGCATCATGATCTGCCCCGCCGAGCGCATACGCCGCACGTCCAGGTCGTTGACTGGTTTTGGATGCAAATAGCGAAAAATGTACTTGCATTTCACTATTGCAAGAGAGATAGGTTCTGGGCAAGTGGCACTAACGAACGGCTTGCTGGCACTGGTCGGGGACGACGTGAATACGCCTCATAGCGTAACTTCGATATTTCAGGTGTACCAACTGAACGCTGCCCTGGCACCAACCCTGCTCGCCCAGAGAATCATCACCAGCTACCGGCCCCCGCTCACGGCAGCCGACGGGCGATTCGTGCTTGCAGAAGGGGGCGGCGGGGCGGTAATCTACGCCCTGTTCCGCCAGAATCTCTACCTCCCACTGGTCACTCGCTAGTACTACCGTTGTAGTTGCCAACATCGCCATTCCTAGCGGGGGTTTGGGGGCCGCAGGCCCCCGAAAAAATCCTTTTCTTTTCTTTCGGAGGGGCGAAGCCCCTCCGAGCCTCCCCGCCGGGAAGACTACATCTGTAGTACTAGGCGGTGGCAACGTCGCCGCTGGCAAGGTTTGCGTGTGACCGTCATTCGGGGATGTGAGCCTTGTCAAACCTAGACCCAATCACGGGATCGGCACCTTGGCCGTGGTGAGTACCCAGTCCTTGTAGATCTTCGTCAGGTCGCAGCCGCAGCTCTGCTGGGCAACCCGCAGCAGGTCGCGACCGGCGATGTCCTGGTAGCGGAAGGCCGCGTAGTAGGCGTGGATGAGGCGGTCGAATCCGGCATCGCCGAGCTGGCCGCGCAGGGCGTGAAAGAAGAGCGGGGCCTTGGCGTAGATCACCGGGTAGTAGCGGCCGCCGCCTAGCTCGGCCGGCGAGTTGCTCAGGGGCGCGTCGCGACCGGCGGCGCGGGCCCGACCGAAGGTATCACGGAAGAACTGCAGCTCGTCCTCGGCCTGCGTGGGCGCACCAATGGCCTCGTAGTAGGCCACCTGGGCGTAGCTGGCCAAACCCTCGTCGAGCCACGCCTCGCCCTGCGCATCATTGCCGACCTGGCTGTACCACCACTGGTGGGCAACCTCGTGGGCAATCGTGGTCTCCAGGTCACGCCCAGGGTTCGCGTAGAGCCGCTGCTCGATCAGCACGACGCCGGGGTATTCCATCCCCAGGAACTGGGTCAGGGCCGCCTGCACCACCTCAAGCTCGGCCAGAGGATAGGTGCCGTAGCGGGCGTTGAAGGCGCGCAGTGACTGCGTGGCCACCTCCAGGCCGATTTTGCCGCTGTCGGCGCTGCCGGGTTGGAAGTAGGCGACCACCCGCGTGCCGTCCACCAGCGCCTCGGCATGCGCCAGACCCTGCAGGGCGCCCAGGTAGAACTCGCGCTGTGGCCCGCTGACGAAGCGCTGGCGGTGAACCTGCGCGTTCACCGGCCCGTCGCTGATCGGCACCCCGGTACTCACCAGAGTCCAGCCGCTCGGCGCGTCGATGGTGACATCGTAGAGCGCTACGCTGGAGACCGCAAAGTCGCCGCGTGACTCAATCTGCCGGGTGTCCCAGCCGGTATCGGCGAAGTGGCGGGCCAGGATGGGGTAGAAGTTGGCCATCGACCAGACCCCGGCCTCAAAATTGTAGGCACCAAAGGTTTTGGCGCTGGCGTTCCTGGTGGTTCTGGCGATAAACCCCAGGGCCACGCGGGCGGACTCGCCGGGGCGCAGGGGCGTACGCAGATCAAGGCGCAGCAGGGTATCGCCGTGCTGCGTGCCCGAGGGCACCGGCACGCCGTTCACGCTGGCGCTCGTGATATCCAGACGCCCACCGAAGTCGGGGTGGTTCGGGTAGAGGTGGAAGTAGATCCGGTCGAGATCGACGCCGTAGCGGTTGACCATGGCGAGGGATACCGTGCCGCGCACGGCGAGCTCTCCTGGGCTCAGGGCGGCGATGATCGTGTAGCGATCCCACGCGGCGGCGCTGGCCAGGTCGCCGCCAGCCGAGGCCAGGAGGGCGGGAGCTTGGACGGCCACCTCGGGCGGCAGTGCCGGCGCGGGGGTGGTGCTGGGCGGCGCGGTGGGCGAGGGGCTGGGCGACGTGGTGACGGTGGCCTTCTTGGCGGAGTCGACCGCCGCCGGGGCGCTGCCGATCAACGCCGGCGCGCTGATCGTCGTGATGGCTGGTGAGCAACTGCCGATGATGGCGGCCAGGGCGAGCGAGGCGATCAGGGTGCGAGCTATCATATAGCAATCCTAAACGAGTTATGAAAAGGAGTCGAGCCTTTAGGCGGCGCTCTCCGGCTAAAGCCTCGACTCCACGCAACAATCCCAAGAGGATTGCTATAAGGTTGTCGATTGCCAATGGCGAGCTGCTGGCGGTAGCATCGCAGCGAGGAAAAGACGCCAAAAGCGGCACCATCGCGCCCGCTCTGGCGTCTTCTGTTTCAGCCCAGGCGCAGAGCCTGGCGCTTCATGTAGGCCAGGATGGCGCTGATCCCGTTGAGCCGCTGTGGGCTGAGTACCCGGTGCAGGCCCATTTCCTGAATAAAGTCGGGGGACACGGCGGCCACCTGCGCGGGCGTGGAGCCGCGCAGACCCTCGGCCAGCAGCGTGGCGTAACCACGGGTGGTTGGAGCCTCTGGGGGCACATCGACGTGGAAGCACACGCCCGTGCCCTCGCGCTCGGCGTAGACGAAGACCGGACTCATACACTCGCTCACCTGCTCCATATGCTGGTGGCCCTGGAGCGCCTCGGGCAGCGGCGGCATACGGTCGGCGTACTCCAGCAGCAACTCCAGCTTCTCGTCGCGGTCGCTCTCCCGAAACTCCTCGACGATCTCGCGCAGGCGCGGTGGCAGATCGAACGCGGTCATCCCTACTCCTCCGTCAGGGCGCCGCCGCGCCGTGCGGCTGCGCCCTGACACATATCGTTGCGGCGCGGCGGCACCCTTACCGCCCGCCGCGCGGCTGGAGCAGCCCGATCAGCGCGCTCAATACGCGGGCGCGGTACTCGGTGGCGGTGGCGACATTCCGCTCGTGGATCTCAAACAGGGTGCCGTCGATCTCCAGCGCGCCGTCGCGGCCCTCGCGCATCGGCACCACGGTCTTGCTGTCGCCGTCGAGCTTCACCTGCGTGTAGGCACCGGGGCGCTCGGCCTCAAGGTCGGGCGTCGCCGTAGCGCTCGTCAGCACGTAGAAGGTCTTCACCTCCATCACCGACACGTTCTCAATATAGGCCGCAACCTTCTCGGCGGCGGCGCGGATGGAGTTCTCGATCTCGGTGGGCATGGCCGGGTACTCCTTTGTAATGTTAGCTGCGGTGAAAATAGCCGATAGCCGATAGCCGATAGCCGGGCATCAGCGACCATGTTCGTCGGGTGTTGTGCGCCCCGCGCATGAACGTCTGCTGCGGGTCTCGGTGAGTAGCTGATCGATAAACTTCCAGGCTGCTGGCAGGGCGGCGACGGCCCCCACCGGCGAGCTGATCATGGTCGCCACAATTACGGCACCGCGCAGCACCGTGGTGAAGGTGTGCAGCAGCACCGTCCGCGACTCGATGGCCAGGGCCAGCGCACGGCGGTGCATGTCGGCCTGCACGGGGTTCAGTTCGCTCGCCAGGAGCGAGTGTACATCGCCCGTCCAGCCCACGCGGGTGCGCCCGATCAGCACCAAGCCCACATGGGTCTCCACCACCGCGTAGTTCGTCAGAACCGCGTGAACCTGCGCCGCAAAGGCGCGGAATTTCTCCTCGGCATCCTCCCAGCCCGAGCGCACGGTCTCGCGTATGCCGAAGCTGCCGGTATCGTATTCGGCAGCCCGCAGCTCGTCCACCAGGCCCAGCAGCGCCAGCTCGGGCGCGGGGGTGCGCCCGACGGCGAAGCTATCCCCGCCCCCGGCCACCCGCATGATGCGGGCCTGGGCCGACTCGATGGCCACCGCCTGGGCGCGCAGGCCGCGACTGGCGTCGGACAGGGCGGCCCACGCCGCCTGCGGGTCGGTCGGCAAGCTGACCCGCCAGATCGGCGGCCCCGCCTCGGGGGCGGTGTCGGCACTGAAGGCGACCGGCTGGGCCGGGCGAGTTATCCACGGGCCGGGCGGAGCGGGCGTCCCCGCACCCGGCCCAATTATCTCGAAGCTAGCCATGCTCGCCACGTTCCGCATGACATATACCTCACTGAGTGACTTCTGCGGTCTTGCGATAAAACGCTAGGGACTCACCACAGGAGGCATGGGAGGGTGTTTTTTCGGGGCGGAACAGCCCCCTCCCAGCGGACATTTCGCAGCAGGGCGGTTGCAACGTCGCCTCTGGCGGGGGTTTGGGGGTGGCTTCGCCACCCCCGAAAGATCTTTTTTGGTTGGTTTTTGGTGGCTTCGCCGCCAAAAACCAACCAAAAGCGCGGTCTGGGGCGCAGCCTCAGCGACTTTGCATCAGCCCTGCATTTCGCAGCAGCATCGTGGCGAACCGTTGGAATTTTAGATACTATAACACGGCGAGGACTGCCACGCGCTCCTGCCTACGTCACCTCCGGCAGGGAGGTGACGTAGCGCCAGCGAGGTTGCAACCGCCTTGCTCATATGTACGACAGAGGTTAGTACGAACGGCGATAGGGATTAGTTTATTTTTCGTTAATAGCATGCTATACTCCTTCTGATTGAAGCATGGCCGTCTGGCACCGTGGGCGATTGCCCCGAGGGCTTCGCTCATATCACGCTGGTTACACCGACATGTTAGGATCCAGGAGGCACCCTGCCCTTTGCACCGACACCAATCAGCACAGTTGGGGAGCACACCTGTGAAGCTTGAAGGAACGTTTGAGACCATTCCGCTTCGCGAGCTCATCGATATGATCACCTATAGCTCAGTGACGGGCGCTCTCAATATCTTCGCCGAGCAACTGCTTGGACACCTCTACTTCCGTGATGGACACCTCTACCACAGCGACTTTTCCGATGCCGTGGGTGTGGAGGCTCTGGCTGGCATGCTGGAGATCGCGCGGGCCGACTTTAGCTTTGTGGGCGATGTGATTACGGAGCAAGAGTCGCTCTGGGGTGATGTGGACTATCACCTGCAGATGGCCGAGCGCCTGGCCTATCGCTGGCAGGGGGTGCGCGCCGCTATCCCCTCCCTCGATCTTGTGCCGGCCCTCCTGGTCGCCTTCGAGGTGGCCCTCAGCCGCGTCGGCCCGTCGAACCACCAGGTGCTTGGCGGGATCGATGGGAACCGCTCGCTCAAGACCATCGCCGTAGACCTAGGCTGGGCCGAGATTGACCTGGCGGAGGCCATCGCCCAGATGCTCCAGGACAACCTGATCGAGCTACGGCGCAACGCGCCGCCGCCTCAGGCCCAGGCGTCCCCCCCGTCCCCCCCAAGTGGTGGCCTCTTCGAGCGCCTGCGCCCACGGTCGGGGGAGAGTACCCGCCAGCCAGTGGTTGAGCGCCCGCATCTTTCGCCTGATGATCTGGTGCTGAATATCCTGCGTAGCTAAGGTGGCGTCACTTGCCGCTGGGGAAAAGGGAGAGGCAGTGCCTCTCCCTTTTCTGTTGGGCTTGGCGCGGATTCGTCGCAGCAACTCCGCTAACGCATACAGGGCGGTTGCAACGTCGCCTCCGGCGGGGGTTTGGGGGTGGCAAAGCCACCCCCGAACGATCTTTTTTGGTTGTTTTTTGGCGGCTTCGCCGCCAAAAACCAACCAAAAGCGAGGTCTGGGGCGCAGCCCCAGCGACTTTGCATCAGCCCTGCTAACGCATAACCTTCGAATGCGCTGTGGTGTCCGGTCGGTGTATACTGACCGGGTGGACACAGACGTGTACATGTCCATCAGTACCCTTTTATGACGGAGGAACTACGGCGCTATGGATGAAGACTTTCGCCGCCGCCTGATCCAGGGCGCGCTCAATCTCGTCCTTGGTCTGGTGGCCACATGGCTGGCTACCTACATTACCAATAAGATCCTCGGTGAACCCGAGCAGGCGAAGCTGGCCGAGTGACGAGTGATGCGTGATGCGTGACCCGGTCACGCATCACGCATCACATCAATCGTCAAAAGAACACACAACCCGTCGTCTATGCTGGCGAGAAAGTGCCGCCACTCATGACTACACCAACTGGCTCTCTGGAGCCCGAAACACTTATCCACGACCGCTACCGGGTGGTACGGCAGATCGGTCGCGGCGGGATGGGCGCGGTGTATGAGGCGGTTGACACACGCCTGGGCAATACCGTGGCCCTCAAGCAGACCCTGGTGCGCGGCGAGGAGCTCGATATCGCCTTCGCCCGCGAGGCGCGTCTGCTTTCGTCGTTGCGCCATGCCGTCCTGCCTGTGGTGAGCGACTATTTCGCCCATGGCGACAGCCACTTCCTGGTGATGCAGTTTATTCCCGGCACCGACTTCGGATCCCTGCTGGCCCAGCGCACGGCACCCTTCGCTTTCGGCGAGGTGCTGGCCTGGGCCGATGCGCTGCTCGATGGCCTCGATTTCCTGCACACTCAGATCCCGCCGATCGTCCACCGCGATATTAAGCCACAGAATCTGAAGCTCACCCCGCGCGGCGAGATCGTCCTGCTCGATTTTGGGCTGGCGAAGGGCGGCGCGGCCAACGCCAGCGCGACGCATGCCGCCGGGGCCAGCCTCTACGGCTACACCCCGCAGTACGCCCCGCTTGAACAGATCCAGGCCAGCGGCACCGACCCGCGCAGCGACCTGTATAGCCTGGGGGCGACACTCTACGCCCTGCTGGCGAACCAGGTTCCCGCTAACGCCCTCGACCGTGCGGCGTCCGTACTTCAGGCCCGGCCTGACCCGCTAACGCCCCTCGACGAACTGAACCCGCAGGTGCCCGCTGCCGTCGCCCGCCTGATCGCCCGCTGCATGGCCCTAAACATCGCCGACCGGCCAGCAACCGCCGCCGCCGTACGCGCCGAACTGGCTACCGCCGTACGCACCGGCTCGGCCGGTGCCCCGACCGCAGGCATGGCTACGGTGGTCCAGGTGGCTCCCGCCAGCGCCAGTGCGCGTCCAGGAACCCCGCCGCCCTTTGTGCCCAACCCGCCGCCATCGCTGCCAACATCAGCGCAGATCACCCGCCCGAACTGGCTGATCCCGCTGTTGATCGGCGGCATCGCGATGCTGCTGGTCGGCACGCTTGGCGGGGCGCTGTATGTGCTGCTCAATAACGTGCTGGGGCGGCCCGGCCCGGGCGGCCCGCAGCCCCAGCCTCCCGACGTTACCACAATCGTGGAGCGCAGGCCGACTCGGCCGCCGACCCCGCCAAAGATAACCCCGATTATCGAGTTTGACCCGACCAGCCTGGCGCGGACGGAGGTTGCCATCCCGACGGCGGGCACCCCCGACGACGCGGCCACCGCAGTCAGCCAGGCGCAGACCCAGGTGGCGGAGACTATGAGTCAGCTCCCTCCCCAGCAGCAGACCGAACTGGCTGCGGCCATAGGGCAGATCCCCGGCCAGCAGCAGGGCGGCCCGCCCGCACCGATGCTGGAGTTCGGCGAGGCGGGCACCGGCGACGGATTCCTCAACGACTCGCGGGGCATCGCGGTCGGCCCCGACGGGGCGATCTATGTCGCCGACTACGGCACGGGCCGGGTGCAGCGCTTCAGTGCCGAGGGCCGGTTCGAGCGCAGCTGGACGCTGAAGGACGACCGGCCGATCTTGGCCCTGGTCGCCGACCGCACGGGGCTGGTGTATGTTGCGCAGAACCAGGCCGTGAGCGTCTTCGAGGGAGCCAGCGGCAAGCTGGCGCATACCATCGCCAAGGGAGATGGCTTTGGCGATATGGTCGTCCTGGGCGATGGGAGCCTGCTGGGCATCCCCTGGGCTGGTAGCGATGTGGTTCACCTCGACGCCAAGGGCAAAGATCTGGGCAAAATTAAAGATCCGCTCATGAGCGCGGACTCCGATGGCCAGGCTAGCGCGCTCGCCGCCGACGGGCTGGGGGCGATCTACCTGCTCGACGGCGACGCCAAGGAGGTTTACATCTTCAGCCCCGAGGGCAAGTTCCGCGACAAGTTCAGCGTGCCGAACGCATGGGCCTTCTCGAAGCTGGCCATCGACGGCCAGGGGCGGATCTACGTCACTGGATTCCCCGGCGGTATTTCGATCTTCACACCCGACGGCCAACTGGCAGGGGAGATCGGCGTGCCGGGGGTGGCCTTTGATCTGACTTTCGATAGCCAGAACAACCTCTATGTGACCACGAACAAGTCACGGGTGCTGAAGCTAGCGGTGCCGCCGCCGCCGAAGCCGTGACGGGCGACGAACACCCCTGCGTTGATAAAGTCCTGACAGGTGCGGTTGGTCACTCTGGACACGTTGGCGCACGCGTGCTATAGTCCAGAGTGCTGTGTGGGGCGAAAGCGTAAACGATAACACTGTGGGCTGCGATGATCATCCCTTTCCAGATTGTGATCGGCGGGCGCGGGCCGGGCGGAGCCTGCGGGCTACGCGCGACGGCGGCGGGGCGCAGCGCCGAGGCGAGCATCGAGATCCCGGCACCGGCGGACGACCCGGCGGCCTACGGGGTGGCCCTGGGGCAGGCGGTGTTTGGGCCAGCGGTGCGCCAGTTGCTGCTGGACGTGGCCCGTGGGGCGGATGAGGCCGGGGCGCGCATCCAGATCCAGCTGCGGGCGACGCCGGATCTGGTGGGCCTGCCGTGGGAGTGGATGTGCCTTGGGTCGCAGACTCTCTGGCAGCCGGCCATCCGCGATGACTACACGCTGGTGCGGGTGGCTCAGGGGGTGCGCCCGCCGCCCGCGCTGGTGGTGGCGTCGCCGCTGCGCCTGCTGATCGCGGCCGCGCCGGGCTGCGGCCCGGCCGCCGACGCCCTGGGCGCGGCCCTGGCGGGCGAGGTGCGCGCCCGCCGTCTGATCGTGGATCGGCTGCGCGACGCTGACCCGGCGGGCCTGGCGGAGGCGCTGGCCGAGGAACCTTGCCATTTGCTGCACCTGATCGCCCCGGCTACGCCCGGCATGAGCGGCGGCCCGGCACGGGCGGCTCTGCCGCGCCTGCGCCTGGGCCGCAGCCTTGACGCGCAGGCTCTGGCGGGAATCCTTGAGGATCAGCCCGACCTGCGCATGGTGACGCTCTGCGGCGACGGGCCAGATTCGGCTGAACCGCTGGCGGCGCTGGCGGCGGCGCTGCACACGGCCTGCGGCCTGGCGACGCTGGCGGTGGGTTTACTGGATGGCACACACGAGGCTGACTTTTGCGCGGCATGCTACGCGATGGTGGCGGCGGGAGAGCCGGTCGACCTGGCGGTCACGGCGGGCCGGGCCGGCCTGGCGGAGTTCGGCGGCCTGTGGGGTGCGCCGCAGTTGATGATAGCAGCGGGCGGCGAGACGCTGTTCCGGATCGGGGCGGCGGTAACCGCTCGCGTCGCACGACCTGAGCGCCGCGCCCAGGTCGCCGTGCGCCGCCCCACGGGCCAGCGCAGGGAGCCGGGCCGACTCGACGGGGCCATGCAGATCTTTGAGCCCATTACCCGCCCGCGCCCGGCGCTGCGTGGGCGCGATGAGGCCGAGTCCCCGCCGCGCCGACTGCGCCCACGGGTCATCGTCCTAATTGTGGCCAGCCTGATCCTGATCCTGATGGTGGGCCGTAGCCTACGCTGGCCCGACCCGGCCACGCCGACCGCACCGACGACGCCGACCACGCTGATGATGCCGACCCCCAAGGGCGCGGCCCCGGCGGGCCCGCTGACGACGGCGGGCGGCGACGCCGAGACGCACAACGTGATCCTGGCCGAGCAGACCCCCGCCGCCGTCGCCAACCCGCCCGCCACGGGGCCGTACGGCAACCCGCTGGACGCTACACCGCCAACGGTGTTTGAAACCTATCTGACGGTCGAGGGCGACACCCCCGCCACGCTGGCGCAGCGGGCGGGCAGCGACCCGCAGGCCATCCTGGCGTTCAACCGGCTCGCCGCAGATGCGCCTCTGCGCGCCGGGCACCCCCTTGTTGTGCCGGTGTACACTGCGGGCGAGGCACTGCCCGAGGCTCCGGTCGTCACTAGGGGTAACTCGGGGCGGCCTGAGGTGGCGCTGACCTTCGATATTGAGATCGATGAGCAGACGCTCTACAGCATCCTCGACATTCTGGAGACCCGGGGCCTGCGAGGCACCTTCTTCGTCACCGGTCACTGGGTAACTGCCTACCCCGACGCGGCGCGGCGGATCGTGGCCGATGGCCACGAGATCGGCAACCACTCCCTGACCCACCCCTTTTTTACGCAGATCGGGATGGACGGCGTGGCCCCCGAGCTCGACCGGACGGAGCAGCTTGTCCGCGATACGACGGGTGCCTCGACGCGGCCCTACTTCCGCTTCCCCTACGGCGCATCGAACCAGACGGCCATTGACCATGTTGCCGCCCTGGGCTACGTGCCCTACCACTGGAGCGCCGATGACGCCGCGATCGTGAGCTGGATGAGCCGCGCCACCGCGAACCCCGCCCAGGTCTACGGCGACATTCTGCTCATGCACCAGCGCCAGAGCACGGTGGACGCGCTCCCCGGCTGGCTCGACCAGTTGGCCGCACTGGGCCTGCGCCCCGTGGCCCTCGGCGAGATCCTGCGCTGACTTCGCGTTTGTGCCGCTCGCCCCATTTCATGTTACTCGCGATCCAGCGGCTCGATGATCGGCCTGCTCGGCGTATCCTTCACCTGCCAGCCGACGGCGGCGATCTGGGCGCGCAACACGTCGGCGGCCACCCAGTCGCGACGCGCACGTGCGCTTTGACGCTCCTCGACCAGGGCCAGCACCTCGTCAGGTACGGTAGGCGCGACCGGTACCGCACGGGGACGGCGCTTCGTCTCAGCCCAGACCTCGGCGGGCAGCCCCTCGCGCGCGTCGATCATATGGAACGGCCCAAGGTCACCCAGATCAAACCCCTCCTTGTGCGGTACTACCCGCGCCACCCCCCCGCGCATAATCGTCACCCCGCCTCGGCCCAGCACCTCGGCCCGCCCGGCCACCAAGTCGAGTACTAGGCCGGTATGCTCATCGATGCCCACCACCGTCTGCCCAGTCGGCAGCAGGGCCACCAGTTGCGCATAGCGGCCCTGGCCCATATAGCAGCGGCTGGTATCGAGTTCCGCGCCGCCCTCCGCGTTATCCCAGTGGGGCACGAAGACGACCGAGAGACCGTAGGGGGCCAGCAGATTCAGGCCGGGCTGCCAGTGCAGCTCCGCGCCCACCTTGTAGATCTCGTAGACCGGCAGGGCCAGGGCACCCACGGCGACAGTGGCCGCGCTGGCCGTCACCACGGCGGCCCCGTGGCGGTGGCGAGCCTGGAGTCGCTGCCAAGCTAGGCTGCCCGCCAGTTGACGGGCAGCGTAGGTCGGGCTGCCCGGCCCGAGGAAAATCAGGTCAGACTGGAGCATCGCCGCGCTGGCGGCGGGCGCATCGGGGCTATGGATCGTGCCGCGAGCGCGGGCAGGCAGCAGGGCCACCTCAGGCCGCAGATTCTGCAAACGCACGCGCAGAAAGTCGGCCACCTTGCCGGCCACGCGATCCGAGTTCGGCTGGAAGCCGGCCGGCGTCTCCAGGATGGACACCTGAAGCGGTGCCTGGGCCCGCGCGGTGAGCCGGTCGTAGACGACGCCGCTGCTCGGGGCTGTCTCGCCAGAGCCGAGTAGGGCGATCAGCCCCGGCCCTTCCGTCATAATCATGGGGTTTCCCTCGCTCAACGCTTAACCCCCAGCGTTGCGGGGGTTTGGGGGTAGATTCGCCACCCCCGAAAGATCTTTTTTTGGTAAGATAAGGTTTAGATCTGCTTTGCCGTTCGCGCCGGACTGGCCTCATCCCCCACTCCCCCGCTTCTCCATATCAATCAGCGCCTGCTTCCGCTCCAGCCCCCAGCGGAATCCGCGTAGCTTGCCGTCGCTGCCCACCGCGCGGTGGCAGGGCACCACCAGCGAGACCGGGTTCATGGCACAGGCCCGGCCCACCGCCCGCACCGCCCTGGGATTGCCCAGACCCTCGGCGATCTGCTGGTAGGTGCGCGTCTCGCCGTAGGGGATGGCCTGCAGCGCCTGCCAAACCTGGCGCTGGAACGGGGTTGCCTGCACATCCAGCGGCAGATCTATGTTCGGCGTCTGGCCGCCCAGGTAGGCCAGAATCATATCAACCTCATCGCAGATCTCGTCGTCGCGCGCGATCTCGGCCAGCCGATACTCGGCGCGCAGCTCATACTCCAGGTGATCGTCATCGTCGCCCAAGCTCACCGCGCAAACCCCGAGGCTCGTGGTGGCCACCAGCAGCCGCCCGAGCGGGCTAGCCACAGTGGTATAGCCGATCTGCATCTTCTTACCTCCTGGCCATAGGATACCGCAGCAGTGACGACCGCGCCATCCGTAGCGTGCGCTCACATCCTCACCACCAGCACCCCGGCTTCGTGCAGTACTACCGCCAGATCAGCGGCAGGTAGACGTAGATCTTCCGGGTCGTCGTCTGCCCGGCGACAAACGTGCTGATCGCGCTCGGACTCCACAGGCCACCGGCGTTCTGCGCCTGGAGGCTCACGTAGTAGGTCTGTCCATTCGTCAGGCCAGGGATGGCCCGGCTGATCGTGGCCCCAGTGGATCCGCCCGTCGTCGCCAGGCCCGCCGTCTGCGCCAGCGATGCCGCCGTCCAGCTCAAGACGTCCTGGGCACTCGAATTGCTGCCTACCGCGTAGCGCACCGCCACCACTGTAAATCACGTTAAGATTTGGGGTCATGTTCATACCGGATGGAGATGTGTGGCCATACCTGATCCGCTCAATGTTTACGTCCTGTGCCCCGACCAGCGGTTAGCCCTACGCCTGATCGATCTGGTAGCTCGCCGCCACCGCCAAGTGTACCTCGTTCGCCACCCGGCTGATCCGCCGCAGCAGGCGGGCGCTGGCCTCAGGGTGCCGGTGAACCTCCTCGGGCATGGCCATGGCCGCCTCGACCAGCGAGTCGCGGAAGAACAGGGCCGCCTCTAGGGCTGACGTCAGGGGCATGCCGGCCCGCAGGGCCTGGCGGGCGTAGTCGGTGCCGATCAGCCGCGCCTCGGCCAGCAGGCCATCGTCGTCATACGGGCTGTTGATGTAGCGCAGCACCACGCCCATCAGTTGCTGGCCGATCCGCCGCCACGCCGCCCGGTCGTCATCTGCCAGGCTGCTCATCCAGCCCGGTCGGCTGTGGGATTCCGCCAGCTCGCCACGGGTCACCGCCAGCGCCTTGCTGGCCCACGCGCTACCGATGGCCTGCCTGTCCATGGGCCGTCGGGCGGCCAGCGCCTCGATGTCGGCGCGGGCGAAGCGCCGGTGGCCGCCGGGGGTGATATAGACCGGCATCGCGCCCGCGTCCGCCCAGCGCCGCAGGGTGGCGCTGTGGACGCCCAGCATACGGCTGGCCGCCGAGAGCGAGAGGTGGTTTGTCGCATCCTGATCATTCATTGGCGATTCTACATATAGCAATCCTCTTGGGATTGTTGCGTGGGGTCGAGGCTTTAGCCGGATAGGGCCGCCTAAAGGCTCGACTCCTTTTCATAACTCGTTTAGGATTGCTATAATGGTCTATTTCAACATGGGGGTAGGGCGATATCAAGGGTACATCCCGGCGGGGGTGCGGGGACAGCTTCGCCTCCCCGATGACTTTGTCTTGGCCCATGATAGCCGATAGTTTTTGTTTGTCCATCTTACCAACAAGGCATTCGCGTGCGCTTCCCACTGATCGATACCATTGCCATCCCCTGCGTGTTCGAGCGGCTCGTGCCCGGCGCGCTTCACCCGGACGGACGGCGCTACTTGCCGCTGATCATACTGCGGCCTACCCTGGCACCCGCGCCCGGTGCGATCACCCCCGCCGACCTGCGGATTGGCGTGGTCGACCGGCACCACCTCGTCGCTGCGGGCCACGTCGGACGGGCCGGGGTGGCCCGGCTGGTCTTCGCCCTGAGCGCCCTGCGCCTCCAGCAGCCGCCCCATCGCAGTGGCCTCGCGCCGGAGGACGACTGGATGGCGGGACGGGCCAGCCTCGCGCCCGCGCTCTTTGGGCAGGTGTGCGCGGTGGCGGCCTGGGAGCAGGGCGGCGGGGAGTTGCCCTACCAGACGCTCTACACCGAGATGTCCATCGACTCCGGCGTGGGTGTGGTTGGCCTGCGCACCAGCATCACCGCCGAGGATATGGCCACCGCTATTGGGACCGAGCGGGTGGCCCCCGGCGATTGGGTGGAACTGCGGCGCTCGCGGATCGATATCCTCGCATTCGATGTGTATGAATGAGACCTATGCGCGTGTGGTTCACATCCCCGCTCACGGCAGGGCGGGTGCCACGTCGCCTCTGGCGGGGGTTTGGGGGCGGCTTCGCCATCCCCGAAAGATCTTTTTTTGTAGATTTTTGGCGGCGAAGCCGTCAAAAATCTCCCAAAAGCGCGGTCTGGGGCGCAGCCCCAGCGACGTGGCACCCGCCCTGCCTGCTCACGGCAACACCGCCACGGGTTGCACCTGATAGGTTTATAATGGCGTATCTCTGTCCGCTACTCTGAGGGCTATACCCTCACACACGCTGAAAGTAACAAGGTTGTTATGTTCGACACCGTACTGATTGCAAACCGTGGCGAGATCGCCCTGCGGGTTATGCGCGCATGCAAGGAGTTGGGGCTGCGCTGCGTCGCCGTCTACTCGGAGGCCGACCGCGAGGCTCCCCATGTGGCCTACGCCGACGCCGCGTACCTGCTCGGGCCGGCTCCCTCGTCCGAGAGCTACCTGAGCATCCCGCGTATCATCGAGGTGGCCCGCCAGGCCGGCGCAGGTGCCGTCCACCCCGGCTACGGCTTTCTGGCTGAGAATGCCGACTTTGCCCGCGCGGTGGCCGCCGCCGGCATGGTCTTTATTGGGCCGCCCCCCGAGGCGATGGAGCGCATGGGCGGCAAGACGGCCGCCCGCCGCGAGGCCACGGTGGCCGGGGTGCCTCTGGTTCCTGGCACCCTGGAGCCGCTCGAGTCGCTGGATGAGATCCGGCGTCTGGGCGATGCCTACGGCTACCCGATTGCGATCAAGGCGGTGGGCGGCGGCGGCGGGCGCGGCCTGCGTGTCGTGAACGTCCCCGGCGAGATCGCTGATGCCTTCGCCAGCGCTCGCCGTGAGGCTGAATCTGCCTTTAAGAATACTGACCTCTATGTCGAGAAGTACCTGACCAACCCGCGCCACATCGAGATCCAGATCCTTGCCGACGCTCACGGCAACGCTGTGGCCATCGGTGAGCGCGACTGCTCGGTGCAGCGCCGCCACCAGAAGCTGATCGAGGAATCTCCCTCGCCGGCCCTCACCGCACAGCTGCGCGCCGAGATGTGCGCCTCGGCTGTGCGTCTGGCCACCTCGGTGGGCTACGTGGGCGCTGGCACGCTGGAGTTCCTTTTTGAGGATGGGCACTACTATTTCCTGGAGATGAACACGCGCATCCAGGTTGAGCACACCGTCACTGAGATGGTCTATGGCGTCGATCTGGTCAAGGGCCAGATTCGCGTGGCCCAGGGCGAGGTACTCTGGCTGCGCCAGGCCGACATGACGCCGCGCGGCCACGCTATCGAGTGCCGGATCAACGCCGAGGACTCTCTGGCGAACTTCCGCCCGGCCCTCGGCACCGTGGGCAGTTACCACGAGCCAACCGGCTTCGGTGTGCGGGTGGAGAGCGGTGTGCGCGCCAACTACCGCATCCCGCAGTTCTACGACTCGCTCCTGGCCAAGCTGATAACGTGGGGCGAGACCCGCACCGATGCGATCGGTCGCATGCGCCGCGCACTGGCCGACTACGAGATCGGCGGAGTGACCACCACCATCCCCTTCCACCAGGCCGCTATGGCCCATCCGGCCTTCGCCGAGGGCGAGATCAGCGTCAACTTTATCGGGCAGCACCCGGATCTGTTCGACGCCGCCCGCGCTTTCACGCCGCCCCCGACCGATCCCGTCCCGTCTGAGGAGGCCATCGAGCCGCGCAGCATCACCGTCGAGGTGAACGGCAAGCGCTTCGGGGTCAAGCTCTTCGGCGATCTGCCCTCTGGCGAGGGGCAGCCTGCCGCCGCCGCCGCCATCCCCGGCAAGCGCGCCCCCGGCAAGCGCGCCACCCACGTGGCCTCCAAGGTGGATGGCGTGACCAGCCCGATCCAGGGACGCCTGGCGGCGGTGCGCGCCGCCCCCGGCCAGGCTGTCGAGGCCGGGCAGGTGCTCTTTATCATCGAGGCCATGAAGATGGAGAACGAGATCACCGCGCCCCACGCCGGCACCCTGAACGAGGTGTTCTTCCAGGAGGGCACCACCGTAGAGTCCGGTGTCGTCCTGGCTACCTACAAGTAGGGACGTGTCGCGACGTGCCCCTGAATCCCTTCCGCTGTTTGGTTGAGCTGGCCAGTTCAACCAAACAGCGGAACACGAGCGAGGGTCTGCGGCCCACAAGCCCCCGCTTTCATGCGAGAGATGACAATCGACACGATCACGCTGCGCGTGGCAACGATGGACGACGCCGGGGCTACCGCTGACCTGCTCGTACAGCTCTACCGGGCCGAGGTACCTGGCGTGCTGCACGGGCCGACCGCAGGCCAGGTGCAGTTGTTCCAGCACATCCTCACCCACGAGCTCGCATGCGGTGTCGGCGGGCGCTATGTGGCCACCCGCCCCGACGGGCGAATCTTGGGGAGCGCCAGCATTCGCACGCCCGCCCGATCCTCTGATAATCTGCTGCCCCCTGGCACGCTCCGGGCCGCCATCGCTACCGTTGGTGTCGGCGATACCCTCCGTCTGATCCTCAGCGCCCTGCGCGCCTCATGTATCTCCGATATCGTACTCAGCAGCGGCGAATGTTATATCTACAGCGTTGTGGTGGACTCCGCCGCACGTGGGCACGGCGTGGGCATGGCGATGATGGGCCAGATCGAGGACGAGGCCCGCCGCCACGGTGCCCGCGCCGCGCTGCTGCGCGTCGTCGTCGGCAACGATACCGCCCGCCGACTCTACGTTCGCCTCGGCTACCAGCCCGTCTCCCGCACGCCTGCTATCCTCGACCGGATCACCTTCCCCACGGAGTTGATGCGCAAGGAGTTGTAGGGGCGGTTGCAACGTCGCTGGGGCTGTGCCCCAGACCGCGCTTTTTGTGGATGTTTGGCGGCGAAGCCACCCCCAAACCCCCGCCGGAGGCGACGTTGCACCCGCCCTGATATCCGGATGCACATCCAGCGGCGATGCATCGCCCCTACAGTATAATACCCGGAGCACACGCCCCAGGCGTCGGTTTCAATGTACAATCGATAATCTGCAATCTGTAATTGCCCCAGGAGCCATCATGCCCAAGGAAGTGATCACCACCAGAGCGAAGGACTATAACCAGTGGTACCTCGATATTGTCCGTGAGGCCGATATGGCCGAGGTGGCCGAGGTGGTGCGTGGCTGTATTGTCTTTAAGGCAACGGGTTATGCCGTCTGGGAGATGATGCAGCGCGAACTCGACGACCGGATCAAGGAGACTGGTCACCAGAATGTGTATTTTCCACTGCTCATCCCCAAAAGCTTTATTATGAAAGAGGCCGAGCATGTGGAGGGATTCGCCCCTGAGGTGGCCGAGGTCACCCGCGCCGGTGGCGAAGAACTAGCCGAGCCTTATGTGATCCGGCCCACCAGCGAGACGATCATCGGCTACTTCTACAGCAAGTGGATCCGCTCCTACCGCGACCTGCCTCTGCTCTATAATCAGTGGTGCAATGTGATGCGCTGGGAGATGCGTACCCGCCCATTCCTGCGCACCTCGGAGTTCCTTTGGGAGGAAGGTCATACAGCACACGCCACGGAAGCCGATGCAGAAGCGGAAACACTAAAAATTCTGTATGAGGTTTATGCTGACTTCGCCGAGCAGGTGATGGCCATGCCGGTGATCCGTGGGCTGAAGACCGAGAACGAGAAATTTCCCGGCGCCCTGCGCTCCTACTGCATTGAGGCTATGATGCAGGACGGTCGCGCCCTCCAGGCCGGCACTTCGCATAACCTCGGCCAGAACTTTGCCAAGGCGTTTGACATCACCTTCACCGACCAGAACAACACCGTCCAGCACGTTTGGACGACGAGCTGGGGCGTGAGTACGCGCCTGATCGGTGCGCTGATCATGACCCACTCGGACGACGAGGGTCTGGTGCTGCCGCCGCGACTCGCGCCCACCCAGGTGGTGGTGGTGCCGATCTACAAGAATGACGCCGAGCGCGAGCGGGTCATGGCCACCGTCGCCGCGATCACCGCAGGCTGGAAGGGCACCCTGCGCTTTAAGGTGGACACCCGCGATAACCTGTCACCCGGCTTTAAGTACAACGAGTGGGAGCTGAAGGGCGTGCCAGTGCGGATCGAGGTCGGCCCGAAGGATGTGGAGAAGGGCAGCGTGGCCATCGCCCGCCGCGACGTACCCGGCCGCGAGGGCAAGAGCTTTGTGCCCCAGGAGGGTCTCACCGCGCGCATCCTGGCCCTGCTGGAAGAGATCCAGCAGGCGCTCTTCGCCCGCGCCCTGCGCTTCCGCGAGGAGCACACCGCCGATGTGGCCACCTACGCCGAGCTGAAGGTTCAGATCGAGCGCGGTTTCGCCCGCGCCTACTGGGCCGGCAGCCCCGACGACGAGAAGCGTATCCAGGACGAGACGCGGGCCACCATCCGCTGCATCCTCCTTGATCATCAGCCCGGCATCGCCGGAGCCTGCGTCTATACCGGCAAAGAGACAACCCAGCAGGTGATCTTCGCCAGGGCCTACTAAGCGAGGGCAATACCGCAGAAGACGTTCATGCGCGGGGCGCACACCGCCGCGATGAAAATGGTCGCTGATGCCCGGCTATCGGCTATCGGCTATCGGCTATCGGCTATTTTCACATCAGTTACGTTGAGTGCCGCGCGGCACCGCTCAGCGGGCCGAGAGAGTTGCCGCGCGGCGCTCAACATCTAGAAAAGGGTAAGACTGCGCCATGGTTCAAGCCTTCCGCGAGATCTACTGGAATATCAACCCCGCCGTCGGGCCGGTCTTCCTCTACAGCCTCGTGCTGCTCACCACCATTGTGACGACATGGGGCCTGCTGCGGGACATCGCCCGCTGGCGGAAGGGCCGCCCCGAGGCGCGGATCAACCAGATCCCGGCCCGCGCCGTCGAATTCCTCGTCCAGCTCTTCGGCCAGAAGAAGGTGCTGCGCGACCGGCGGCCAGGATCGATGCACGCCCTGATCTTCTTCGGCTTCCTGGCTCTCTTCATCGGCACGGACGTGATCGCGGTGGAGGAGGACTTCACCGTGCCGCTGATGGGCGAGCATGTTGGCAAGATCTTGGTGGGCGGATTCTACCAGAGCTTCGAGCTGATCCTCGATACGCTCGGCCTGGTCTTTGTGGTCGGCCTGATCTGGGCGACCTGGCGGCGCTACCGCACCCGCCCCGACCGGCTCGACAACCGGGGGACGGACGGCTGGGTGCTGGGCGTGCTGCTCTTCCTGGGCGTCGGCGGATTCCTGATCGAGGGTTTGCGCCTTGCCAACCAGGAGATCGGCGGCGTGGCGGTCTATGGCCAGGGCTGGGCGCGGCTGGCCTTTGTCGGCTACGCGCTGGCCACGCTCTTCCGGGCCATCGGCCTGGGCGACGGCAGTTCGGCGGCCCTGATCATCCACCCCATCCTCTGGTTCACCCACGCGACGGCCACCTTCGCCTTCATCGGCACGCTGCCCTTCAGCAAGTTCCGCCATATTTTCTACACGCCGCTGAACATCCTCTTCCGCGACATGACGCCCATGGGCGCGCTGGACGCCATCCCAGACATGGAGGCCGAGATCGAGAAGGACGAGCCGCGCCTGGGCGTGGCCACCCTGGGCGACCTGACCTGGAAGCGGCGCATGGATCTGGACGCCTGCATGCGCTGCGGGCGCTGCCAGAGTGTCTGTCCGGCCCACGCCAGCGGCGCGCCGCTCTCGCCGAAGTACATCATCACCAAGCTGGCTGACCTGCAGCGCTCCGCGCCGATCCGCTTCAAGGACGGCTCGGTGAAGCAGTTGGCCGAACTGGAGTCGGCTGAGGGCGCGGCCCGCGACATCGAGACCCTGCCGCTTTACGGCAACCTGTTCAGCGAACACGAGCTGTGGGCCTGCACCACCTGCAACGCCTGTGTTCACGAGTGTCCGGCGATGATCGAGCACGTCGACGACATCGTGGACATGCGCCGCAACCTGGCGATGATCGCCAGCGAGGTGCCCCAGGGCGTCAAGCGTGTGCTGGAGGGCATCGAGCGCCAGGGCAACCCCTGGCGGCTGCCCGTCCGCGAGCGCAGCGCCTGGGCGGACGGCCTAGAGGTGCCGACCATGGCCGAGAAGGAGCATGTGGACGTGCTCTACTGGGTCGGCTGCGCGCCCAGTTACGACGAGCGCTCGAAGAAAGTGGCCCGCGCCATGGTGCAGATCTTCCGGGCGGCGGGCGTAGATTTTGCCATCCTCGGCGAGGAGGAGACCTGCACCGGCGACGCGGCCCGGCGCATGGGCGAGGAGATGCTCTTCCAGGCCCAGGCCCAGCAGAACATCGAGACCATGAAGCAGTATACGTTCAAGCAGATCGTCACCACCTGCCCGCACTGCTTCAACACGATCAAGAACGAGTACCCGCAGCTCGGCGGCGGGGCCGGCGTTGACTTCGAGATGGTTCACCACACCGACTTTATTGCTGGCCTGATCGGGGCGGGCACGATCACGCCGGTGCGCCCACTCAATGAGACGGTGGTCTACCACGATCCCTGCTACATCGGGCGCTACAACGACATTTACGAGACACCGCGCACGGCGCTGGAGGCCATCCCCGGCCTGACGCTGGTGGAGGCTCCCGAGCGCAACCGCGAGCGGGCCATGTGCTGCGGCGGCGGCGGCGGGAATGCTTGGCTGGAGGGCGAGGGCGAGCGGGACATCAACGCGATCCGGCTGGAGCAACTGACCAAGGGCGAGCCGACCACCCTGGCGCTGGCCTGCCCGTTCTGCATGGTGATGTTCGATGACGCGGCCAAGAACAGCGGGCGCGATGAGACGCTGAAGCGGCGCGACATCGCCGAGATCGTGCTTGAGTCGCTCGCGCCGGCGAAGAGCTAACGTGCGTGCGTGAGTACGTAAGGGCGCCGCAGCGTTGCGCTGCGGCGCCCTTATGATGCTAGGCAGATCCCGCAGGATCAGTTCAGTGGGCGGCGTCCCGATACACCTCGGGCTTGAGTACGCCGATATAGGGTAGGTTGCGGTAGCGCTCGGCGTAATCGAGGCCGTAGCCAACCACAAACTCGTTGGGGATATTGAAGCCCAGGTAGTCCACCGGCACATCGGCGGTGCGGCGATCAGGCTTGTTGAGCAGCGTGCAGATGCGCAGGCTGGCCGGGCTGCGGCGCAGCAACTGGCCGCGCAGGTAGGCGAGGGTCATGCCACTGTCGATGATATCCTCGATGATCAGCGCATTGCGCCCGGCCAGGTCGGTGTCGAGATCCTTGAGGATACGCACCACGCCGCTCGACTCGGTACTCTGGCCGTAGCTGGCCACAGCGATGAAGTCGAAGGCGACGGGAATGTCGATCTCGCGCACCAGATCCATCATAAACATGGCGCAGCCCTTCAGCACGCCCACCAGCAGCAGGTTTCCCACATCCCGGTAGTCGGCGGAGATCTGGGCGCCCAGATCGCGCACCCGTACCTTGATCTGCTCCTCGGCGATCAGCACCTTGGCAATGTCAGCGTGCATCGTCTTGCGGCTCCTCTTCTTTAACCATCCCAACCCAGAGCGTATCCCCTTGGCCTAATTGGCCAGCCCGCTCGTCGGCGCGCAGACCGGCCACCCAGAGGATGGCCGCTTCAGCGACGAGGATGGGCCAGGCATCGCGCGCGCCCTGGGGAATCTTCCGATCGACAAAAAAATCCTGGAGCCGCCGCCCGCCGCGCCCGCCGGCAGGGCGGAAGCGGTCGCCGGGGCGGCGGCGGCGCAGGGCCAGGCTGCTGGCCAGCTCGGCGGGGATGGCGACCCACCAGGGCGCGGGCCGGGCGGGCGGCTCGTGCTGCACAATGCAGGCCCAGCCGCCGCCGAGGGGTGTGCGCCCCGGCGCGGCGAGGGGCAGGGTATCGGCGGCGAGTTGGGGCAGGTCGGCGGGCGCGGGCGCACCCTCGGCCATGATCCGAGCGCCATGGTAGCCGACGTCAAGCCGCAGCCGGTGGGCCAGGGCCAGGCGGCGCGTTCGCCCGCTGTCGAGGGCGGCGCGGGCCGCCTCGACCTGGGCGAAGCTCAGGTCGGCGACACCGAGGCGGGCGGCGGCGCGACGCAGGGCGTAGCGGTGCAGGGCGGGATGCAGGCGGCGCCAGGCGGCCAGGCTCAACTCCAGCCCGCCGGGCATCTCGGTGGCCAGGGTCGGCCATGCCGCGTCGAGGGCCGACTGGATGAAGGCATAGTCGTCGGCGCAGATCTGGGCAGTGCGCCCGAGGGCGGCCACCACCTGCGGATTGTGAGCGACCAGGGCCGGGAGCAGGCGGTGGCGCACCCGGCTGCGGGCATAGCGCGGCGAGCTGTTGCTCGGATCCTCGGCGGGGATTAGCTGGTGCTGGGCGCAGTAGGCGAGTACCTCGGCGCGGGTTGTCTCCAGCAGGGGACGAATCAGCAACGCCGCAGGGTGCATGGAGAATGGAACATTCTTCACGCGCCCTGCGGCATATTCAGCCGCCCACTCCGCCCAGGGCACCACCGGACGCATGCCGCGCAGACCGGCGGGGCCGGCTCCGCGCAGCGCGTGGAGCAGCACCGTCTCGGCCTGGTCGTCGGCGGTGTGGGCCACGGCGACGGCGTGGGCGGCGACGGCGTGGGCGACCTCGGCCAGGAAGGCGTAGCGGGCGCGCCGGGCGGCGGCCTGGTTGCCCTGCCCGGCGACGCGGGCCATGGCGGGCACGTCGGCGTAGGCGAGGGTGGCGGGGATGCCCCAGGCGGCGGCAGTGGCGGCGACGGCGCGGGCCTCGGATGCCGACTGCGCGCCACGAAACCCGTGGTCGAGGTGGGCGACGTGGAGCTGTGGGCCACCGGATCGGGCCAGGGCGGCCAAGATGTGCAGCAGGCAGAGCGAGTCGGGGCCACCGGAGACCGCGACGACCATGAGCGCTTCGGGGCCGCGCAGCCCCTGGGCAGACAGGAAATCGCCCACCCGGTTGGTCAACACATCGTGCATAAAAAAATATTGAGTATTGAGTGTTGAGCTTCGAACAACTCAATACTCAATACTCAATACTCGTGCCTGGTGCCGAAGGCGGGATTCGAACCCGCGACCTAACGATTATGAGCCGTTTGCTCTACCGCTGAGCTACCTCGGCCAACTGCGGTATAGTACCATGCGCGTTGGGGTGCGTCAAATCGGGCTGATCGCCATGCAGGGCGATAGAGCGCCCGGCCCGTAAACGGGCGGGCTAGGTTGACGACGGCCGCTGAAGCGGCCTGTCTGAGGCCGCTTCAGCG
>CAISPW010000306.1 GCA_903887465.1 uncultured Oscillochloris sp. | reverse complement strand
GTCTGCATCAGGGCACGAGTGCCATCGAACGTGCCGGGATTAACCTCCACGATCTGGGGGCCAGTGACTTCTTCAGCGCTGTGGGCCTGGAGCGACCGCAAATAACTCGGGAAGTTCTCACAGGATAGGTGAACCATCCCCCATTTTTTCAAGTCCAACTGCCGACCACCGTTTAGCGTACACCTACCCGGCTAAGGCTATGGTTCAGAATCAGGCATTTCAGCTTGACCGTCCTGCGATGCGGCGACGAGGCGATGACGTGCTCCTATCGCCTCATCGTCGAACTGTCAAGTGCGTTTGAACCATGCCTAAGAAAAGATCTGGAGCGCAGCCCCAAGGACGTAGCATCCGCCCTGCCGCGCCCCTCCGTTCACTCAATGTGACAGCTGGATGAAGGACTCTACCGGCAGCACGAAGGGTGCGCGGACGAGGCCCTTGATGCGCGGCGAGACCAGCAGGGCGTCCACCCGATGGTCGAGGAAGATCGCGGCCGCGTCGCCCACGATCAGCGACTCGGCCTGCTGGTAGAGCTGGATGCGCCGGGCCGGGTCGGACTCCGCATCGGCCCGAGCCAGCAGCCCGTCGAGGTCGGCGTTATGGTAACGCCCGAGGTTCTGGGGCGATTCGCTGCCGAACAGTACGCCTGCGAAGTCGGCCGGGTCGGGGTAATCGGCGCACCACGCCCAGAAGAAGAGGTTGCCGCGCCCGTCGCCCAGCACGCTCTCGGCATAGCCCGCTGGCTCCAGTTGCTCGATCTTGATCTGGGCATCCAGTTGCTCCTGCCACATCTGTACCAGCACGCCCACGCCCGGATCCACATACAGGCCATCGCCGCTGGTGGTGAGGGTGATCTCGGGCAGGCCCGCGCCGCCACCGTAGCGCGACTCGGCCAGGCGCTGGCGGGCCAGGGCCGGGTCGAAGGCTGCCCCCTGGAAGCTGAGGTTGTAGCCAGGCATGCCCGGCGGGTAGAGCCCGTGGGCCAGAATGCCGGTGCCGCGCAGCACGCGCTCCTGGTAGCGCTGCCGGTTCACGGCCAGGGCGAATGCCTGGCGCACCTTCGGGTCGTCGAAGGGTGCGCGGCTGGTGTCGAAGGCGACGAAGGATGTGCAGAGCTGCGGAGCTTCGCGCACATCCGTGACGAGGCGGCGGTCCACGTCGCCGATGGACGCCCGCTCGGCGTCGCTCAGCCGGATCTGATCGACCTCGCCCAGCGTGTACTGGTGGATCCCGCCATAGCCCACATCCAGCTTGGCGATCAGGTAGCGGGTGGCCGGCGGCGTGCCGTAGTAGGCCGTGCTGCGCTCGTAGACCTTCACGCGCCCCGGATCCCAGCGGGTGAGCCGGTACGGCCCGCTGCCGTTGGGATGGCGATACCAGTCGGCACCGCTTTGCACGTTGGCCTGATCGACCACCAGTGCCGCGCCGCCGGTCAGGCGCATCAGAAAGGCCGGACGCGGGCCGACCAGCGTCACCTCAACGGTGTAGTCGTCGGGTGTGCGCAGGCCACGGATCGAGTCAGCCGCACCGGCGCGACGCTCGCGCAGGCCCGCGATGTCGCCCAGAAATGCGAGAACCGTGTCCGAGCCGGTGTCCGGGCGCGCGGCGCGTTCCCAGGAGTAGATCACGTCGCGCGCGGTCAGCGGGCGACCATCCTGAAAGCGGGCGTCGCGGCGCAGGAAGAAGCTGTAGGTCAGGCCGTCGGCGCTCAGCGCCCAGCCCGTGGCGAGGTCCGGCTGGAGGCTCAGATCGGGGGCGAAGCGCAGCAACCCGCTGAACACTAGCCGGTCGCCCGGCCCGGTGGCCGGGTCGTAGGCCAGCGGGCTGAGCGACTCCTGCTCGGCGTAGATATAGGCCTGGCCACGCGGCACCCCGTAGACCTGCGGCTCGGCCAGCGTGATGCTGCTAAAGATCTGGTCGATGGTCTGCCGCTCTTGGCCGAGATCCTGCTCCAGCCCGTAGGCGGCCATGGTGATCAGCTGCGGCCCGTTGGCCACCGAGATCATCAGGCTGCTGATCGTAATGCCGTAGGCGGCATACGTACGGCGGTACTCACCGCGCCATGTTGGGTCGCCGGCAGCGGTCGCGGCGGCTTGATTGCGCACCGCATCCAGGCCGCCGAACCAGTCGCCAACCTGGGCCTGGGCGTCGGCGGCCGCCACCTTCAGGCTCTTGACCGGATCCTTCGCCGTGCGCAGGATGATCACAAAGACAGTATTGGGCTTATTGGCCAGCTGCACCATGGTGCCGGGCACGGCGGCCGCGCTGCTGTTCCAGTAGAAGGGGTAGGTGATCTTCACGCCGACGGCGGCGTCATCGAAGATGCCGGCCTGGGGGCGCGGCGTGGCGAAGGGGGTGGCCATGGGCAGGTTCGGCGTGGGCAGGGCGGTGGGCGGGATGGGCCGCACCGTCTCCCATGCGCGCGGCGTGACCGTGGGCGCGCTGGCGATGATTGTCTGGCGGGTGGCCGGGTCGGACATGGCCGGTGGCCGGGCGCACCCCGCGAGGGCGGCGATGGCCAGCAGGACGAAGGTGCAGCGGTAGGTGTGTAGGTGATGCATAGTATCTCTACCATAAGGGCGCGAGCCCAGGGCTGCGGCAATGTCGCTGGGGCGCAGCCCAGCCCCAAACCTCCGCCAGCGGCGACGGCCCGCGCCCTTACCCTACATTTTCAGGAGTTTCCATACGGCCGTGCCCGCCAGGGCCATGCCGATCAGGAAGGCCAGGCCCGCCCCAGACAGGCGCAGGGTGATGTCGGGCCGCTGTGCGGGCGGGGTGGGGCGTGCCGTGGGCGCGGGCGGGGTGGCCTGCGCCGCCGGGGATGCCGGGGCGGTGGGGGCCAGGGCCGGCGAGATGGTGGGGGTGGGCGACATGGGCGGGCTGGTGGGAACCAGGATCAGCGAGATTGTCGGGATGGGCGAGGCGGTGGGGGCCGGGGTGGGTGTGACGCGGTCGCGCGGGGCCGCCTTCAGCCACGCCCGCCAGCGATCCTCCAGGCCGCCCAGGTCGAAGCCATAGGCCGCATGCACGCCCGCCTCCACCGTCATGCCGTCGCGCAGGTTGCCGAAGAGCGCCAGCAGCTTTGTGGGGCCGTAGGTTGCCACCAGATAGGCGACTAGGCTATAGGACTGCGAATACGCCAGGTCGGCCAAGTCGGGGTGCTGCGAGAAACCGTTGCTGATGGATCGCACCGAGAGCAGGCTGTCGGCGGCCACTGCAGTGTCGAAAAAAAGCTGTGAGCGCGGGTCGAGTCCGCCCTCGGCGTACACGGCGATGCCCTCGTCCAGCCAGGTCGGCACATTCTCGCCGCAGGAAAAGCTGATTTGCCCGACGACCAGATGGGTCAACTCGTGGACAATCGCACGGCGGCCCCAGTCCAGGTAGCTCGGGCCAATCCCCATAATGGTGATATTGTTCGCCGGGTAGGCCACGCCGCCGGCCCAACTCGGCTCGTGGAGGATGGCACCCTTCATCTGCTCGGTGTTGCCGTAGATATAAATATTGATCGGGGACTGCGGGCGCACGCCGGTGAGCTTGGCGAGCCGAGCGACCCCCTTGCTGGCGGTGGTGATCAGATCCTCGGCGAAGGCCGGCTCGCCGCTATACCAGTGCAGGGTCAGGCCATCGCGGCTGATCTCGCGCCAGGCGTAGGCGGTGTCGATCCAGGTGGCGCGCACATCGGGCGAGACGGCTGTTTTGCCGGTGCCGTCGGTGGCCCGCCAGCGATACCAGATCGTCGCGCCGGGCGGCTCAGAGCCGGTCTGGAGCATCTCCCATGTCCAGTGGACATCGACGGTGGTGCCGGGGGTGAAGTCGGGGAAGGCTCTGGCGGTGACATCGCCGCAGGTGCGCTTATCGACGCCGTACTCCAGGACGATCTTGGTGATCGGCGCGGCGCTGGTGACTCGAGCGTTGAAGCTGATCCGGTCGGGGAAGACGACAAACACCCCGCTGTCGGCGATGGTGAGGCCAGCCTGCGCAGCGGCGGGCGCGGGCGTGATCAGCAGCAGGAGCGCGAGCATGAGCATGGCGCGTAGTGTCGGCATAAACAACTTCCTATCCCCGGCCCATGACGTAGGCATGGGCTTGACCGTCTTGCGGGGAAGCGAGGCGGCGAGGAGGCGATACGCGCGCGTCCTCGCGTCTTCGCCGCCTCGCTCAACGGTCAAGTTGGATGAACCATGCCCTGCCAATAATACTAGCATCCTTGCGTATTATACCGCCGCATGCTATGATCCAGAGCGGGTGATCTGTTTTTCCTCTTGCAGACACCGTACCCATACGACACAGGGCAGGATCATCGTTGGCTGAGACCACACTAAAGGACATTGCCGGGGTACGGCTCGTACTCGCCTCGGCCTCGCCCCGCCGCCGCGAGTTGCTAGGATTGCTGGGTGCCTGCTACGAGATGATCGCCAGCGACGCAGAGGAGCGCGACGACCCGGTGCCCGCCGCAGTGCTGGCCGCCCTGCCGCCCCTTAATCTGCCCCACACGACCCACCCCTCCCTGCTGGCCTGGCGCAAGGCCAGCCACGCCGCCGCCCTCGCGCCCGACGCAGTCATCCTTGGTGCCGACACGATCGTTGTCCTGGGCGGCGAGGTGCTGAATAAGCCCCGCGACCCGGCCCACGCTCGGCAGATGCTCGCCAATCTCTCGGGGCGGACGCACACCGTCTACACGGGGATGTGCGTGATCGCCCCGATGCGCGACGATAGCGCATCACGAGCGAACTCAGAGGTTAGCCGTTGGTCATTGGTTGTTGGGCCTTGGTCAGTCGCCCTTGATCTGGTGGCGAGCGAGGTCGAAGTCGCGCCGCTCAACGACCAAATAATCGCAGACTACGTCGCCACCGGCGAGCCGCTCGACAAGGCCGGAGCCTACGGCATTCAGGGCCTCGGCGGGCAACTCGTGCGCAGCGTGCGCGGCAGCTACACCGCCGTCGTCGGGCTGCCGCTGGCCCAGGCCCACCGCATGCTCAGCGCGGCGGGGGTGGTCGGGCTGCACAGCCCAGAGCCCACCTACCGACGCTGGCTAGAGCAACAGGGAAAGGATCCGCTGCCATGGCCCCCAACGCTACCATAAAGCTGCTGATCGTCGACGATCACCCGCTGTTTCGCCAGGGCGTGCGCTGGGCGCTCTCGTCCGAGGAGGATATCAATATCGTGGGCGAGGCGGCCAGCGGCGAGGCGGCCATCGAATGGCTCGACGCGGCCGGCCCCAGCCAAGAGCCAAACGCGATGTTGGTCGATCTGAACCTGCCCGGCATCAGCGGCCTGGATCTGACCCGCCAGGTGCGCCGCCAATACCCCGGCATCGGCGTGGTGATGCTGAGCATGCACGAGAGCGACGAGCAGGCATTCAACGCCCTGCGCGCCGGGGCCGCCGCCTATCGCTCCAAGGACGTGAAGCCCCAGTCCCTGGTGGAGGTTCTGCGCCGGGTGACCCGTGGCGAGTATGTGATCAACGATGTGGTGCTGGAGGAGCCTAGGGTGGCTAGTCGCGTGCTGACTCAGTTCCGCAGTCTGCCGCAGACCACCAGCACCGTGGCGGAGACCGAGTTCCCGATCTTCACCCCCCTGAGCGACCGCGAGATCGAGGTGCTTGAGCGGATCGCCTCCGGCGGCAGCAACAAGGAGATCGCCGACTCGCTGGGTATCAGCACCCAGACGGTGAAAAACCACATTTCGTCGATCCTGCGCAAGCTCTCGCTTAACGACCGCACCCAGGCGGTGCTCTTCGCCCTGCGCCGGGGCTGGATCGAGACTCCCACCGAGATCCGCCAGGGCGAGAACCGCCAACTCGACCGTGATGAGTGACGGGGTGTGATCCTGTCACTGCCCCCGCATCAGCCGGATGAAGCGCGCCCCGTACTGCACAAACGAGAGCCCGAAGGGGATCATGGCCAGCCAGAGGGCCGGCCTGCCGCTGCGCGGCCCATCGGCGATGTAGCAGAACGTCGCCGCCGTCAGGGCTAGCGTGGTGAGCTTGCCGCTCGACTGGGCGCTGGTGATACGGTCCCGGCGGCTGAAGACCACGAACGCCGCCAGCACGATGCCCACATCGCGGAAGATCAGCAGCCATGTGACGGCCCAGGGGAAGCCGCGCGTCCGCGAGAGCACCAGGGCCGTCGAGTCGAGTACTAGCTTATCGGCGATCGGGTCGAGCAACTCGCCAAGCGGCGAAACTTCGCCGCGCCAGCGGGCGAGCGGCCCGTCCACCGCATCAGTAAGCATCGTCAGGGCCAAGCAGGCCAGGGCCGTCCGCTGGCGCTCCGGCCTACTCAGGTAGGTGAGGGTGACTGGCAGCAGCAGCAGTCGGCTGATAGTGAGCAGGTTCGAGGGATAGAGCAACTCCCTCGGGTGGATCGCCGTGCGTTGCGGGTGCATGCCATCTTCCTCTCACAGCGTAGGCGGCGGCGTGCTGGTAATCTTCTGCCCGAGCAGGTGGCCGAACACCGCCGTGGCGTAGGCCATGGTGAAGGCCGCACCGACGCCGAAGAAGACGCTGCCCAGGCCGCCCACCACCCCACAGAGGATCTGGAGCAGCCAGAGCAGCAGCCAGCCGCCCATGTCGCTGCGCAGCAGGCTCGCCACCGCGCCCACGCGCAGCGCGACGCCCAGGCTGCCGGTCTGGATGTAGCGCACCATCGCCCCCAGGGTCAGGGGCTGGACGATCAGGCTGACCAGGGTGAGCAGCGGGAGCAAGCAGAGGAAGGTGAGCATGATCCCGCCGCCGACGGCGCTCTCCTGCCGGCTCAGCGTCCCGGCCCCCGCCGCCATCAGGCAGCCGAAGGCGCAGGAGAGCAGGACAATTGGCAGGGCGTAGACGATCTGGATCAGGATGCCGGACAGGCCCAGGCTAAACGTATCGCCCAGGTGGTTCCACTTGGGCAGGGGGCGGCTATTTCCCGCCGCCACGTTGCGGGCCGTCTCGAAGAGAAAGCCGACCAGCACGATCTGGCCGAAGATCGGCACGATCGCGATCAGGCCGCCGAGCAGGATCACCGTGAGCCACTCGTCGTCGTCGAACACATAGCTGAAGGCGCGTCCGATATCCATCTGCAAAACCTCCGGGCATAAGGGACGGGGTGACGGGATGACGGGATGACGGGATGACGGAGTGACGGGGTGCGACCCCGCCCCCGTGTCACCGGGTCACCCCGTCATCTGATCATCGCCCATCAGGTGGCGGCGCAGCAGATCGAGGGCCAGGGTGCCCACGAAATCCCAGCCCTCGGGCTGGCGCAGATCGTAGTGGCGGGTGGCCTGGCGGCTGCCATCGGGGAAGCAGAGGGCCACCGACACGGCGGTAAAGCCGCGCGCGTCGGGCGTGCTGGCGGCCTGCACGGCCAGGCCCAAGTCGCTGCGCCAGCGGTCGGCGGCGCTGATCGCACCGGCGTGGGCCAGGGACGTGGCGGCGAGCTCATCGGTGGGCCGGTCGAGCGGGTGGATCAGCACCCCGCGCACGTGGTCGAGGCCGGCGGGGGTGCGGGAGAGGGCGGCGTAAATCGGGGCCACGCTGGTGCCCTCGTAGAGCGAGAGCGTCTGCTGGCCCTCGGCGAGCAGGCGCGCGACGGCCTCGGCCAAGGTCTCCTCGCCGGTAAGGTGATCGCCGAGGCGCGCGCGGATGCTGGCCTCGGCGGCGGCCACCAGCACCTCGGCCTCAGCGGAGGTGCTGGCCTTGGCACCGATACGCAGCTCGTAGCGGGCCTGCTTGGCCGAGATGCCAACGGTGGGATTGTCGGCAAGCATCAGGTCGGCGATCAGCTCGCCGATCACGCTCTCACCCAGGCCGACGGCGTGGAGCGTCTTTACCAGGATGACATCAGTGACGCCGCGCTCATCGCGCAGGTAGGGCAGCACGGCGCTCTCGAAGAGATAGCGCATCTCGTAGGGCACACCGGGCAGGACGATCACCGTGCCGCGCGCGTCCTCGGCGATAAACGCGGGCGCAGTGCCGCGCGGGTTCTCGATGGCGCGGGCACCGGCGGGCACATATGCCTGGCGACGGTTGCTCGCGCTCATCGGGCGGCCCATGGCGGCGAAGCGGGCGACCACCTGATCCAGCAGATCCTGGCGGAACTCCAGCTCGCGACCGAAGGCCAGGGCCACCGCATCGCGGGTCACATCATCGAGGGTCGGCCCAAGCCCGCCGGTGCAGATCACCAGGTCGGCGCGGCCCAGAGCCTCGCCAATCGTCGCGGCGATGCGCCCGACGTTATCGCCGACCACCGACGTGCGGAAGAGGTTGACGCCCGCAGCCGCCAGGTGCCGGGCCAGGTAGGCGCTATTGGTGTCGATCGTGGCCCCGAGCAGTAGCTCGGAGCCGATGGCGATGATCTCTGCGTCCATAAGTTTATTGTTGGGCCGAGGTCGGGCCGAGGTTGGGCCGAGGTTGGGCCGAAGCATCGTGCTGTTGGGCCGAGGTTGGGCCGAAGCATCGTGCGTGCTGAGGCGCATAGCGCCTCAGCACCGCACGATGCTTCGGCCTTACGGGCCGGGCCGGGCCGGGACGGGTACGTCGGCCTTACGGGGCCGGGTACGTCGACCTTACCGGGACGGGACGGGACGGGACGGGCCGGGGCCAGGCCGGGGCGGGGCCGAGGTTGGGCCGAAGCATCGTGCGTGCTGAGGCGCAT
>CAISPW010000305.1 GCA_903887465.1 uncultured Oscillochloris sp. | reverse complement strand
GCCGAGGCGAAGGCCGAGGGTTTTGTGCGCCTCCGCGTGGACGGCGAGATCCACGGGCTGGACGAGGAGATCCGGCTGAACAAGAAGGTCAAGCACAACATCGAGGTGGTCGTCGACCGCCTGGTGATGCCTAGTTCGCAGGCGGCAAGCGGCAGTCCGCAGGCGGCAGGGGCGGGGGCGGGGTTTGCGGCGGCCAGCGCGGGCAGCGAGTGGGACGGCTTCGTCACCCGGCTCACCGACAGCGTCGAGCAGGCCCTGCGCGTCGGCGAGGGCACGATCATCATCAGCGTCCTGCCGCTCAACCCGCAGCCCGCAGCCCGCAACCCTCCCGACGACTGGCTGATGAGCGAGAGCAACACCTGCCTGCCCTGCGGGATTTCCTTCCCCGAGCTGTCGCCGCAGATGTTCTCGTTCAACTCGCCCCAGGGCGCATGCCCCACCTGCACAGGACTCGGCACGCGCCTGGAGATCGACCCGGCCCTGCTCGTGCCCAACGGCGCGCTCTCGATCAACGATGGGGCCGTCACCTACTGGGGCGAGATGCGCAAGAAGAAGGACTCGTGGGGCCACAAATCCTTGATCTCCATCGCGACTCACTACGGGATTGATCTTGATACGCCTTGGGACGAACTGACCCAGCCGCAACGCGATGCGCTTATTCTTGGCAGTGGTAAGCTGAAACTGCGCTTCGCCTGGGAACACGAGAGCGGCGGGCACGGTGAGTTCTACCGCGCTTGGGAAGGCGTCGCGGCGGAGATCCGCCGTCGCTTTATGCAGACCGGCAGCGACTCGCAGCGCGAGTACTACACCCAGTACATGAGCGAGCAGCCCTGCCCTGACTGCGCGTGCGCCCGCCTGCGCCCGCAGAGCCTAGCGGTCAAGGTGGCCGGCGAGAGCATCCGGGATGTCTGCAAGAAGAATATCGGCGAGGCGTACACCTGGGCGCTGGAGTTGGCTCAGGTTCCGGATGATGGCACGCCGTCGACCCTAACCGCCACCCAGCTAGAGATTGTCGGCGATGTCCTCAAGGAGATCCGCGAGCGCCTGAGCTTTCTGCGCAACGTGGGCCTGCACTACCTGACCCTGGAGCGTCCCGCGCCCACCCTCAGCGGCGGCGAGGCCCAGCGCATCCGCCTGGCCTCGCAGATCGGCTCGGGTCTGGTGGGCGTAATGTATATCCTCGACGAGCCCAGCATCGGCCTGCACCAGCGCGATAATCTCAAACTGCTTGGCTCGCTGCTGCGTCTGCGCGACCTCGGCAACACCCTGATCGTGGTCGAGCACGACCTGGAGACCATGCGGGCCGCCGACTGGATGGTAGATTTCGGGCCGGGCGCGGGGGTTAAGGGTGGCCAGGTGGTGGCGGTCGGCACGCCCGCCACCGTCGCCCAGCACCCCACCTCGCTCACCGGAGCCTACCTCAGCGGCCGCCTGGAGATCGCCGTACCTGGCCTGCGCCGCAGCGCCCAGAACGGCTGGGTCAGCATCGAGGGTGCCACCCTCAACAACCTGCGCGATGTGAGCGCCCAGTTTCCCCTCGGCACTTTCGTGGCCGTCACCGGCGTCTCCGGCTCTGGCAAGTCCTCGCTGATCACCGAGACGCTCTACCCGGCCCTGGCCAACCGTCTGAACAAGGCCCAGTTGAAGCCCGGCCCCCACCGCGCCCTGCTCGGCCTGGAGGCCCTCGACAAGGTGATCGACATCGACCAGCAGCCGATCGGGCGCACCCCGCGCTCGAACCCGGCCACCTACGTCAAGCTGTTCGACATGCTGCGCCAGCTCTTCGCCACAACCGCCGAGGCCAAGCTGCGCGGCTACGAGGCCGGGCGCTTCAGCTTCAACGTGAAGGGCGGGCGCTGCGAGGCATGTGAGGGCAACGGCGAGATCAAGATTGACATGCAGTTCCTCGCCGATGTCTGGGTGCGCTGCGATGAGTGCAAAGGCAAGCGTTACAACCGCGAGACGCTCCAGGTGCGCTACAAGGGCAAATCAATCGCCGACATCCTCGAATTGGATGTGCAGACGGCCCTGGAGTTTTTTGCGAATGTGCCGCGAGTGCGGCGCATCCTGCAGACGCTGCACGACGTGGGACTCGACTACATCAAGCTCGGTCAGCCAGCCACCACCCTCTCGGGCGGCGAGGCCCAGCGCGTGAAGCTGGCCAAGGAGTTGGCCCGCGTGGCCACCGGTCGCACGATCTACATCCTCGATGAGCCGACTACCGGCCTGCACTTCGCCGACGTGCAGCACCTGCTGCGCGTACTCCATCGCCTGGTGGATGTCGGCAACACGGTAATCGTGATCGAACACAATTTGGATGTGGTCAAGACGGCTGACTGGGTGGTGGACATGGGGCCGGAGGGCGGGGATGGCGGCGGCTATCTCGTGGCCGCCGGCACGCCCGAGGCCGTGGCGCAGGTGCCGGGATCGCACACCGGACATTTCCTGCACACGATATTGCATTTCACGTAGGGGCGCAGCATCACGCAGGCGCCTGTCGCAATGCGACATGCACCTGCGTGATGCTGCGCCCTTACGGTCAGGTCAGGTCATCGGGTGATTCCGACCGCATCCGTCAGATCGCACTCGGAGAGATCCGCCCCGGAGAGATCCGCCCCGGTCAGGTCGGAGTCCCGCAGGCTGGCCTCACGCAGGACGCAGCCGACCATCTGGGCGCCGCGCAGGTTGCAGCCGCTCAGGTTGGCCCGGCTCAGGTTGGCCCGCGTCATGATCGCGCCCTCCAAGTTGGCCCCGCTCAGGTAGATCCCGCTCAGGTTGGCCTCGCTTAGGTCGGCGCCGGTCATATTCGCCTCGCTCAGGTTGGCCTCGTAGAGGTTGGCCCCGATAAAATTAGCGTCGCTGAGGGTCGACTCGCGCAGGTTGGCGTTGAGCAGGCTCGCCCCGCTCAGGTTCACCCCGCTCATGCTCGCGCCGGCCATGCTCACCTTGTTCAGGTTTGCGCCCGACAGGTTCGCGCCACCCAGGTTCACCATCTGGGCCTCGCGCAGCTGGGCCTCGCTCATATTGACGCCGATCATGATCGTGTCGCGCAGATCGACGCCGCTTAGGTTGCAGAGGCTCAGGTTCGCCCCGTAGAGGTTCGCCCCGCTGAAGTCGGCCGCGCTCAGGTTAGCCCCGCGCAGGCTCGCCCCGGTTAGGTTGGCAAACTCTAGGTTGGCCCAAGACATGTCGCTCTTGCGCAGGTCGGCGTCGCTCAGGTCGGCGCGCACCAGTTGCGCCCAGCTCAGGCGGGCCTCGCGCAGGTTGGCCCAGCTCAAAATAGTGCCGCCCATCTCGGCCACGCTCAGGTCGGCGCGGTAGAGGTTGGCGTCGCTCAGGCGCGCACCCGCTAGGTTGGCCTCGCTTAGGTTCGCGCCGGACAGGTTCGCGCCGGACAGGTTCACGCCCACCAGCCAGAGCGGGCCTGGCCGGTTTAAGAGATCGAAAATCTGATCAGGTTTCAGATCGGCCATAGCTCTCTCCTTTTATGCGGTGGGCACCTTCGGCGTCTTATTCACCAGCCAGATCGAGGCGGGGGCGTCCATCGAGCGACATGCCACCTGCTCAACCTCAAAGTCTTTGCCGATCTGCCAGCGCAGGGCTTCCTGGATCGCCCCGGCCTGGATCCAGCCAATCGGCTCATCGGATATCTTTCCTGCGCTGGTCGGATCCATATAATCGAGGTAGGCCCAGACCTCGCCGCGATCCTCAAGCTCAAGATGGCGATCCTGACCGACGGCCTGGCTGAGGCGGCGGAACCCGGCCTGCATCGCCGAGAGGCCCATCTTGATCTGGGTGGAGATCGGCAGCACCTTGGAGGCCAGCAGGGCCGCCGTGCCAAACAGAGCGCCCTGGTGGTCGATGGCGTAGCGCGCCGACTGGCGACCGATGCGCAGCGCCATGCTGCGGGCGGCCCGACCAAAGAAGTTCAGCAGGCCGGCGTTCAGCGTCGCGTAGTGGTAGAGCGTCAGCCCCGTCGACACCTTGAGTTGCTCGGGCGGGTAGTTGCCCACAAACTGCCCAAGCCCGGCCTCGCGCAGCACCACGGCCAGGCCATTCTTTCCAACCACCTCCTCTGCGGCCATCAGCGCCCAGCGCATATAGGCATCTACCAGCAAGATGTCGGTCGCCGGATCGTGTTCGATCCTGTCCTTGATCTCCATGCGTGCATGTACTCCTCTGCTGACCGGCTGGGCACGAAGGGGACACGAATGCGGAAGCGTACATGCAGATCTCAGCATTCACGCTTCCGCACTTGGCCTTAGAAAATAATCTGATCCGCGTTGATCTGCTCCAGGCCAGCCCAGGGCGAGCGGACGGCACCGCTGCGGATCTGTCGACCGATGCGCAGCACCAGCAGGAGCAGGGCGGCCAGGATGAGGAGGGTGAGCGAGGAGAGGTAGACGAGGGTGTAGCCAAAGGCCACTTGGCCGGTGAGTTGCTGCACCACATCGCGGGCCAGGCCGCCGCCGATGGTGCCGAAGCCCTGCGCGAGCGCCTGGGTGATGCCCCATAGGCCGATGAACAGCCCGGCGTGGTTCTTGTCCACCAGCGACATGACCAGAGCCAGGGCACCCACGATGAACATCCCACGGCCCATGCCGATCAGCACCACGCCAATGCGGAACAGGGTTACCAGTGTCTCGCCGCTAGACAGAGCTACGGTGAGGAATCCTGCGGCCCCGCAGATGCAGCCCAGGCTGATCAGCAGCACCGACGAGCGCCCCTTCCAGAGCGCCCAGCCCGCCAGGGCAATCGCGACCAGCATGCCCACGCCCCACAGCGCCGTGAGCTGCGAGGTCTGCGTGATTGACATCTTGAGTACCTGGCCGCCATAGGGTTCCAGCAGCACATCGTGGGTGGCGAAGCCGAGGGTGGCCAGGAAGAGCACAATGAACAGGTTGCGCAGGGGTACCTGCCCCGCCAGCATACGCAGAGACGTGCCCAGGCTCTCGCGCACGCGCACCGGCTCGGCCACGTCCTCCAGTTCGCCGTTCGGCTTCAGGCGCTCCTGGCCATACAGGGCCACAAAGGTCAGGCCAATAAAGATCACCGCCGAGCCCTGCATCACCTGGATAAGCCGGTAGGCGCTGTAGTGCAGCAGCAGTTGGCCGATCACCACCGAACTGACGATTGTGCCCATCACCAGCATAATCCAGAGCACCCCCAGCACCTGGCCGCGATCCTTCGATGGCGTGATGTCGCTGACCATCGCCAGATAGATCGTCTCGACGATGTTCACCCCGATACCGTAGCCCAGGAAGATCAGGCTACAGAAAAACATCGCCGGCCAGAAGCCAATCATGCCCTGGCCGCTCAGCAAGATCAGCGTGAAGGGCGCGGTGGCCAGGCCACCGTAGGTTAGCATCGCGCCGATCACGAGGTAGGGCGTGCGCCACCTGCCCCCGGCCCGATCTACGTCGGACTGGAATCCGATCAGGGCGCGCGTCGGCGAGACAAAATAGTGGATGGCTAGTAGAAAGCCCACCCCCACCGCCGGGATGCGCAACTCGTCGATCAGCACCCGATTCAGCGTGCCGGTGATCGGCGCGAGGGAGAGGCCCATGCCGAACTGGAAGAGTCCTAAGCGCAGTACTTTCAGCCAACGCCAGATCGTCAGGTGCCGCCCCAGCCACGCCCGGACGACCCGCAGCCGTCCTGCTAATAATTTCCCTGCCACCATCGTGCTATGCTCCTTAGGGGTTTCGCTGTGCGTATAGTATAGCACGCGGGCTAACCCCGCCCCGGCGGAGGTTTAGGGGTGAATTCGTCTCCTCAAAGAGATCTTCTTTTGTTCGCTTTCGGTGACGCGGCCACCAAAAGCTGGCCAAAAGTTGGGTCTGGCGGGGCATCAACGTGAGGGGCTGCCGGCCTAAAAACCTGCGTTGTTTTGGAAAAATAGGCCAGCGAAGTTGGTCTATTTTGGCCATAGACATGGTTTCAGAGGGGCCGAGTTTACTTTACACTC
>CAISPW010000304.1 GCA_903887465.1 uncultured Oscillochloris sp. | reverse complement strand
TTACGCGACCCCGGTGAAGGATTACGCGACCCCGGTGAAGGATTACGCGACCCCGGTGAAGGATTACGGGGTGGGAGGTAGGGGCGCAGCAGCCCCGGAAGAGTCAGGGGTAGGAATGAATCGGTGCTGCTGCACCCCTGCCCCGGTGAATCCCGGTGATTGATGACGCGGGGGTGGTGACATGATTTCATTCTGGGAACGCGGGCACCCCTGCCCCGGTGAATCCCGGTGATTGATGACGCGGGGGTGGTGACATGATTTCATTCTGGGAACGCGGACGTCCCGCTATGGAGTCACATCCGTAATCAAGACGAAGCATCGCCACATACCTTTTTTTACATGTAGAAATAATACATTGGTAATATCGCATGCTATACTTCATCTATCCCAACTCGCCATATAGCAATCCAACTCGGCGTCAACTTGTTCACGTCCGAGGAGGATGACCGAGGTGCCCTTGATTCACAGCAGATTAAGGCCCTCGCCCAGCGGATCAAAGCACTCCTCTAATAGTGACCAATCTGGTCGAAAGGAAGTACGTCTATGACCACAACCAAGCAGCCTCGGGCTACCGTCATTGTCGAATGGGAAGCGGAAGGACACCAGGGCATCCTCGTCCACGCCGACCGTTACCAGAATACCTGGATCCTGCCCGGCGGCGGGCTGGAGCAGTACCAGAACGGTACGCGGGAGCTGCCGATGGCGGCGGCGGTGCGTGAGCTGGTCGAGGAGACCGGGCTGACGGTTGAGGAGGTGAAGGCGCTCTTCATTCACGCGGGTGCCCATCGTGAGCATCACGTCTTTCAGATCTGGGCGTCCGGCAAGCTGGATACCATCAAGGACAGCAAAGAGGCCCCGGCCTTCGCCATCTGCGGGCCAGACCTCAAGCCCCACGTATTCCTCTGTGATGTGGGCTACACAACTGACCATCTGGTGGTCTCACCAAGTACAAAGTCAATCCTCACGCACTACTACCAGCCGCACGCCGCAACGATAGCGCCACCAACAGGCAGACGGGCGACACCAGCAGCCCAGATCGTCGCTGATACGCCAGGGAACCTGCTTCGCGTAGTCATCGGCGACGCGACCATAGAACTCACCGGCGGCGACATCGTGCAGCAGGATGTAGACGCGGTGGTGAACGCGGCGAATAGGCGTCTTGCCGACGGCGCGGGTGTGGCCGGTGCCATCTTCAGAACCGCTGGTGCGAAAGAACTTGGCGAGGCATGCCGATTGTACGGCGGCTGCCCCGTGGGCGAGGCGCGCATAACCCCTGGCTTCAAGCTCAAGGCGCACCATATCATCCACGCCGTGGGGCCACGATTCGACGATTACACGCCAGAGCAAGCGGATAAGCTGCTCGCTGGTGCCTACCGCTCCAGCCTTGAACTGGCGAGCAAGAATAGGCTGCACAGCATCGCCTTCCCGAGCATCAGCACCGGCATCTACGGATTCCCGCCAGAGCGTGCGGCACCCCTGGCTCTACAGACGGCCATCGACTACCTACGAAATCACCAAGATCTCCGACTGGTTCGCTTTGTCCTCTGGCCAGACAACCTGGAGATTTACACAAAAGCGCTCAAGCGGCTCGTCGGCGCGTAATGTCGTTACCGCCTCTGGCTCAGATGATCGTGATATACGCAATATCATCCATGTCGTGGGATCGATCGCCAATAAGCACTGCCTGGAGATAGCGCCACCGCCGCTTGTAATGCCTTAAATTGCAATTCCACCCACTGAGCGAATATGCCTTCCAGATACGGTAAACCACTTCAACTGCGTAAGTCCTAACACGTATCTCGGCTGTACCCCATATAAGGAAACATCGTGAAGATCTGGATTGACGCCGACGCCTGCCCGAAGGCCGTGAAGGATCTGGTCTTTCGCGCCTCAGCTCGGCTGAACCTGCCGGTCTGCCTCGTGGCCAACCGCCCGCTCGCGCTGCCGGACTCGCCTCTGATCACGATGACGCAGGTGTCCACGGGGAGCGATGTCGCCGACGGCCATATCGTGCGACACGTGGCCCCCGGCGACCTCGTGATCACCGCCGACATTCCGCTGGCGGCGCAGGTCGTGGCACACGGAGCGGTGGCCCTCGACCCGCGCGGCGAGGCGTATACCGCCGAGACGGTGGGCGAGCGGCTCGCGGTGCGCGACCTGATGGAGGAACTGCGCTGGGCCGGGGTGGCCACCGGCGGCCCGGCGGCCTACGGCCCCGCTGACCGCCAGCGCTTCGCCCAGACCCTCGACCGGCTGCTGCCGCGTCGGCTTTCGTGAGGCCACCGGCATCGATGCGCCAGCTTTGCTCGCGGGCTTCCGTCACGTCTTCCTGGTCGCCGCATCCGGCGCGTGTCTCTTCGGCGGCTTTGTACCCCCGACGCACGCAATGGGCCTCCGGCAGACGCTTACGGAGATCCGCGCCGCCCTGGGCCCGTGAGCGGCCCAGGGCACGACACTGAACACCTCGCGTGTGCGCTGCGCCCGTGATGATGGCTTATAGTGGACCCAAGAAACTGCACAGTCAGAGGGGCCAGGGTTCGGTAGAATGAGCCTATGAAAAAGACTTACACTGCGACCTTCAAGGCCCAGGCCGTGTGGGAATGCTTCAAGGAAACCAAGACCCTCAACCAACTCGCGTCGGAGTACGGGGTGGCTACCACAGTGTTGCGCGAGTGGAAGCTGGCGGCGGTCAAGGGTCTGGCGGATGTCTTCGAGAAGCGCGACTCCGTGACCGAGGTTTGCCAGCAGTATCTTTGCAACAGCCCTGAGACCTTCCCCGACCAGCCTCCCTACGCATCCTGGGTGCAATGCCGTCGCTCGACGCCGTACCCTGCGACCGAGGGACCGACCTCCGAACCGGATCCTGGCCCGCCACGCCGTCTACACAAGAGGCTATCGTGCGGCAGGTCTTGGCTCTATGCGCGGCTGGTTGGCCAACGCACCAGATGCTGAATCACCTCCACCAGACGCTTCAGACTGACGGGCTTGGTCAGATACTCGTTCGCGCCGGCCTCCAGGCAGCGCTCGCGGTCCCCAGACATGGCCAGGGCGGTCAGCGCGATGATCGGCGTAGCTGCGAATGCGGGCATGGCCCGCAGCCGACGGGTGGCCTCTAGCCCGTCGATCTCTGGCATCTGGATATCCATCAGGATGAGATCCGGGCGAATCTCTTCAGCCAGGGCCAGAGCCTCACGGCCATTGCGCGCGATCGTCAGGTGATAGCCCCGATCCTGCAAGTAGTCGCTGACGGTGATGATATTGATCTCGTTATCCTCGGCCAGCAGGATGCGTATGTCGGCGAGGGCTGGCACGGCCTGCGCGGTGATGATCGCCTTCGCGTGAGGGGCATCCTGAGCCGTCGTAGCCACGGCCAGCGCCCGCCGCAGATCGTTACGCGAGATGGGCTTGACGAGATACGCTGCGGCACCGGCCACCCGCCCCTTCTCGCGCTCGTCCACCACCGATATGATGATCACCGGGATGCCGCGCAGCTCGGAGGAGGTCTTGAGCCGGGTCAGCACCTCCCAGCCCGACAGGCCCGGGATCTGCAGATCCAGGAAGATCACATCGGGCTGGAGGACGGCGATCCGCTCTAGGGCACCCTCGCCCTGCTCGTAGACTGTCGCGTGGATGTTAAGCTCCTGCAGATAGCGGGTAAGCTGCTCGCTGGCGATAGCCGAGTCTTCGATGACCAGCGCCGAGCGTAGCGCGTCGGCGTCACCGGCCAGCGCAGCGACGTCCTTCGCTTCCAGCGGCGTGGGGGGGGCGTAGGGTAAGCTAATGCAGAAGTTGCTGCCTTTGCCCAGTTCACTCTCCACCGTGACGCTGCCGCCGTGCAGTTCGGCCAGGCGTCGCACCAGCGCCAGCCCCAGCCCGGTGCCCTCGTGCTGGCGGTTCAGGCGGGAGTCGAGTTGAACGAAGGGCTGGAAGAGTTGGGCCAGGCTCGCGGGCGCGATGCCGATGCCGCTGTCCTGCACGGCAAAGCAGATCACGCCCGCCTCGTCGTTGGTGGTGACGTCCAGGCTCACCCGACCGCCCGGCTCGGTGAATTTGACCGCGTTGGAGAGCAGATTTACCAGGATCTGCTTGAGGCGCTTCGGGTCAACTTCCACCGTCGCCGTCTGGTCGTCCAGCCGGAAGGCCAGCTTGAGTTGCTTCTTAACTGCCTGCTCCTTGACAAAGAGCATGCTGGCCTCGCAGATCTCGGAGATCGCGACGACCTCGCGTTGCAGATCCATCCGGCCAGCCTCCACCTTGGACAGGTCGAGGATGTCGTTGATCAGCGTGAGCAGATGGCGGCCGCTGGTCTCGATATGGCCAAGCATATTCCGCTGGCGCTCGTTGAGTGGACCACGGTACTGCTCCAGCAGACTCTCGCTAAAGCCCAGGATGGAGTTGAGGGGGGTGCGCAGTTCGTGGCTCATATTGGCCAGAAACTCATCCTTGGCCCGCACCGCCCGCGCCAGTTCCATGTTGGCGCGGCTGAGGTCCGCCGTGCGCTCGTCAACCCGGCGGGCCAGCGAGTTGCGCTCCTTGATGAGCGCCTCCTCCGCCTGCTGGCGCTCAAACCAGAGGCCGAGCGAGTGGGTGATGCCGTCGAGCAGGTTCTGCTCCTCTGGGATGATGAACGGGCTGGCGTCGATGTAGGCAACGCATAGCTGCCCGCAGATCACACCGCCGGCCACGATGGATGCCGACAGCCCGCACAGCAAGGGCGCTTCATCGAGCCCCGAGCGGTAGCGCTGTCCGTCGAGCTCAAGGATCGTGACCGCCTTCTCATGGAACTGCATCGCTGGTATCAGATAGGCCACAACCTGCCGGCAGAGATCCTCCTGGGGCAGGGTCGTCTCCAACATGCGCTGCACCTGGCGCAGGCATGTCAGCTCCTTGAGCCGCTTCTGGAGATCGTATTCCATCTGCTTGCGCGCGGTGATATTTTTGCCGGTGGCGACAAAGTGGGTGATGACGCCGCGCTCATCGCGGATGGGCGTGATCGTCTTGTCCTCGTAGATCAGCAGGCCATCTTTGCGCCGGTTGCAGATCTCGGCGTGGAACGACTCGCCGCGCAGGATAGTCGCCCATAGACGCTCGTAGAACTCCACGCTCTCGATCCCCGACTTGATGATCCGTGGTGTCTTGCCGAGTACCTCGATCCTGCGGTAGCCGAACAGGCGCTCGAAGGCCGGGTTTACATACTGGATCTCCCCGCTCACGTCGGTGATGATGACCAGATCCTCCATCTGCTCGACAACACGCGAGAGGCGGGTGATCTCCTCGGTGGAGCGCTTGGCCTCGCTGATGTCCTGCATCGTGCCAAGGGAGCGCGTCGGCTGGCCGTCGTGATTGTACCAAGTGATGCCGCGCTCATGCACGTGCTTCACCTGCCCGTCATCGAGTAAGAGCCGGTACTCCAGATCGAAGGGCTGGTGCGCCGCGATGCTCTCGCGGTGGATCTGAGCGACCCACTCACGGTCGTCAGGATGCACCCGTGCGAGAAACGTCTCGGAGCTAGCGTCGTCCACCGGCATCTGGAGGCCAAAGATGCGGCATGCCTCATCCGACGCGGTCAAGTAGTCCTCATGCAGGTTCAGATCCCAGACGCCCAGGTGGGCGATCCGCTGAGCCTCGCCGAGCCGGGCCTCGTTCTCGCGCAGGGCCTCCTCGGTCTTACGGCGATCAATGGCCAGGGCCACCTGCGCGGCGACCGAGCACAGGAAAGTCTTGTGACGCTCCGCGTAGCAGTCGCGCCGCTCGTAGTCGAAGACCGCCAGGACACCGATGATGCGCTCGCCGATGGCAAGGGGTGTGCCCAGCCAGGAGGCCGGCGACGGAACCCCGCCCTCCACCTCGCCGCATAGCCGCAGCGCCTCAAACGACTCGGGGGTGAAGATCTCGGCGTGGCCCACGCGGCAAACGTAGGCGGCGCGGCTGTGCGCCATCAGGGCCGGAACCAGCGATAGGCCGTGCTTGTCCACCGTGTAGACATCGTCCACAACGCCTGTCCGTGGGTCGAGCAGCCGGACGAACATATTCTCTGCAGAGATGACTCGCACCAGGGCCTGCTGGACCAGCTTCAGGAAGATGTGGATCTCCGAACTGGCCGCCGCGCCCTGCATAATCTCGATCAGCGCCAGGCGCTCAAGCTCGATCCGCGTGCGCTCGGTGATGTCGCGGACGATCTCCACGGCCTCGTCCGTGCTGGCCTGCGTGTCCACGCGGGCCTCGGAGGATCGCTCCTCGCCGCCGCGCACCCGGCCCCCGGCATCAACGGCCTGCTGATGGTACCTCTCCAGCAGACAGACGCTGGCATCATCGGCACCCACAGGCATGCGCGAGCGGTGAAGCAGACGGTAGAGCAGCACAAACGCGGAGAACTGCTCGCCCTCCAGGATCGAGCGCAGGTCAAACTCGACGTAGGCGGGGCAGGTGAAGCGCGACGAGTCACGCAGCAGGCGCAGGCGCTCGCCGTTGGTGACAATCCCCCAGAGCTGCTCGGTGCTATTGAGGTACTCTTGCACGAGGGCGTGGGGCGAGAGAGGTGAGCGGCCCGAGTGCGGGCGGGCGTCGAGGCTATTGCGGATGCTCACGATATGCACCGGCGGCGTATCGTCGGCCTCACCGGCGCGGTGCGAAATCGCGTAGGTGCGGCCCTGCACCAGATAGGCGCGGCGGTTGCGGGCGAGCGGGTAGCCGAGCACGCGCAGCAGCGGCAGCCCCCACTGCGCGCGGGTCTCGGAGATCGCCGTCTCGCCGGGGGGCACGTCGGCCAGGTAGGATTGGAAGAGCGCCCACTGGCCGCGCGCGGCCTGCCACGCCGCCGCGATGCGGTCGGAGAGATTCCGGGTGCGCTCCAGGCCAAAGTCCTCGGGGCGCTGGCCGGGGAGTTCACCGGCGGCGATGGCATCGAGGATATCGGTAGGCAACAGACCGCCCTCGGAGACGATGGGTGTGTAGGGCATAGAGGTCAATCCTATCCAGCCCGATGGTGATGTGAATGCCTGCATCGGCATCTTGTGGCGCATTGCTAGCCCCTCGCGGCAGGGCGCTCGGCGGGCTGGCCTCGGGCTGCGCGGATTCAAGCAGCTCAACGCGGGCGGCCAGTTCAATGCACATGTGGGAAGGACTGGCGGTGTCGCGAGATTGTACCACGACGAGCTGCGGCCCGGCGGTACGGCATGGTTCAAACCAGCTTGACCGTTCAGCGACGAGACGATGACGCGATGAGGCGAATAGGAGCGCGTCATCGCCTCGTCGCCTCGTTGCCTCATCGCAGGACGGTCAAGCTGGAATGGCCGATTCTGAACCATGCCTTAGGCTTGCTAGAAGTTGCACCTACCAAGAAGCTCGACAGAACGGTCGCACCATTCGTGCGACTGTTCTGTCGAGCTTCTTGCCCTCAACGGGGGTGGCCAGATCAACGCACGATCAGCGGGAGAAAGACGGCGTGCTGCTCTGTGAGCGTTGTATGTACGACGTCTGAGCTATTGCCTACCCCATCTCTGACGCGCACGTACACGGTATCGCCCGGCTGGGCAACCAGAGATGCGGTTGCGCTAAACGGTTGCCACGCGGCCCCGCTGAAATCGGCGTTCGTGCTAAGTTGCATGTCCGCGACCCCACTCCCGCCCTGCTGATCGGTGGCAGATAGGCGCATGCTGATCGTGCTCCCTGTCTGCGTGTTGAGTTGCGGCTGCGGAGCTGCTTGAATGACGGGCACACTCACACTGGGGGCCAATGGGTCGTAGATCACATCATCGCTGAGGTTGAGGCCGCTACAGAGCGGATTGCCGCCCGCATCGCGCACGCGCACGTAGGTCGACAGCGTGACAATCCGGCTCCCAGGGTCGGTGATTGTCCACGGCATTGCGGAGTGATACGGTTGCCATTGCGCCCCCGCGAACCCGGCGTCATTACTCACCAGCATCTCTGCCGCGCCAGACGTATTTGAGAAGATGTGTACACCCAACTGCCCGGTGTACACGGCACCGCTATTCATACTGACCGTACACTGCTGCATGCTTTGAACCCCGAGGACAAAGGGCGAAAAGCTCTCTGTGACTCCGGTGATGATGTTGGCGGTAGTGTCGAGGGCCGTGGTGATATCCTTCCAGCGCCCGTGTTCAAAGTGCAGCAGGCGCAGCGACTCTTCCGGTATCCCTGCGGCGATCACATCCGCATCCCGGTAGGGAAACCGCAGCGTCGCCTGGCCAAACGTGATCCCGGAGGCGGTGATCTCGTAATTGACTCCGAGGAGCGTGTAACTGCTTGGCGGTTGATTCGGCGGGGTGATGGATACCTGGGCGGTGATGACGCCACTTGAGCGGAGATCATCCAAGGTCAGTTGGACGGTACCGGCGGGGGTCTCGATGGGAACGGTCACCGGCTGGGCTGGGTCTGAGGGTGCGGTGACCTCGACCTGACGCGAACCGACACTCGGCAGCGTCGTCGTATCGGCCGCGAGGGGCCACGCCTCGACGTTGCCTACCGCATCCCTGGCCCGCACTCGGAACGCCACCAAAACCCCGGCCTCTGCACTGTAGGTCGTGCTGGTAGCCAGGGTATTGGTGAGTACATCTGTCCACGCACCATTCCCGGCTTGCACCTGGAGATCATAGCTCGCCACACCGCTCAGGGCATCGCTGCCAGACCAAGTAAGCGTGATTGCGGTGGAACTGCGCGGGGGCAAGGCGGTCACGGAAGAAGTGGGCGGGGTCGTATCCAAAGTGACACGGGCGGTCACCACCGCAGAAAGGTTCCCCGCCGCATCTTGGTAGCACACGTAGATCGTCTTGGCTGCATCGCCGGACAGGAGGCTCCAACTACGGCTGGTGGCATACGGTTCCCAATTCGACCAACTGTTGCCATCGTGGGCGAAACGCATCTGCGTGACGCCGCTGGTTACATCATCCGCACGCAACGAAAGATTCACGCTCGTGGTGGGAACAAAGGCAGCGCCGTTCGCAAGCACCACGGCACCAGTTGGGGCCAGCGTATCAAGGGTGATCGTGGCGGTCACACTGGGCGAGACATTGCCCACCGTATCGCGGAAGCGGGCAACCACGGTCTTCACCCCATCGCCCGCAGTGAGCGACCAGGAAGCTGTCCCGGCATACGGCTGCCACACATCCCAGGTAGCCCCATCGTTGGAGAAGCTCATCTGCGCGACGGTGCTGGAAACATCCTGCGCGGTGAGGCTCAGCGCGACCTGCGGCGAGGTGGTGGCGAGCGCCCCGCCATTGATGATCAGCGTGCCGGTGGGCGCATCAGTGTCAACCAGCGTCGTGGTGTCCGCGTCGGCAGGCCAATCCTCGATGTTGCCCGCAACGTCCTTGGCGCGCACCCGGAAGGCATAGGTTGTTCCGCCCACCCCGTTGTAGGTGGTACTGGTAGCCAGGGTATTGGTGAGTACATCTGTCCACGCACCATTCCCGGCTTGCACCTGGAGATCATAGTCCGCCACGCCGCTCAGCGCATCGGAGCCAGACCACGCCAGCGAAATTCCGGTGGGACTGGTCGCAGGCAAGGCGGTCATAGAAGAGGTAGGCTTGGTTAAGTCAATATTCACCGTGCCGGTCACCACAGTTGCGACTTGGCCATTCACATCCCGCAGGCGCAGGGAGACAGGTTTATTCGCCCCTTCACCGCCAACATCCCAGGTTGTGGTGGCCGTAACCCCAGAACTAGCGGTAACCCATGCGCCCCAGGTCGTCGCGTCGTTACTGAGCGATCCCGCATCTAGCACCGCCGCAGACGTGCTGCCGACGAATTGTGTAGTAATGGCCGTGCTGTTGAGCCATGCGGGCAGAGTAAGGGTGGCGGTGAGGGTGTTGGCGGGGTACAGCGTTCCGAGTTCAGAACTGCTGAGATTGTTTGCTCCGCCGGTGCCACCAGTGAGCAACACCTTGCCGTTGGGCAGCAGCGTGGCGATATGGAGACGGCGAGCAACAGTCATGCTCCCGGTGCTGCTCCAGGTACCCTTGGAAGGGTCGTACAGTTCAGCACTTGCAAGGTCGCCGGATGTACCCGATGTACCATCATCCCATCCTCCTGTGACCAACACCTTGCCGTTGGGTAGCAGGGTGGCAGTATGGTGAGAGCGGGCAGTAGTCATACTGCCGGTGCTGCTCCAGGTACCGCTGGCGGGATCGTACAACTCGGCACTCGCGACCCTGCGGCCGTCGTAGTCTGAACCCCCTGCGATCAACACGGTGCCATTGGGCAGCAGCGTGGCGGTATGACCGAAGCGGATCATGTTCAGACTGCCAGTGAGACTCCACGCCTTGGTGAATGGGTCGTACAGCTCAGCCGTCGCCAAATCGGATTTTATGGAAGGTCCATTTCCTCCCGCAACCAACACGGTGCCATTGTGCAGCAGGGTGGCAGTATACCCCTGACGGGAAGTAGTCATACTGCCCGCACTGTTCCAGGTTTTGCTGACGGGGTCGTACAACTCGGCACTCGCGACGACGTTGCCAGACTGGTCGTAGCCCCCTGTGACCAACACGGTGTCATTGGGTAGCAGGGTGGCAGTATGCCCCTTGCGGGCAGTAGCCATACTGCCCGCGCTGCTCCAGGTGCCTTTGATGGGGTCGTAGATCTCAGCCGTCGCCAAAGATTGAAATCCCCCTCCTGCGACTAATACGGTACCGTCGTTTAGCAGCGTCGCGGTATGAAGATTACGGCCTACAGCCATACTGCCAGTGCCGCTCCAGGTGCCTTTGGTGGGGTCATATAGCTCAGCCGTTGCCAAAGGTCCATCCCATCCTCCTACGACCAATACCTTACCGTTGTTTAAGAGCGTGGCAGTATGAGAAAGGTGGGGGCCACTCATACTCCCGCTCGGCGCAAATGTCACCTGATCAGGGAGGGAGGTGGAGCCCGTGAAGGCGTTGGTGGCGGGGGCAGCGGTGGCGGGCCAGGTCAGCGTAGCGCAGAGGGCAAGGATCATCGCTGCGGTGACGCCGAACAGATGCAGCCGTGTGCGGAGGGGATTGCGGTGTCGGGAGGGGTGCGTATCCATGGGTTCCTCTGTCCGCTGGCCATGCGTAGGCATGGGGGGGTGTCTATGTAATCCAGGGTAGATGAAGTATAGCGTATAAGATTACGGACACGTTACCTCATAGATATAAAAAGAGAGTCTATTTTTTATAAAAACTCTGTTATAGCCATCCTATCCCGGTTGTGAAGGAGGAGTCCAGGCTTCAGCCGACTAAAGCCTGGGCTCCCCTTCACGGCTCCAACGAAAATAGGCACTACCGCAAAACTCGCCCGGTGCGATACCACCCGCCGGGGGGCTGAACCCCTCGGCTACGGGTGACGAAGGCCGCCTGCGCGGCCTCCGGCAGGGCGCGCAGGCGGCCTTCGTAGACCTCGCCCGCCCGTGTACGGGCCGGGCACTTGGGATGG
>CAISPW010000303.1 GCA_903887465.1 uncultured Oscillochloris sp. | reverse complement strand
TGGCGGCTTCGCCGCCAAAAACCAACAAAAAAAGATCTTTCGGGGGTGGCAAAGCCACCCCCAAACCCCCGCCGGAGGCGACTTTGCAACCGCCCTGTTGACTTTCTGGCGATGACGGTCGTATTATGCGCGTGCTGGTTAGTGCGCGGATTCGGCTGCGCGGGTGATCGAGGGCGTGCCTAGCGGTCCGACCGAAGCCAGCCAGGGCGGGCTTGATGATGCAGTGCAAGCGCGCATCAAACTTATTGAGGGTCGGCTGATCTCGGAGAAGGGTTTTGGGGCCGAAAACCCTTGGTGTAAGGGCGCAGCAGCACCGATGCTTCCCCACCCCAGACTCATCCGGGGCTGCTGCACCCCCACCCCGGACTCATCTGGGGCGGAGGAGCGGTTTTTTTTCATCGGTGGAGCCGCTCCCGCCATCCTCCGCAGGGGAGTGGGTAAAGATATGCCGTGTAGGGAGAGGGGCAGGGGATGCGCAGCGACCATGTTCAGCGCGGCGGTGTGCGCCCCGCGCATGAACGTCTTCTGCGCTATTGCGAATAGGCCCGTGGTGCGCCTTACGCCTAGCGGATCATCACCAGCTCTGCTAGACCCGCCGATAACCCGACCTGGGGGTGCCAGCCCAGATCCTGGAGCCGGGCGCTGTCGCCGCGCGAGTGCGGGATGTCGCCGGTACGGGCGGGCGCGTGTTCCCAGGAGAACTGCGGGCCAACCAGATCGCGCAGCGTCGTGAGGATATCGTTGAGCGAGGTCGCCCGCCCGGTGGCGACGTTGTAGACCTCGCCGGATACGGCGGCGGGCGAGGTGAGCGCCATAAGATTGGCGCGGGCTACGTCGTGTACCGAGACAAAGTCGCGGGTCTGCTCGCCGTCGCCGAAGACGCGGCACAACTGGCCCGCCCGCGCGGCGGCGCACCAGCGGGCCAGCACCCCGCTGTAGGGCGAGTCGGCACGCTGGCGCGGCCCGTAGACGTTGAAGTAGCGCAGGCTGATCGCCTGCACACCGTAGCTGCGGGCGTAGCAGCGCATCAACTCCTCGGCCATGAGCTTGCTCGTGGCGTAAGGCACCAGCGGGCGCAGCGGAGCTTGCTCGTCCTTCACGCCTGGGATGTCGCCGTAGACGGCGCAGGTCGATGCGAGTACCACCCGTGCGCAGCCCGCCCGGCGGGCAGCCTCCAGCAGATGAGCCGTGCCAGTCGTATTCACCGCCAGGGTCTCGATGGGCTGCTCAAGAGACTGGGGGACGCTGACGAGAGCGGCGAGATGGAGCGTCGCCGCGCAACCCCGGATGGCCGCCTCAACTGCGGCATGATCGGTGATATCGGCGATAACAAGCTCGGCCTCGGCAGGGACGTTTGCGGCCTGACCGCTGCTCAGGTTATCGAATACCCGGACGGTGTGGCCGTCTGCGAGCAGCGCCGCGACGCTGTGCGAGCCAATAAATCCGGCCCCGCCGGTGACGAGGATGTGCATAATTCACCACCAGCATTATAGTGCTTATCGCCTGCCTATGAAGGGGCGCGACCGCTACGCGGCGCATTATAACAGACATGAGGAGATCGCTGCCGCAACGAACGTGACCGGGTAAGTATTGCGGTATTGCGCTATTCGCGATGGAAAGATCTGGATTCAATATGACGGAACCGCAGCGGGGATCGCGAATCGCTTTGTGGAACAGGGCGTTCTCAAGAGTGACATCGTACGCGCCTTCCACCCATCATACAAACGACCATACACTGACTTTGCAATTGGCTAACAGGCGGGGGCTAGGCAAGACGCCTGGCCCCCTTGTTTACGTTTGCGGGTGCCTACACATCCCAGCGCTCGGCCTCGGCGATGAAGCTCGCAAAGTCGCGCAGCAGATCGCCAATGCTCTGGTGGACAATCGCATAGTCGATCTCCTCATACATATGCACGAGGATATTGCGCATCCCCGCCGCGAGTTGGAGCCGCTCAGCGAGTTCAGCGCTGAGCAACCCCAACTGGCCGGCGAGCTTGAATGCCTCGCGATAGGAACTGGGCTGGAGGCTGCGCTCAGTGAGTGCATGGAAGAGGAGATCGCTGGCAGCGCCGACCAACAACTCGATCATGCGCTCGACTGCATAGTGCTGCGCCTCGATCTCGGCCTGGCTCGCGCATGCAAAAGCACCTAGGTCGTGCAGGAGACGGCGCAGGTAGGTCAGCTTACGCAGAAGCACGTCACGGGGCATGGCGGGCCTCCTGCGCAAAGCGGCGCAGCGACTCTGCTAGCCCTCGGCGGAATGGCAACGCATCCTCGTAGCGGTGCCAGAGTTTGGCCCGCTCAACCGCCCATAGGCCGGGCTGAGCCTCGTACACCAGCCGCCCGCCGCGTGCGATCTCCCAGCCCAAGACGGGCTCGGTGGTGGGTGACAGTGCCACGAGGTCTACGTCGTTCTGGAGCAGTTCCTCTAGGGCCACTTGCCAGTGGAGCCTGAGCGACGGCGCGGGGGCAGGGATGGTTGCGAGGTCATAGTCGCTCTCTGGGCGTGCGCGGCCATTGGCTCGTGAGCCGAAGAGTACGCAGAGCGTGACCCCAGACCGCACACACCAACTGGTAAGGGTCTCGATATGCGACTCACTGATCCCGATCTGCTTGAGCATCATTGGCATCCCCTCAGTGCTGCGCCTTACGTAGGGAAGCAGATCTTTTTAACGATCCCATTGCGGGGTAATCTGTCACGCTGAGCGCAGCATCCCGGCGTCCGTATTGCCCGCCGGGACGCTTCGCGTCGCTCAGCGTGACATGTGTATGGCATGTCTACCTTCCCTCACATATCATACAGGAAAGGGCAAGGCGTTGCGCCCTGCCCTTTCCTGTATGATGTGAGCCTTGCGGTGTACGGCAGGAGTTTAGGACGGCTGGAATTTATGCCTTACCGCGCCCGCGTACCCGCTGCGGACGGTACGCTACTGCGCCGCCGGGGCGCGGCGGGCGGGGCGCTTGCGCTCCGACTTCTGCTTGAGCCCGACCGCGTGTACCAGCGGCGAGTTCCGGCCATACTGAGCCATCACCTGCACCTTCGTCTCCAGCACGGTGTTGTGGAGGCGTATCGCAGCCTCGACGGTCTGCTCACGGGCTACCTCAAGCGCCCGCCGCGCCCGCAGCTCGGTCTCCTCGGCAAGTGCCAGGTTAGAGACCAATTCGCGGAGTGCCGCCGCGCTGCACGCCGGGTTGGTCGGCGCATAGTCGCTGACGTCCTGCATAGCGGCCACAACGGCACGGGCGGACTCAATGGCGGTCGAGTTCGGACAATTGCCACTTGTTGTCACGGGACGAACCTCCTTGATGAGTTGATGCGACAACGATTCCGGTTGATGCTCCAACGATGGGGGTTTGAGCTGGGATCCGCTCCAGTCGCCCGGTAGCCGTCCTAAACATTAACGACTATACAGCAACTATACGAATTTCATAGTTGAGATTTGACAACTAATTAGGCCAAGTTGTGACTGAAACATCGTGCATCCGTCCGCTGAGCGAAAAAGTCAACGTACTATGCCCTACCGCAAAAGCCGTCGAGCTGAAGCCCCCAGCTAGGATCGACGAAGCCCGCTGAAGCGGGCTGTATGAGCCCGCTTCAGCGGGCTTCGTCGATCCTAGCCCGCCCGTTCACGGGCCGGGCGCGCAGGGCGACCGCGTGACGTTTAAGGATTACGGAGGGCCGGTGAAGGATTACGGAGGGCCGGTGAAGGATTACGCGACCCCGGTGAAGGATTACGCGACCCCGGTGAAGGATTACG
>CAISPW010000302.1 GCA_903887465.1 uncultured Oscillochloris sp. | reverse complement strand
TGGCGGCTTCGCCGCCAAAAACCAACAAAAAAAGATCTTTCGGGGGTGGCAAAGCCACCCCCAAACCCCCGCCGGAGGCGACTTTGCTCATGCCCTGCATACGAAGTGGGGGGCGTGAAACGGGAGGCCCTCCCCTCCTTTGAGCCTCCCGCGTATAGCGCAGCGGACAATGAGGCAGGAATGAAACGCAATAAGATTATTAGTGCGGATGATGCGGTGCGTACGATCCTCGATGGCGACACGCTCGCCACCGGCGGGTTTGTCGGCATCGGATTCCCTGAACTGCTGGCGGTGGCGCTGGAGCAGCGCTTTTTGGCGACAGACAGCCCCCGCAACCTCACCCTCGTCTATGCCGCAGGCCAGGGCGATGGTCGTCAGCGCGGACTGAACCATCTGGCGCACCCCGGCCTAGTCAGCCGCGTGATCGGCGGGCACTGGGGCCTCGTGCCGGGACTCGGTCGCATGGCGATAAATGAGCAGATCAGTGCCTACTGCTTCCCGCAGGGGGTGATGACTCACCTCTTCCGCGCGATCGCTGGCCGCAAGCCAGGCGTGATCACGCACGTCGGTCTGCACACCTTCGTCGACCCGCGCCTGGAGGGCGGTAAGCTCAACCGCAGCGCCCAGGAAAATCTGATCGAACTGATCACGCTCGCCGGTGAGGAGTACCTCTTCTATCACGCCTTCCCGATCAACGTCGCTTTCCTGCGCGGCACCACCGCCGATGAGGAGGGCAACATTACCATGGAGCGGGAGGCGCTCACCCTCGAGTCGCTCTCGATCGCCCAGGCCGCCAAGAACTCGGGCGGCGTGGTGATCGTCCAGGTCGAGCGCGTTACCACCGAGCATATGCGCAGCCCGAAGGACGTGAAGATCCCAGGCATCCTCGTCGACTGTGTGGTTATTGCCAGCCCGGAGTACCACCCGCAAACCTTTGCTGAGGACTATAACCCGGCCTACACCGGCGAGGTGCGCGTTGCCCGCAGGCACATGGCCCCCTTAGCGCTCACCCCGCGCAAGATGATCGCCCGCCGCGCCACCCAATACCTCACGATCAACGCGGTGGTCAATCTCGGCATCGGCATCCCCGAGGGCGTCGCCGCAGTGGCGAATGAGGAGGGCGTGCTCGACCAGATCACGCTTACCGTTGAGCCCGGCGGCATCGGCGGCGTCCCGGCCGGCGGGTTGAGCTTTGGGGCTAGCGCGAACGCGCAGGCGGTTATCGATCAGCCGAATCAGTTCGACTTTTACGATGGCGGCGGGCTGGATCAGGCATTTCTCGGCATGGCCCAGGTGGACGCCCAGGGCAACGTCAATGTCAGCCGCTTCGGCCCAAAGATCGCCGGGGCCGGCGGCTTTATCAACATCAGCCAGAACGCCAAGTCGCTCTACTTCCTCGGCACCTTTGCCAACGGGGCCGAGATCGCGGTCGCCGCTGGGGCGCTACGCATCGTCAAAGAGGGGGCGGCAAAGAAGTTCATTCAGCAGGTTGAGCAGGTGACATTCAGCGGGCCATATGCCGCCAAGCGCGGCCAGAGCGTCCACTTCATCACCGAGCGCGGCGTCTTCCGGCTCAACCCATGTGGCCTAGAGCTGATCGAGATCGCCCCCGGCCTCGACCTAGAACACGACCTGCTCGCCCAGATGGACTTCCGCCCGCAGATCAGCCCCGATCTGCGCCTTATGGATGCGCGCATCTTCGTCGCTAAGCCAATGGGCCTCAGCCAGCAGTCGGTGATGAGCCTGAGTGACCGTATGCGCTACGACGCGGCCAATAACATACTCTTCATTAACTTCGAGGGTCTGCACCTGAACACGCCTGAGGATGTACGTGATCTGTCACGCTATCTCGATGACACGTTCCGCATGTTGATGCGGAAGGTGAATGTCATCGTCAACTACGACAACTTCAATTTGAGCCAAAATGCCGCTGATGATTTCTACGCGATGGTGCGCTACAACACCGATCATTATTTTCTCTCGTCTATGCGCTACAGCACCCACGCCTTCTTCCGTCGCCAGATCGCTGCGGGTCTAGCCGGACACCGCATGCCCCAGCATGTTTACCGCAGCTTTGAGGAGGCCCGCGACGGAATCGCGTAGGTATGAGCTTTGGGGCGAAGCCGCCCAATCCTAACAAAAAAAGAACGTGGAGGCGGTGAAGTCGCCCCCACATTCCCACCGGGAGGTGGTGTTGCAACCGCTATGGGAATGTTAGCTTCGCACCGGGGGTGGATTTATCCCGCGCCGGACGACGGCCGCCTGCAGGACTCTACACCCGTCGCCGCGAGCATCGCAGTGCGGGCAGCCGTGAGTCTGGCGCTTCTCGTGGAGCTGGATGATCGCCTCAATCGCGCTCCAGTAGATATGATCCGCGCCAACCAGATCGGCCAACCCCGCGCGCTCGAACATCTCGCGCACGGTCGGCTGGAGTCCGGTGAAGGCTACAATTCCGTCGTGCGTATGGTGTTCTTCGATCAGCTCGCGCAGAGCCTTCACCCCCATCGCGTCTACCAGCGGCACGCCGCGCATGCTGATCACCAAGGTGTGGTACTGCCGGGAGTTTGCGAACGCCTCCAGCACCGTATGCACGCTGCCGAAGAAGAGCGGCCCGGTTAGGTAGTAGACATGAACCGATGGGCAAGATGCCTCGATAGCGTAGCCCTGGGCGCGCAGTTTGGCCGCGTCCACCGGCTCGCTGGCCACCGCCGTACTCTGCGCCGACTGGCGAATGTAGATGATAGCCGAGATTGTCAGCCCGATCAGGATGGCCTGGGTCAGATCCAGGGCCGCAGTGGCCACCATCGTCACCAGGATGCCGGCCAGAGCGTGCTTAATCTTCGTGTGCCAGTAGAAGTGGATGCTCTCCCACTCGTTCATGCGCCAGGCCGTCACCATCAGCACACCGCCGAGGGCGGCCAGGGGCACGCGACCGATCAGCGGGGCCAGCAGCAGGGCGCTCAACAGCAGGGCGAAGGCGTGGACAATGCTGGTGACGCGGGTGGCCCCATTGCTCTTAATCGCCACGCTGGTGCGGGCGATCGCCGCCGTGGCCGGCACACCGCCGAAGAAGGGGATGATCATATTACCGATGCCCTGGGCCACCAGTTCGGCGTTGCTATCGAAGGGCTTGCCGGTCATCGTGGCACCCACCGAGCCACAGAGCAGACTCTCGATCGCCCCCAGCGCAGCAATCGAGATCGCCGGGGCCAGCAGGTCGGTCAGGTGGTTCCAGGGGACGTTTGCCAGGCTCAGGCGATGCTCCAGAATGATCGTCTGCGGGATGTTGCCGATCGTCGCCACCGGCCAGCCCAGCCCGACTGCCACCAGGCTTGCCAGAATGAGCCCGACCAGCGAGGCCGGGATGCTCTTGGTGAAGCGTGGCAGGATGATCATGGTCGCCATGACGATGATTGCCAGGCTCAGGCTCTCCCAGTTGAGCGTTGGCGGGTGGGTGATGTAGCCCAGCAGCTTGGCGATGGTGTTCTCCGCTGCCGGGCTCTTTACGCCAATCACGTTGTCGATCTGGCCGACCGCAATGATCAGGGCGATGCCGCTGGTAAAGCCGGTAATCACCGGCGAGGGGATGAAGGCGATGTAGCGCCCCAGGCGCAACAGGCCGAGCGCCAGCATAAAGGCTCCGGCCATCACGCAGGCTACCCACACGCCGCTCAACCCATAGCCCTGGGCGATCACAATCAGGATCGCCGACATGGCCCCGGTGGGGCCGGAAATCTGGAAGGATCCACCGCCAATCGTCCCAATGATCAGCCCGGCCAGGATGGCCGTCACCAATCCGGCGGCGGCGTCGGCCCCCGAGGCGACGCCGAAGGCCAGGGCCAGGGGCAGGGCCACTGCCCCAACCGTCAGCCCGGCCAGCAGGTCGCGCTGGAGGAGTACACGATTATATCCGGTGAACTCGCGCCGCCACATCTCAGGCAGGCCGAGAAGGCCCAGCATCACACCCATTATGACTCCCTTGCATGATGATAAACGACCAACGACGAACGCCCAATGACCAACGACCGATCACTTCCTGGCGCGATCATAGGCCGCTTGTCATTTGTCGTTCGTCGTTCGTCATTCATCGACGGATTGAGATAACCCCTAATGGTACTGCCAGCTGAGATCCCTGTCAATGATCAGATTTTGATGAATCAACAAAGCCCCCCCCAAAGATCTTTTTTTGTTGGTGTTTGGCGGCTTTTCCGCCAAACACCAACAAAAAGCATGGGCTGGGGCGTAGCTCCAGGGCCGTTGCAACCGCTCTGGAATGTGCATATAACTTACATTCTTGCATTAGATGCTATAATACTATTAAAACTTCGCCCTGCGCTCTGATATAACAGCGCTCCCCAATCAGTGAGGGAGCAGGAGGTTCCAATGTCGCCGAAGGTCCAGTTTATCCGTGAGGACGGTCTCTACCACTCATTTTGCGGGCTTGTCAGCGTGGGCTGGCTCTACCAGAAAATCAAGGACAGCTTCTTCCTCATCCTTGGCACCCACACCTGCGCGCACCTGCTCCAGAACACCCTCGGGGTGATGATCTTCGCCCGCCCGCGCTTCGCCGTCTCGCTGCTTGAAGAAGGCGACCTCTCGGCTTCGCAGCCAGACATCTCCGGCCAGATCGCCGAGATCAAGCGTGAGCACAACCCCTCGGTGATCTTCCTGCTCTCCTCGTGTACCCCCGAAGTAATGAAGGTTGAGTTCGAGGGTTTGGCCCATACCCTGAGTACGCCCGAGCTGCCGGTGCTGTTCGTGCCGGCCTCCGGCCTAGACTTCACCTTCGCCCAGAGCGAGGACTCGGTGCTCCAGGCGCTGCTGCCCTTCTGCCCGGTGGCCCCGCCCGAGGACAAGCGGGTGGTCTTCCTCGGCTCGGTGAACGACGCCGTGGCCGAGGACTTCGTCATGGAGGCGGCCCGCCTGGGCATCCCGGTGGCGGGCTTCCTGCCCGCGCCGCATTTCTCCGAACTGCCGCCGATTGGCCCCGGCACGATCATCGCCCCGCTCCAGCCATTCCTGCCGAAGGTCGCCTCGCAGCTGCGCAATGATCGCAACTGTACAATTCTTTCCTCGCTCTTTCCCTTTGGCCCCGACGGCTGCCGAGCCTTCTGGGAGGATCTCGCCGCCGAGTTTGGGATTAAGGTTGACCTCGCCGAGCGCGAGGCGGCGGCCTGGGATCGCATCGCCAGCCACACCGAGTTGCTGCGCGGCAAGAAGATCTTTTTCGCCAGCGACCTTCTGATGGAACTGCCCCTGGCGCGCTTCCTGCGCGCATGTGGGGCCGAGATCGTCGAGTGCAGCACCCCGGCGATCAACCGGCGCTTCCACGCCCGCGAACTCGAGCGCCTTGAAGGCGTGCGCCTCGTTGAGCAGGCTAACTTCGACCGGCAGTTGCGCGATATCGCCATCCACCGGCCCGACCTGATCATCTCGAATATGATCACCACCAACCCGTTAGTCGGCCATGGCCTAGTGGCGAAGTGGGGCACCGAGTTTGCCTTTATGCCCATCCACGGCTGGGCCGGCGTGAACGTCTTGGCCACCACCTTCACCAAGGCCATGCGCCGCCACGCCACCCTCGACCCGCTTGGCCTTGACCCGGTGTGGACGACGGGCATGATGCCGTCGGCGCCTGGGGATGTGATTCCGTTGACCCAGTAGGGGCGAAGCCTTTGTCTTGTCGCAAAGCGATACGACAAAGGCTTTGCCCCCACACGGGGCACCACACATATTGGGGAATTCAATTATGCGTCTTGCCTACTGGATGTACGAGGGCACCGCCCACCACGGCGTTGGCCGGGTGATGAACAGCATGCGCAATGTCCACGCGGTCTTTCACGCCCCCCAGGGTGACGACTACGTGACCACGATTTTTACCATGCTGGAGCGTACGCCCTCGTTCCCCGCGATGACCACATCAGTGGTCAGCGGCACCGACCTCGCCCGTGGTACGATCCGCCTACCCGAGACTTTGCGCCAGGTTGAGGAGAAGTTGCACCCCGAACTGATCGTCGTGGTGGCCTCGTGCAGTACCATCCTGCTCCAGGAGAACCTGGAGGTCACGGCGGCCTCGGCCAATCTGGATGCGGATGTGCTGGTCTACGATGCGAACCCGTATCGCATGCAGGAGAACGGGGCCGCCGAAGGTCTGTTCAGCGAGTTGGTGCGGCGCTATGCGGCCCCCCATCCGCTTACCGAGCGGCCCAGCGTGAATATTATCGGCCCAGCCTCCCTGGGTTTCCACGTGCGCCACGACCTCACCAGCCTGCGGCGAATGCTCGGCACGCTTGGTGTGCAGGTGAATGTGGTGGCCCCCTGGGGGGCCTCCGTGAGCGACCTGCGCCACCTGCCGGCCGCCTGGCTGAACATCGCGCCCTACCGCGAGCTAGGTGCCGGTGCCGCCGACTACCTGGAGGGGCAGTTCGGCACGCCCGCCCTGCGCGAGGCTCCGATTGGCGTCCAGCCCACCCTGCGCTGGCTTAACACGCTGGTGGACACGCTCAATGAGATCGGCGCCCGGCGGAATGGCCCGGTCGTCCGCATGCCTCCGCTGACCGCCTTCTCGCTCGATGGCATGTCGGCACCTTCGGCGGTACCTTGGTTCGCCCGCACCGCCGATATGGATAGCTACACCGGCAAGTCGGCCTTTATCTTTGGCGACGCCACCCATACGGTGGGCATGACCAAGTTCCTCCACGATGAACTGGGTATGCCGATTGCTGGCGCTGGCACCTACCTGCTGCGCGAGGCTGGCTGGGTGCGCGAGCAACTCCGGGGCTATGTGACCGACGCGCAGTTCCTGGTCACCGATGAGTTCCAGACGACGGCGGCGCGCATCGCCGAGTTGCGCCCCGAACTGATCTGCGGCACCCAGATGGAGCGCCACACGGCCCGCAAGCACGAGCTGAACTGCATGGTGATCGCGCCGCCCACCCACATCGAGAACCACCTGCTCTCCTACCGGCCCTTCCTCGGCTTCGATGGTGCCGATGTGATCGCTGACGAGGTTTATACGACCTGCACCCTTGGCATGGAGAAGCACTTGATCGACCTGTTCGGGGATGCGGGGCTGGAGCACGATGACACGGTGGCAGTGGAACACGGTGACGTGGTGACGAAAACGGTGGAGGTATCTGCCGTTGTGAACGTGGCGAGCGCGGAAGTGGCAGCTTCTGAGGCTGTCACCGTGTCACCCGGCCAATCGGTCATCTGGTCAGCCGATGCCGAGGCAATGCTGAAGAAGATTCCCTTCTTCGTGCGGGGCAAGGCGCGCGGCAATGTTGAGAAGTACGCCCGCGAACACGGCATCATGCTGATTACTGCCGATGTGCTGCTGACCGCCAAGGAGAGCATTGGCGCGTAGAAGCGAAGCGGTGGGTGTTGAGGGTTGAGTGTTGAGCGCGGGTACTGGCTCGGCACTCATGGGGGGATTTCAGGTTATGATCGACAACTCAAAACTCAAAACTCAAAACTCAACACTGGCCGCGCCGCAGGCGCGCAGCCTGTCTGAGATCACCCTGCTGAGCGCGGCTGAGCGGCTGAAGGGCCGACCTAAGCTCTGTAGCGACTGTGGGATCTGCTCCAGCAGCTACCGCCCGCTGCTACCGCAGGTCTGCGTGTTCGTGGAGAATAAGAGCGAGCAGATCGAGCGGACGCTCCACGGGCGCAACCGGAACGATGGCGACGAACTGCTCTTCGGGATCTACCGCTCCATCCATGTGATCCGTATGGCCAAGCAGAACCCCGAGGCCCAGTGGAGCGGGATCGTCACCGGACTCGGTGCCCTGCTGCTTGAGCGCGGCATGGTCGACGGGGTGATCACCACGATGGCGGTGCCGGGCACGCACCACGCGCCGCTGCCCATCCTCGCCCGCACGCCCGCCGAGGTGATTGCCAGCGCCCGCAATAAGCCCTGCATCTCGCCCAACCTCGATGTACTCGATCAGGTGCGCGAGAGCGGCGTGAAGCGCCTGGCCTTCATCGGCACTAGCTGTCAGGTCCACGCCCTGCGCGCCATGCAGGATCAACTCGGCCTTGAGAAGCTCTACATCATCGGCATCCCCTGCACCGATAATGTCGCCTACCCTGACGCGGTGCGCTTTCTCAAGGTCGTCTCGAAGTCACCTGAGACGGTTGTCCACCACGAGTTCATGCAGGACTTTAAGGTCTGGATGCGCCACGCAGACGGCCACATCGAGAAGGTGAATTACGTCGATCTGGATGTCTCGGCGCTGGGCGGGGAGCGTGGGATCTTCCCGGCGGCATGCCTCTCCTGCTTTGATTACCAGAACACCTTGTCGGACATCACCATCGGCTACCTGGCCGCGCCGCTGCCGCCCACCGAGCGCTGGCAGTGGACGATGGTGCGTACGGAGGCCGGCGCGGAGCTATTCAACCTGATCCGGCCCTTCCTGGAACTGGGTGCCTTCACTCAGCGTGGCAACCGCCTACTCGGGGTGAGCGCGTATGTGCGTATGCTCAAGCACCCGCGCCGCCGTCCGCCATTCCCCATTCGTAAGCTGATCGCCTGGATGCAGCGTAACCGTGGCCCGCGCGGCATGGAGTTCGCCCGCGCGGTGATCGAGATGAAGCTGCTGCGCAACCTCCAGTATGTCCGTGACGAGCACAGCCGCATGGAGCAGCGGATTGTGCCCGGCCACGTCTACCGCGCCCTCGCCCAGTACGCCCAGGTCTATGCGGAAGAGTTTGGGCGGCCATTACAGAATGGCTCGCGATCAACCTCCAACACTGCGGTCTGATACGCTCGGCTCGCTGTTCGTCATTTGTTGTTCGTTGCCAAGGAGAGAGAACCATGTCCTTGATTATCGCAGTGTATGGTAAAGGCGGTATCGGCAAGTCTACTACGTCGGCAAACCTGTCGGCGGCGATGGCCCTCAAGGGTGCGAAGGTCCTCCAGATCGGCTGTGACCCCAAGCACGACAGCACCTTCCCGCTTACCGGCATGCTTCAGCCCACGGTGATCGATGTCCTTAATGCGGTTGATTTTCATATTGAGGATGTGACCAAGGAAGACGTGCTGCGCACCGGCTTCGCTGGTGTGGACACACTTGAGGCTGGTGGTCCGCCGGCGGGCAGCGGCTGCGGCGGCTATGTGGTGGGCGAGACGGTCAAGCTGCTCAAGGAGTTTGGGCTTTACCATAAGTACGATGTGATCCTCTTCGACGTACTGGGCGACGTGGTCTGCGGTGGATTCTCGGCACCCCTGAACTACGCCGACTACGGCATCATCATCGCAACCAATGACTTCGACAGCATCTTCGCGGCGAACCGGCTCTGCCTGGCGATCGCCCAGAAGAGCCAGCGCCACAAGGTGAAGATGGCTGGTGTGATCGCGAACCGGGTGGACTATGTGAATGGCGGCGGCATCAACTTACTTGAGCAGTTCGCCGACACGGTTGGCACGAAGATTATCGGTAAGGTGCCCTACCACGACCTGATCCGCCGCTCGCGCCTAGCTGGCAAGACCATGTTCGAGATGGAGGGGCCGGATAAGGAGATGTGTCTCAAGCCCTTCACCGATATGGCCGACCTGATCCTGGGCGACCCCGAGTTGAGTATTCCGACCCCGCTAAACGACCGCGAGATCTTCGATGTGATCGGCGGCTGGAAGTAAGATCACTGAGGTACTGAATACAGAGAGGGGGTGGCGGGCATTGCC
>CAISPW010000301.1 GCA_903887465.1 uncultured Oscillochloris sp. | reverse complement strand
GGTGGCCGCCGTGGTCGTCGGTGGGGGCGGGGGCGGGGGCGGCGGTCGGATCGCTGGGATGGCCACCGTGGTCGTCGGTGGGGGCGGGGGCGGCGGTCGGATCGCTGGGATGGCCACCGTGGTCGTCGGTGGGATCAGCGGGCGGGGGCGCAGGCACAGGTGCGGCGGGATCACCGCCGCTGCCGCCGCCGCTGTTGCCGCCGCTGTTGCTATCGCTGCCGCCGCTGCTGCTATCGCTGCCGCCGCTGCTGCCGCCGCTGTTGCTATCGCTGCCGCCGCTGTTGCTATCGCCGCCGCCGCTGCTGCCGCCGCTGTTGCTATCGCTGCCGCCGCTGCTGCCGCCGCCGCTGTTGCTATCGCTACCGCTGTTGCCGCTGCTGCCGCCGCTGTTGCTATCGCTGCCGCCGCTGTTGCTATCGCTACCGCTGTTGCCGCTGTTGCCGCCGCTGTTGCTATCGCTGCCGCCGCTGCTGCCGCCGCCGCTGTTGCTATCGCTGCCGCCGCTGTTGCTATCGCTGCCGCCGCTGTTGCTGCCGCCGCTGTTGCTATCGCTGCCGCCGCTGCTGCTGTCGCCGTGGCTATCGGTGGGGCCAGGGGACGGCGGCGATCCGTTATCGCCATCGCTACCGTGGTTGCTGGTCGGCTCCGCAGGCGGCGGCTCCGCAGGCGGCGGCTCCGCAGTCGGCGGCTCCGCAGGCGAGGTAGGCGGAAGTGCCGGGCGTGGCGTAGGCTTTGGCCGGACGATGCGGGGCGTAACGGTGCTGATCTCCGTCGGCTCCGTGGTCGGCTCCGCCGTGTGGGTGAGCGTCGGCTCCGCCGTGTGGGTGGCCGTCGGCTCTGCCGTGTGGGTGAGCGTCGGCTTTGCCGTGGGTATGTGGGTGGCCGTAGGTGCGTGGGTCGGCGTAGGCACATGGATTGGCGTGGGCGCGGGGGCACCGCCGGGCATCACCACCACCATCGTCGCGTGAACCGTCCCACCAACCAGGCGACCAGTGACGGACACCAGCGCGCCGACATAGAGGGTGCCATCAACTCGGGTGTCTGCGTTCATCTGCACGGCGAGGTCAGCGACCCGCAGCATATCGCCGGAGCGGGCGGAGATCGCGCCGCTAAACTCCACATTGGCCGAGCGATCCTCGGCGATCAGCGATTCGATCTCGTCGCGACGGCGCTGGGCGATACTCTGCCTGACCGGCTCCTTATCGCGGGCGAGGACGATCCGCACCTGCTCAGCCGCGCGCTTGAGGCTGTAGAGCGGCTCGCCGGGCAGGGCGGTCGATGATGCGGCGACCGTCCCGCCGCTGGCGACACCGATGGCGAGCAAGATCGTCGTCAGGGTCAGGCCCATCCGCAGGGTCAGGCCGAGGAAACCGCGCCTAGCGGTGGGGCGCATGTCGGCGGCGCGGTTCAGGAAGGCGCGGCGCGAGCGGATCTGGGCGCTGGCAGATGGCTCAAGGGCGAGTGCCGGCAGGGCGACGGCGGTTTCCAGCATCGGGCGGAGGAGCGTGGCATCAGTGGGGTAGCGGGCCAGGATCTGCGCGATTGGCTCGCCGGCATCCAGGGCGTCGAGGCAGTCTATTAATTTAAGTTCAAGGTTGTTGTTCATTACTCTGCCACCCCAAGCGACATCTTACGTGCGAGTGTAGCGATAGCCCGTGCCTGAAGCTGTTTGATCGCGCCCTCGGTCTTCCCCAATGCCCGCGCCACTTCCTGGATCGGAAGCCCCTTGCCATAGCGCATCGCCAGCACATGCTGCTGCTCGCCCGTGAGGGTGGTCACGGCGCGACGGAGATCCTCGCGGGTGGCCGCCTGCTCGGCGATCTCTTCGGGGCCGTCCGCTTGGCAGACGAACTCCTCGGTGAGCGGCTCCTGGGGGGCGCGGTAGTGCCGACGATGATGATCGCTCACGATATTTGCCGCCACGCCGAAGAGCCACCCGCGCAGGGTACTCTGCGGCGATTTGTTGTCGCGCAGCGCCGTAAGAAAGCGCGTGAAGACTTCACTAACCACATCCTCAGCCGTGTGCTGGTCACCAACTCGAAAAGAGACATAGCGAAAGAGCGGCCCATAGTAGGCGTCGTGAATCTGCGCAAGTGCATCTGTGTCGTGGGCACGGGCACGGCCCATGAGCTCAGCTTCATCGATCACGGCGTCGGTTCCTGCTAGAAAGGCCGAATTTCGTGATCAGCGCTGGGTGGCCAATGCGCTTAGGTGTGGTGCATTGACCCTGGCCATCCGCCGCCGATCATTGGTCGTACCCTAGCAACCGTTCAGGATGAGAGTCACGTGCCCGAGTTGCGGCTCGGGCGGGCGTTGGTGTTGCTTTGGTGTGAGCCATTCTCGTTCGCGTTCGCGTTGTCGTTGGAGTTGGCCCCGTCACCGTTCGGGTGCGAGCCATTCTCATTCGAGTTGGCGTTGTCGTTGGAGTTGGCATCGTCGCTCCTCATCTGGTTGTCGCCCACGATGAAGGAGTCGATCTGCGACCGCATGCGCATGATACCCTTTGTGCTAGTGATCGTCCAGGATATCGGCCAGGATGCGGTGCTGACTGCGCTCACCCGCGCTGGGTTAGCGGACACGCGAGCGACGGCGTGGTCGGCGGCTCCAAAGAGCAGCGCGCCAGAGAGATTTGCCGTCAGCATGAGAGCCTTGAGGTACTGCGTGGGAGTTATAGAACGTACTCGCTTGCGCACCGTGTTGTGTGTCTATGTCTCACCGCTTCCACACAGTACGTCGTACGGCAAAGCAAAAAGTAACGGGAATTTTAGGCAATATATAAGGCTGCCCGCCAAAGGCGGACAGCCTTGCATCGTGCATGGGCGCAAACGGATCAGCGACCGACAATATGGTAGATGACCGCGTACGCATCGCGGTAGACCTCCCACAGCATGTAGCCAAAGACGACCAACAGGGCGAAGGCGGTGAGCTGGGCGCGATCAAAACGCCGCCCGCGCCAGCCGATGGCGAAGATACCGAGCAGCCAGACCACCAGCGTGCCGCCCGAGTTACTCACCAGACAACCATGCGGCTCCGCCGCACAACACCAGATGAACATGGCCGCTGATGCCCGGCTATCGGGTATCGGGTATTACTACCGTTGTCGTCTTCCCGGCGGGGAGGCTCGGAGGGGCGAAGCCCCTCCGAAAGAAAAGAAAGGGATTTTTTTCGGGGGCCTGCGGCCCCCAAACCCCCGCTAGGAATGGCGATGTTGGCAACTACAACTGTAGTAGTATCGGGTATCGGGTATTTTCACGTTAGCGTCCATGTCTGGTAAGGGTACCACTCGTTGCCGACCGACGTGCCGGTCGGGTCGGCCATCATCGGGAGGATCTGGCTCATAACGAAGTATCTAATCCGATCTCGCTCCAGATGCGTATGATCCGAGCGTTCTCTTCGGGGCGACGGGGCGAGACCCGCACCCAGGCCGGTAGCCCGAACGAGGCGCAGTCGCGCACGGCGCAGCCGCGCCGCAGCAGGGCCAAGCGGGCGACCGCGCCGTCGCCGGGGCGCACGAGCATAAAGGGCAGATCGGCGCGGTGAACGGGCAGGCCCAGGCCACGCAGCCCATCGCGCAGGGCGTCGCTGCCGGCCCAGATCTGGGGCAAGCTCCAGGGCAGGAATACCGGGTCGTGCAGGGCGGCCACAGCGGCGGCCTGGGCCGGGCTGCTCACGCTCCAGGTGGGCTGGTACGCGGCGATGCGTGCGATCAGCCCGGCGTCGGCGAGCAAATAGCCCAGGCGCAGCCCGGCGATGGCATAGCTCTTGGTGAGCGAGTGTAGGCGCAGCAGGCTCGCCGAGGCGGCGGCGTCCAGCGGATCGATGGCGGGGACGCTATCACGCAGGAAGCTGCGGTAGGCCCGGTCGACCACCAGCAGCCCACCCGCCGCCGCGCAGGTCTCGGCCAAGCTGAGGATCGCGCCGGTCGGCAGATCGACGCCGGTGGGATTGTTCGGCGCACAGAGCCAGGTCAGGCGTGGGCGGGCCCGCTTGATCGTGGCCGCCAGCACCTCGGTATCAAGCTGGAACTTGCCACCCTCGTGGGCGCGCAGCTCGACGATCTGCGCGCCCGCCAACTGACAGGCGTGGGCGTACTCGCCGAAGGTCGGGCCGATAACCAGGGCGATATTACCGGGGCGCAGCAGGGCGCGGGCGATCAGGTAGATCAGCTCGTTGGCCCCGTTCCCGGCCAGGATCGCGTCGGGCGGACAGCCGTGGCGGGCGGCGAGGGTCTGGCGCAACTGGTGGCAACTGCGATCCGGGTAGGGTGCCGGATCCAGCGCCGCCAGGGCCGCGCCCACCGCAGCCGGTGGGCCGAAGGGGTTGAGGTTGCTGCTGAAGTCGATCAGCGCGGCGGGGTTCAGCCCGAGCGCGGCCAGTTCGGCGTGATCAAGCGCACCGTGGGCGATCATGGCCATCCTCCTGCGCCCAACTGGCCGTCAGACGCCTGATCTCCACAGGTAGCCCGGCCACCACCAGGTAGACCTCGTCAGCGCTGGCGGCGACCTGCTGGTTAGCCCGGCCCAGCAGGTCGCGGTAGACCCGGCCCAGCGGATACTCGGGCACGATGCCCATGCCCACCTCGTTGGTGACGATCAGCAGGGTCAGGTCGCGGGCGCGGGCGACCGTGAGGATGGCGGAGACCTCGGCGGTAACGACGGGCTCGGGGTCGGCCTCGTGCGCCAGGAGCAAGTTGGTAACCAGAAGCGAGAGACAGTCGAGCAGGACGACGCTACCGGCGGGGATCGCGGACAGGGCGGCGGCGGGGGCCAGGGGCGCCTCGACGGTGGGCCATGCAGCGGGGCGCTGGGCCTGGTGGTGGGCGATCCGGGCGCGCATCTCGGCATCGCCGGCCTCGGCGGTGGCCAGATAGATTACCGGGAGACCCAGGCGCGCAGCGTACTGCTCGGCGCGGGTGCTCTTGCCGCTGCGCGCCCCGCCGGTGAAGAGGATGATCATAAAACCCTCCAAGTACTATGGTTGGTGTTGCGCCCCAGACCTCGCTTTTTGTGGGTTTTTGGCGGCTTCGCCGCCAAAAACCCACAAAAAAAGATCTTTCGGGGGTGGTTTTGCCACCCCCAAACCCCCGCCGGAGGCGACGTTGCAACCGCCCTGGGCATAACCGGCGCGTTTGCCTACGCGCTTATGCCTTGTCGGCCACACCGGCCTCGCCGAAGGTCGCCATCTCGTCTAGCACCTTGCATGCGGCCTGCACCAGCGAGATGCCCAGGACCGCGCCGGTGCCCTCGCCGAGGCGCATGCCCAGGTCAACCAGCGGCTCGATGTCAAGCTGGGCGAAGACGGCCTGGTGGCCGCGCTCGACCGAGCGATGGGCGGCGATCAGGTAGGGCTGGGCGGCGGGGACGAGGCTGCAGGCGATCAGGGCGGCCGCCCCGGAGATGAAGCCGTCTACCACCACCGGCACGTGCCGGGCGGCCGCGCCGATCATCACCCCGGCCAGCCCGCCGATCTCGAATCCGCCCACCTTAGAGAGCACATCCAGCGCGTTGGCCGGATCGGGCCGGTGCAGGGCCAGGGCCGCCTCAATCACGGCGATCTTGCGCTGGAGTCCAGCGTCGTCCACCCCGGTGCCGCGCCCGGTCACTTCGGCGACGGGGCGACCGGTGAGGGCGGCGGTGATCGCGCTCGACGGGGTGGTGTTGCCAATGCCCATATCGCCGGTGGCGATGATGTCGACGCCGGAGTCGATCAGCGCATTGACGACGGCGATGCCGACCTCAAGCGCCTCATGGGCCTGGGCGAGGCTCATGGCTGGCGTGGTCGAGAAGTCGGCGGTGCCAAGGGCTACCTTGTGGGCGATCAGATCGGGGTGGGTCGGCAGGTCGGCGGCCACACCTATATCGACCACGACCACCTGGGCACCGACGTGGCGGGCCAGCACGTTGATCGCCGCGCCGCCGCTGAGGAAGTTCAGCACCATCTGGGGCGTCACCTCGGCAGGGAAGGCGCTCACGCCCTGGTGGGCGACGCCGTGGTCGGCGGCCATGACGACCACCGCCGGCTTGCGCAGGCGCGGGCGGGGTGCGCCGGTGATCCCGGCGACCTGGATGGAGAGCATCTCAAGGCGACCAAGGGCACCCTGCGGCTTGGTGAGCATATCCTGGCGGGCGCGAGCGGAGGTCATCGCGGCGGCGTCGAGCGGGCGGATCTGGGCGATGGTCTCGGTGAGCAGGCTCATGGAAGGATCCTTTCGTTTTGCGAATGGCGGGGCGTACCTTGGCTTGCGGATGGCGGGGCGTAGCAGCGCGCCGCTGCTGCACCCTTACGGCGGCGATGATGCCCGGGCTGCGGCGACAAAGCGCGGCGCTATCTCGGGGTGTGCGCGGAAGTGAAGATGAATATACGAGGCCAGGATCGTCCCCTGCTGTGCGCCCTCGGGCGTAGGTGCGGGCCGCATCGCATCGGGCAGACATGCGTACAGCCAGGGCAGCGCTGACGGGCGCTGCTCCCAGATTGAGTAGTGGAACTCGTGGCCGCGCACGGTCTCGCCCGAGCGCCAGAGCCAGCTATCGGCCTGAGCCTGTACCGTTCGGTACCCCAGGGTGAGCCGCCCGGTCATGGCCGAGCGACCGGGGAGCAGGCCGACCAGCGGGTGCGTCTGGCCTTCGGCGTCAACGACCGCCTCGGTCAGATACATCAGGCCGCCGCACTCGGCGTAGATCGGCAGCCCGGCGACGGCGGCGGCGCGGAGCGACTCACGCAGAGGCTGGTTGGCGCTGAGTTGCGCGGCGTACAGCTCGGGGAATCCGCCGCAGAGATAGATCGCCCGCGTACCAGACGGCAGCGCCCGGTCATGCAGCGGGCTGAAGAAGCAGATCTGCGCCCCGGCCGCACGCAGCAGGTCGAGGTTCTCCTCATAGAGGAAACTAAACGCCGCATCGCGGGCCACGGCGATGGTTGGGCCGCCCTGTAAGAGCGAAGCATTGGCCCAGCATGGTTGCCTCTCACCTAAACCTATTTCGGGCCGATGCTTCGCTCCTACGTCTATCGCGGGCGCACGGCGGGCGATTGCGAGCAGGCGGTCGAGGTCGATATCGGCTTCGACACGCGCGCGCACCTGGGCGATCCACGTCTGCCAGCGCCCAGGCTCGGCGGTGGGCACCAAGCCAAGGTGGCGCTCGGGCAGATTGAGCGCCGCCTCGCGGGCGAGCGCGCCCAGCACCGGCAGGCCGGTGTCACGCTCAATCGCCTGAGTTACCAACTGGGCGTGGCGCGGGCTGCCGACATTATTGAGGATCACACCGGCCACGTACACGCGCGGGTCGAAGTCGCGCAGCCCGGCGACCAGCGCCGCCGCCGTGCGGGCCATCGCCTGCACGCTCAGCACCACCACCACCGGCGTGGCGGTCAGGCGGGCGATATGCGCGCTGCTGCCGGCATCATCATCGCCAGCATAGCCGTCGAAGAGGCCCATCACGCCCTCGACCATGGCGATATCGGCACCGGCGGAGTGGCGGGCCAGCACGGCGGGGATCTGCGCGGGCGGCACCATCCAGGCATCGAGGTTGGCGCAGGGCCGCCCGGCCGCCAGGGCGTGGTAGCTCGGATCGATGTAGTCGGGGCCGCACTTAAAGGGCGCGACCTGCAGGCCGCGCGCGGCCAGGGCCGCGATCAACCCAGCGGTGATCGTGGTCTTGCCGCTGCCGCTCATGGGCGCGGCGAGCAGCAGGCGTGGCAGATCAAAGGCGTAGCTCATGCCTGCCTCCCGGAGAGCGCATCGAATGGAAGAAAGCCAACCTCCGCCAGCGCGGGCGCGAACCAGTCAAGCTGCGCGGAGAGCGCGACCACCTCGCCGATCACCAGCACCGCCGGCGTGGGCAGGCTGGCGTGGCGTAGCGCCTCGGGCAGGGTTTTCAGGGTAGCCCGCAGCACCCGCTGGTCGCTCGTGGTGGCCCGGCTGACGATAGCCGCCGGGGTTTCGGGCAGGCGACCAGCAGCCAGCAGGGCGGCGCAGACGGTGTCGACGCGCTGGAGGCCCATCAGCACCACCAGGGTAGGGATGCGCGCCAGGGCCGACCAGTCGGTGCCGCTGTGCACCTTGCCAGGAGTCTCGTGGCCCGTCACCACGGCGAAGGCGGTGGAGATGCCTCGGTAGGTGAGCGGGATGCCGGCGTAGGTGGGCGCGGCGAGGGCGGAGGAGACGCCGGGCACAATCTCGAAGGGTAGCCCGGCTTTGGCCAGAGCCATGGCCTCCTCGCCCGCGTGCCCAAAGACGCTCGGGTCGCCGCCCTTGAGCCGGGCCACCTGCCGCCCGGCGCGCACATGGCTCACGATCAGATCGCTGATCGCGTCCTGCTCTAGCGTATGTTTGTCGTGCGACTTCCCGACAAAGATGAGGTCGGCGGCAGGTGCCGCCTGCTCCAGCAGTAGCGGGGCGACCAGCCAGTCGTAGATCACCACATCGGCCTGGCGCAGCAGGTTTAGCCCGCGCACGGTGATCAGGTCGGCGCGTCCGGGGCCGGCACCGATAAGGTAGGCTTTACCGCGCATCGTTTTTCTCGGGCGGGCTGGCGATGAGCCAGCGCGCAATGGCATCGCGGATGGCCGCCGCCCGTGCGGGCGCGGCTCCGCCGGTGCTGACGGCGATGGTCAGGCCGAGCGTGCGGTGCAGTGCTGGTACGTGGAAGGTGCATTCGCTCGGCATGTCGGCGACATTGCAGAGTACGCCGAGGCCCGCCGCCTCGTGGGCGACCTGCGCGTTGACGCGGCGCTGGTCGCTGGCGGCGTAGGCCAACCGCGCACCGGACAGGTCGCCAACCATGTAGGCCCGCTGCTCCCAGCGCACGCGGCCCTCGGCGGCCCACGCCTGGATCTGGTCGGTGGCGGTTGGGCTGATCAGCCGCACCGCCATGCCGGCGGCCAGCAGCCCGTGCGCCTTGCGTTCGCCCACGGCCCCGCCGCCGATCACGACTGCTGAGGCACCCGCCATATTGGTAAGTACCAGCGGGTAGTCAAGAGGCGCGGAGGCGGATTCCCCCGTCCCCACGTCTTCGCCTCCTCGCGTCTTCGCTTCCTCGCGTCCCCGCGCCCGCGCCTCATAACCTCTCGGCGTCACCATGTGCCCGCCGGCCAGATAGCTGCGGCGGTTGCCAACCAGCACCACGGTGAACATATCCGCCACAGACGGGTCCGCCTCGGCCAGGGTGGTTACCACCATGCGTTCATCGGGGCGGGCCACATTGGTGACAAAGGCTACCGGCGTGGTCGGCGGGCGCTGGGCGCGCAGGATCTCCAGGGCGACCCCGAGTTGCCAGTGACGGTCGCGCGAGCGCGGGTTGTAGAAGGCGACGACCATATCGGCGGCGGCGGCGGCGGCCACGCGCCGCGTGATCAGCTCCCAGGGCGTCAGCAGGTCGCTCAGGCTGATCACACTGAAATCGTGGCTGATCGCCGCGCCCAGCCGGGCGGCCGCTGCCTGGAAGGCACTGATACCGGGCAGCACCGTCACCTCGGGGCGGCGGCCATCCCAGCCGCGCTCGCGCAGCGCCTCGAAGACCGGCCCAGCCATGGCGTAGATGCCAATATCGCCGCTGCTCACCAGGGCCACCCGGCGGCCCGCATCGGCCTGCTCAATTGCCTGGAGCGCACGATCCATCTCGGTCTTCATTCCCGAGGCGATCACCTGCTGGTGCGGGGCGAGCAGGCCACGGATCGAGTCGATATAGCCCTGGTAGCCGACCACTATTTCGGCCTCGCGCAGCGCCGCGTGGGCGGCCAGCGTCATCTGCTGAGGATCACCGGGGCCGAGGCTGACCAGGGTGAGGTGGCCGGATGTTGTGTTCTGGTAGGGGCGAAGCATCGACCCAAGAATGGCTGGCGTTTGTCCGTATGCATCCGGGGCCGATGCTTCGCCCCTACGGGCGGCACGTACCGCCACCGCCACCGTGCAGCGCGTGAAGGCGCGCTTGCGCACCAGCAGCGGCCCGCCCGCCACAAACATGGCGCTTGGCTCGGCAACACCGGGCAGGTCGAGATGCACGCTGGCGGCGCTCGGGCTGAAGACGGCCGGATCGAGGGTCGCCAACTGTGCGGCTGAGACGATCTCCAGCGGCACGCCGAGCGCCTCGGCCAAGGCGATTATGCCCGGCTCATCGGCCTTCTGCTCGACGGTGGCCAGGGTCGCGATGCAGGTCGAGTCAAGCCCCGCATCGGCGAGGGTTTCGCCAAGCGCGGCGTACAGCTCCTCGGTCGGCACGCCGCGCCGACAGCCCATGCCCACCACCAGCAGCGGCAGTGTGTAGCGCACCGTCTTGGCCTGAAGCATCGGCCAGAGATCATCAAGCGCACGGTGGGTGACGAGCAGCGCGGCGTGGTAGCCTGGCTCCAGCAACTGCGCGGGCTGATCCACAAACGTAAGATCGGGGCAGTCGCGCAGCCACTCCGCGATCTGGCGGCGCTGCGCGGGCAGGGCCGGGTCAACGTAGCAGCCGAGCGGCTCGCCGTTTACCAAGCAGCCCATGGCGGGGGTCAGCGCCGAGTCCGGGGCGATCTGCCAGCCCTCGGCGCGGCCCAGCAGGTCGAGGGCCGGCAGCCCCTGCGTGTCGCTGGCCGTCGTCACCGCAGCGTGCCCGCCGGTGATCACCGCGATGCGCCGGGCGAGATCATTCGCGCCAGCCCGGTGGCCGCCGAGCAGCGGGATCACCGACTGGCCCGCCTCGTCCATACAGATCACCGCCGGGTCGCTGGTTTTGTGGTCGAGCAGCGGCGCGCAGGCGCGCACGGCGATCCCTGCGGACATGATCAGCACCAACGGACGCTGTGTGTCCCAGCGCCGACCGATCTCGGCGGCAACCGGCCCGCTGTAGCGCTCGGCAGCCCCTTGGGCGAAGCGCTCCGGCAGCACCGCCGTGCCGCCGAGTTCGCGGGCCAGCCGCTCGGCCAACGCGGCACCCTGGCGGGTCACGGCGATCATGATCGGCGTGTAGGGCCGATGCATCGGCCTTACAGGGGCATCCGTCCCGCGATAGCCGTGGGCGAAGGTCGCATCGTAGAGCCGACTCTGCGCGGCCGCGTCGCCGGGGCGCAGGGCCGGGCCGACCATAATCAGCGCGTGCTTGGTGAATCCGCCCGCGCGCACGGCGGCGGCGATGTCGGCCAGGGTGCCGGTGATCACCTGCTCGTCGGGCCAGGTCGCCCGATAGACCACGGCGATTGGGGTTTGCGCCGTATAGACGCCGCCGGCCAGCAGCTCGGCCACCACCTGCTCGATCTGATCGACGCTGAGGTAGAGGGCCAGCGAGGCACCGTGGGCGGCCAGCGATTTCAGCGACTCGCGCTCGGGCACCGGCGTGCGCCCGGCCACCCGGCTGAGGATCACGGTCTGCGTCACCTCGGGCACGGTCAGTTCCACGCCGAGACGGGCAGCGGCGGCGAAGGCCGCGCTTACGCCGGGGATGACCGCGTAGGGGATGCTGCGCTGATCAAGCAGGCGCATCTGCTCGTGGATGGCCCCGTAGAGCGCCGGGTCGCCGGTGTGGACGCGGGCGACCACGCCGCCCGCCTGCGCCGTCTCCGCCATCAGGTCGATGATCTGCGCGAGGTGCAGATCCGCCGAGCCGACGATGCGCGCCGAGGGCTTGCGGGTCAACTCGGCCACGCTGGCCTGCACGAGGCTATCGGCGTAGAGCACCAGGTCGGCCTGCTCAATAATCGCGCGCCCGCGCACGGTGATCAGGTCGGGTGCGCCGGGGCCAGCGCCGACAAAGTAGACGGTTCCGGCGGTGGGGAGGAAGGTCATCGTTGGCTCTCTCGTAGACGCCGCACTATTAGCAGCGACAGATAGGGTGCCTGGTAGTCACGTAGGCTGCCGATGTCGCGCACGATGAGTTCCTCCGGCATGCCGATATGCTCGGCGTAGACGGCGTTCTCAAGCAGGCGCAGTTCGGCAAGGGTGGCGACGATCTGAGGGAGTTTGCTTCCCACCTTCATCAGAATCACGGTCTCGAACTGGGCGAGCAGATCGCGCAACTCGGTCATAGTCTCGGGCGCGGGCAGGATGGCGATCCGGTCGTCGCCGGAGCTCAGCGGCAGGCCAACCTGGGCCGCCGCCGCCGCGAACGAGGTGACGCCGGGGATGATCACGACCACAAGTGACGGGAAGCGCGCCGCCAACTCATCCCGCAGCGTGGTGAACGTCCCGTAGAGCAGCGGGTCGCCCAACAGCAGGTACACCCCACGGGCCACACCCTGCGGGTGCTGCGCGGCCCGCGCACTGAGCCGGGAGCCGATCTCGTCGGCGATGTGGCGGTAGGCCGCCGCCGCCTGCGCCGGATCTTTGTGCATTGGAATAGTCAGCGGGATCACCGGCTGGCGCTGCGGGTCGATCCAGGGCTGGGCGATGCGCAGCGCCCGGCTGGCCTCGTCGGCGCGGCTGCGCGGCGCGAAGATCAGATCCGCCGCCTCGATGGCCCGCACGCCTTTCATTGTCACCAACTCGGGATCACCGGGGCCGAGGCCCACGGCAATAAGCTGAGAATAAGTTGGCTCTGGCATCATGCTATACTTTCGATGTCATGCATTCTTCAGAAGATACACCGACAGCTCCGCGCCTGGCGACCCAATTTCTTCGTCTGGCGCTGCGGCGTGCGGCCCGTGGCACAGGGTCGCAGATTCAGTTCTATTCCCAGAGAACGGCCATGCATCAGGTTCCCGATCTTCAGTCGATCCTCGGCCCATTGCGCTGGGTTCTTGTCGGAGATCTGGCATTGCGGGCCTATATGCCCGAACGGGCCACCCTTGATGTTGACATGCTCATCCACGAACGTGATAGTATCCAAAAGCATAGCGTTTTATGACGCTTGCTTCCGGTTTGGCAGGGCAATCCTGACAGGCTGGACTACACAGCCCCTACGCCCTGGCCCGAAGGCATCAGGCGCTACGTTCGCAATTTGGTTATAGGCCGCGTT
>CAISPW010000300.1 GCA_903887465.1 uncultured Oscillochloris sp. | reverse complement strand
TGGCGGCTTCGCTGCCAAAAACCAATAAAAAAAGATCTTTCGGGGGTGGCTTTGCCATCCCCAAACCCCCGCCGGAGGCAACTTTGCATCAGCCCTGCCACTACGGTCGCGTCGCCCGCGCCGTCTCGGCGAGGGCAGCGAGCAGCCGGGCTGTCTGCACATCGTCGGGCATCAGCCAGCGCGCCGCCTGGAGTTCGCGCTCGGCGGTGGCGCGCTGGCCCAGGCGCAGGTAGGCGCTGCCGAGCGCACGCCGGTAGCGCCCTTCGGTGTGCTGGAGGGCCACCGCGCGCTGCCAGAGCCGCGCCGCAAAGTACCACTGGCCCATTTGGCTATACTCGACCCCCAGGTTGTAAGCACCCTGGGCCGTCTTCGGCAGGGCGTGATCGGGAGGCATGCCGATGGTCGCCGTATCGATCCGCACCTCATCATAGACGTTGAGCAGCATCCCCACCACCATCAGGTCGGTGAGGATTGCGGCCACTGGCAGCACTGGGTTGCCGGGTTGGGTGATCTGCAGGGCAATCTCTAGGGGCAGGTCGATCATAAACAGGGCGATACTGGCGAACCACACCCAGCGCCAGCGCAGGGCCAGCCCGCCGGCGCAGAGCCACATCAGCGGCACCTGCGCCGCCAGGATGATCATCCACGGGTTCAGCAGGGGTGCATCGAGCGGTCGGTAGAGAAATCCAATCGCCAGCAGCATCGGCCCGCGCCCGAGGGTGATGATCAGCAGGATCGCCAAGTCTGCCGTGATTGGCTTGCGCTTGCGCACCTGCCGCCGCAGGTGCTCGCCGCAACTCCGGCAGCGATCCTTGCCCGGATCGGCCAGGGCGCAGGCGGGGCAACGCACGGCCCCCGGCAGATCGTCCGCCCACGGATCCGGCGTCGGCAGCGGCGCGTCGGTGATCTGGATGATGCGCTGGCTCATGGCAGATGGCGGATGCTGCTAATGCGTCTGGATCGCCTGTACCACATCCCAGCGTATATTTGGAGAACCTTTTCGGAGGTACATATGGTAGTTCCTTTGTAGTGTCACCTCGCGATAATCGCGGCTCAAATACGGTTGGGCCTCAATCGGGATCATCCACAGCTCAATGACAACATCGGGCTGTAATTGTCCTATCGAGTAGGCGTAGTTCCATTTGAGGTGCCCAGGATAGAAATAGGTAAATTGATCCATACCTGATTGTGTACGCATATCCCCATGAGCGATATTAAGATCATTTTTGCCCAGCAGGTCTATCGCAACGCGATTGGCGAAATAGGGCAGCGTCCCCGCAGAAACCACCGCGACCGTCGCGCGCACGTCCGTGATCTGCTGCATGAGCAGCGCCTGTTTGAGCTGGCGTTGATTTTCTGCGACGTGCATTGGTGGGGTGAGGAGCAGCCACTCGCCCCAGGATTCGGCCCCGCGCGTTGCGTTGACGTTGAGCAGGCTCACCAGGACAACCACACCTGACAGCCCGTGAATTGGCTTTGTCAGTTGCGGGAATATTGATAGCGCGCGGAGTCGCATACGATCAAGCCCATAGGCGAAGAGAATAAAGAATGCGGGCATAATGATGCAGATATAGCGATTGCTGCCGCCCCACCATTCCCAAGCATCGCCGCCAACATAGATGCTGTAGATAATCTGCGCGGCGATGAGGGAGACCAGGAGCGCGTTCGCGGTATTTCTTCTGATTGCCAGTACAATGAATGGGACACTGAAAAGAACCCAGTTTATCTTTAGGATGAAATCTAGCGCAACGTAGGCACCGCGCGATATTCTCAAAAGTAGCGGGTAGCCAACCATTTTTAGATAGTAAGTGTTCGGGAGTATGTAGTAATAATAGCGAAATCGGAAAGCTGTTTGGGCTAAAATCGTCAAAAAGATAAAAAATAGGCCGAGGACGTACGTCTTTCGGTGGTTTTTCTGCGCGAGCAAGAGGACACCGATGATAACCGTCGCTGGGACGATCAGGTCTAGTCTGATGGTAGGTAATAGGGCCAGCAATAGCAGAAGCGAATATGAGAATTGATCTGATCTAAGGCTCTTGAGCGCAAGAAAGACCGAGCTAGAAAGTAAAAGGGTGGCGAGGCTCACCTCCATACCCTGGAGGCTCCAGTTATTGAGTGGTAAATAGAATGCAATAAAGGTGGTGGCGCAGAGCGCAACGAAAGTGGAATTATCTGATATGAGATCGGCAATTTTTTTACAGACAAAAAGATTTACGAGCAGGATACCTACGGCGAGAATCTGGATGATGAGGCTGACATGGGGCGCGCTCACGGGCAAGAGATGGGCAAGCGCCATGACCATCACCCAAAGCGGATTTGTGAAACCCTCGACATGTTCGCCGCCGGGATTCCAAAGCAGACCCTGCCCCTCCGCGAGGTTTTTTGCATAGCGCATCGACACCATCGCATCATCAAAGAGCGTGAAGTAGCGTGTACCGCTCATGACGAAGCTGGTATTGTAGATGAAAACAGCTGCGTATAGACAAAACAGGGCAGCAATAAGGCCCATGCCGACCGTTGTGATCCGTGGCTTCGCCATCGTAAGGGTATCTCTAAACATATAGCAATCCTATGAGAGTTGTCGCATGGAGTCGAGGCTTTAGCTGGAGCGCGCCGCCTAAAGGCTCGACTCCTCTTCACAACCTATGTAGGATTGCTATAGCTTGCAAACGCCGGGCCGGTTGTCGTGGCAGACACTATTCTACTCCATAATAATCGGCTCGGGCGGTGCCGTGCGAGCGTGGCGCTGGGCCGGGCGGAGCAGCAGGGCAATCAGCCCGCCGCAGGCCACGATCCCGGCGGTCAGCAGGAAGGCATCGTGGAAGCCGAGGATCGTCGCCTGGAGCCGCACCTGCAGCCCGATCAGGCGCAGCGCGGCGGCCTGGGCGTGCGCGGCGTCTAGCCCCTGCCCCTGGTAAAGCGCCGCCAGCTTGCTGATCACCATGCCTGTGGGTGAGACCGGAGTGATCTGTTCGGCTATGTGCGCGTAGTGGATCGGCGTCTTGTTCTGCACATAAGTCGAGAGCAGCGCCGTCCCGAAGGCCACGATGACTTGGCGCAGCAAGTTCAGCAGTGAGACCGCCCGAGCCATGGCTTCCCTCGGCACGTTGTACAGGGCCACCACCTGCGCCGGCTGGAGCGTGAACGACAGGGCGACGCTGCGCCCGAGCAGCCAGACCTGGAGCGTCGTGAACGAGGTCTGCAAAGAGAGGTGCGAGAGGGCGTAGCTGGTCAGAGTCAGGGCCAGCACCCCCACAATGATCACCGGCTTCGCCCCGATTCTGTCGACTAAGATGCCGCCGATTGGGAGCATCACGGCGGTCAGCAGGGCCGAGGGCATCAGCACCAGGGCGGCCTGCACCGGGCTGAGTCCGCGCAGGCTTTGCAGAAAGATCGGCAGCAGGAATAGTGCGCCGAACAGGCCAATCTGGAGCGTCCAGGCCAGCAAGTTGCCGAAGGCGAAATTCCAGTCGCGGAGCAGGCGCAGGTCGAGCAGCGGGGTGGGCGTGCCGAGCTCGACAATCACCAGCAGGATGATGCAGAGCAACCCGAAGCCCATAAACCCCGTGACGGTGAGCGAGTCCCAGCCCTTGGCACCCGCCTCGGCGATGCCGTAGACCAGCGAGGCGAAGCCCAAGGTCGAGAGGATGAGTCCTGGCACATCAAGCGGACGGACGACCGGCGAGCGGCGCTCGTGCAGGATAAACATCCCGACGAGTACGCCCACAATCCCGATTGGTACATTGAGGTAGAAGATCAGACGCCAGTCGGCATACTGGATGATGAATCCGCCGATGGTTGGGCCGAGGGCCGGGGCGAGCAGCACCGGCACGCCCAGGGTAGCCGCCGCGCGCCCGCGCTCGGCGGGCGGAAACTCGGCGTAGATCTGGGCCGTAGCCAGGGGCATAAGCGCGCCGCCGCCCAACCCCTGCAGGATGCGCGCAAAGACCAGGCTCTCCAAGCTCCAGGAGAGCCCGCACAGGGCGGAGGCAAAGACAAACAGCCCCGACGAGATCAGGTAGGTGCGTTTGATCCCGAAGCGGTCGGCCAGATAGCTGAAGATCGGGATGCTCACGGTGAGGGCCAGGGTGTAGCCAGTCGAGATCCACTGGATACGGTCGAGGCTGGCCCCGAAGACGGCCTGGAGTTTGGAGATGGCGATATTGACGATGGTGGCGTCGAGCACCGAGGTAAAAATGCCGAAGATGACGGCGATCACCACCAGCCACTTGTACTCCAGCCCGAAGCGTCGCGGGTGGATGGTCTGCCCGCCCATCGGCAGCGCCTGCACGTTGCTCATCGCGCACCCCCTCGATATGCCGCCGGGGCTACGCCCACACCCCCGCCGGAGGCGACCGCGAGAAAACGCGATCCGCGCTGACTAGCGGTGGATTCGCACATTGGCGTTCTCACCTGGGTAGAGTTGTGTGCCGCTGGAGGTATCCAGGGTGATACGCACCTCGACACGCTGGGTAACCTTGGTGAAGTTGCCGGTGCTGCGGTCGGACGAGGGCAGCAGGGCGAACTCGCCGGCGGTGGCCGGGATGATCTCGCTGACCGTCCCCCGATAGGGCGTGTTCCCGGTCGCGTCCACAGTGATGTCCACCGGCTGCCCAACTCGCACGGCGTGGATCTCGGTCTCGTCGATAAACGCCGTGACCCGCAGGTGGTCAAGGTCGGCCACATACGCCAGCGGCAGCGCGGGGCTGATCATCTGGCCCTCGTGGGCCTCCACGCGCAGCAGTGTCCCGCTGATCGGGGCGATCAGATTGTAGGCGGCGGCGCTGCCGAGGCCGGATGTCGTGCGGACAATTCCAAGCACCTGGCCTGCGGTGACGCGGGTGCCGGGCTGGGCCTGCCACGTTACCAGCGTGCCCGTGCCGGGTGATGTGACCGACTGCATAGTGGTGTCGATCAGCGCGTCGTCGCTTGAGATGTAGAGCGTCGCATCGCGCCAGTAGCGGTAGCCGACGGTACTGGCGATGCTGAGCGCGACGATCAGGATGATGCCAAACATGAGCGGGCGGCCGCCAATGCGCCGCACGCTGCGCACGGCGGGGGCTGCGGGGGCCGTTGTCTTTGTCGCCATAGGAAGTCCTTACTCAACACTCAATACGTAATACCGGCCACGCGGGCCAGGGCGCGCAGCCCGCACGCCAGGGCGGCGCGGTCGTCTGCAGCGAGCTGGTTGATCCAGCGGCGCATGTGTGTGGCGCTACCCTCGCGTAGCTGCGCGCACAACTGCGCACCTTGAGGCGTCAAGCTAGTCAGGGTGCGCCGCCGGTCGCTCACGTCGCTGATTCGTTCGACCAGCCCGTTCTGGACGAGCCGATCCACTAGGTGGCTGGCGGTGGGCAGCCCAATCTGGAGCGCCTCGGCCACGCGCCCGATCGACATCGGTGCCTCCCGCGCGATGACGAACAGGGTCTTCAGTTGGGCCATGGAGCAATCGAGGTCGAGCCAGTCGGCAATGGTCGCGCTCTGAAGGGCGCGCAGGACGGCGCGGTAGGCTTCGAGGATCGCATCGGTCTGCTCGGGTAGTTCCATCGCGGTGTCATTCTCCTGCCCAGCGTCGATACGGCTGGTATCCTAGCACAACGCTTCGATATCGTCAATCTATTCTACAAGATCGAAGTCTATGCGATCATGAGCGTCGTGGTAGAATACCCGCAAATCTCGCCGCACAGAGGAGGACCCGCGCCATGAGCGAAGATCCGCGCCAGAGCCTGCTCGCCCGCGTCAAGGAGCAGCATGTCGCCTTTGTGAACCTCCAGTTCACCGACATCCTCGGGATGGTCAAGACGGTCACCATCCCGGTGGAGGAACTGGCCGACGCGCTCGACCACGGCGTCTGGTTCGATGGCTCATCGATCGAGGGATTCGCCCGCATGGTCGAGAGCGATATGTACCTCGTGCCGGATCTGACCTCCTACGCCCTGATTCCCTGGGATCAGCACGATGGTTTGTCGACCGCCCGGCTGATCTGTAATATCTACACGCCCGACAGCAAGCCCTTCACCGGCGACCCGCGCCACGTCCTGTCGGTGGTGACGAAGCACGCCGCCGATCTCGGCTACGGCTTCAACGTGGCCCCCGAGCTGGAGTTCTTCCTGTTCCGCCGCGACGCGCAGGGTGACAGCACCCCCCTGCCCCACGACAACGCGGGCTACTTCGATGTCTCCACCGACCAGGCCACGCTCATCCGCCGCCAGATGGTACACGCCCTGCGCGAGATGGGGATCATCACCGAGGCGGCCCACCACGAGGTAGCCGCCGGCCAACACGAGATCGACCTGCGGGTAATGGAGGCCATCCGCGCCGCCGATAACACGGTGACGGCGCGGGTGGCCCTCAAGGCGGTCGCCCAGCTTAACGGCCTCTACGCAACCTTTATGCCCAAGCCACTGGCTGCGGTGAACGGCAACGGCATGCACATTCACCAGAGCCTCACCGACCTAGCCACCGGCAAAAACGCCTTCGCCGATGACAGCGACGCCTACGGACTCTCGACGGTGGCCCGCCAGTTCATCGCCGGGTTGCTGGCCCACGCCCGTGGCATGTGTGTGATCCTGGCACCTCTGGTGAACTCGTACAAGCGTCTGGTGCCGGGCTTTGAGGCGCCGGTGTATATCTCCTGGGGCCGCACGAACCGCGCCGCCCTGGTGCGCGTGCCAAGGATCACCACCGGACGTCAGCAGAGTACGCGGATCGAACTGCGCTGCCCCGACCCATCATGCAACCCCTACCTCGCCTACGCGGTGATGCTCGCCGCCGGTCTCGACGGGATCAAGCACAAGCTGACCCTGCGTGAGGCCGCCGAGGAGGATCTCTTCCATATCGACCCACGCGCCCGTGGCATGTCGCTGCTGCCTAGCTCGCTCGGCACCGCCCTCGACGCGCTGCGCGAGGATGAGGTGATCCAGGCCGCCCTCGGTGCCAATATCTACGAGCGGTTTGTGGACGCCAAGCAGCAGGAGTGGGAGAGCTACCGCTCCTTCGTGTCGGCGTGGGAGATCGAGCGCTACCTGCCGATCTTCTAAGCGGCAAGCGGCAAGAGGCAACCGGCACCATGACAGCCCATTTCCCCCACGCGCTCATCCGCTACGACGCCGCTATGATCGCCTGCTGGAGCCGCGAGGCCCCCGCCCCCGACGATGACCCGCAGGCGCGGCTGGTGCTGGTCGGCCCCGCCCTCGACGCCGCCGGGGCGGCTGAGATCGTCCCCACCTGGAACGCCGACACACCCGCCGACAGCTGGATCGAGATCCAGTTGCGCACCCGCCGAGGCGGGCGCTGGAGCAAGCCCTACCGCATCGCCGCCTGGGACTCGGCACCCGCTGCGAGCCGCCGCACCAGCTTCTCCCGCCAGGATGCCGCCGACGATCTTGTGTCCACCGACACCCTGCTGCTCGCCGCGCCGGCCGAGGCGATCCAGGCCCGTGTGCTGCTCTGCGCCGCCCCCGGTGCCAACACGCCCAACGTAGAGAGCCTCGCCCTGTGCCTCACCGACGCCCGCCGTCCGATGCCCGACGCCGGTCGTTTATCGGCGCTCGACGCTCGGCGCTCGGCTATCAAGCTACCGCTGCTGCTCTCGCAGTTCCTGAGCTTCCCTGGCGGCGCGGGCTGGTGCAGTCCGACCTCGTTGGCGATGTGCCTGGCCTACTGGCGCGAGCGCACGGGCGACCCGCGCCTGGCGGCCTTTGTCGCCGCCGCCTGCGTGCCCGACCTGGCCGCGCCGATGATCAACGACCCAGCCTGGGAGGGCACAGGCAACTGGGCCTTCAACACGGCCTACGCGGCCAGCCTGGGCCTAACCGCCTACGTGACGCGCATGCACAACCTGGCGCAGGTGGCGCGCTGGACGACGGACGGCGTGCCGGTGATCTGCAGCCTGGCCTGGCAGGCCGGAGAGCTCGACGGTGCCCCCGGCGTCACATCCGGCCACCTGAATGTCATCCTCGGGTTTGCTGACGGCTACGCCCTGGTTGCCGAGCCGTCCAGCCGCGATATGGCCCAGATCCTGCGGCGTTACCCGACCGACCAGCTACACGCCTGCTGGCAGCGCAACTCCCGTGGCGTCGTGTACCTGGTCTACCCGCCGGGACACCCGCACCCCGCGCCCGGCCCCGGCGACGCCTGGGTGTAAGGGCGAAGCATGTACCCCGGCGTTGCCGACATTTCAATTGCAGTCAAAGCTATGAACATCCTCGTACTCGCTCCCTATCCGCCATTCCCCGCCAGGGGCGGTGGCGCGCTGCGGATCTCGAACCTGATGGCCGGGCTGGCCGCGCACCACGAGGTGACCTGCCTGAGCTTCGCGCCGGATGCGGCAGCGGTAGCGGCGCTGGCGCCCCTGCGCGATATCTGTCGGCTGGCCACGGTGATCGGGCCGCCGCCGCGCTCCCTGGCCCGCCGGGCCTGGACGACCCTGGCGAGCCCGCTGCCCGACCTGGCCCTGCGCAACGCGGCACCGGCCTATCGCGCCGCGCTCAGCCGTATGCTGGCCGCCGAGCGGTTTGATCTGGTACACGCCGCGAGCCTGGAGATGGCCGACTACGGCCTGCTGGCGCGCGGGTTCGGCTCGCCGCTGATCGTCCTCGACCAGTTCAACGCCGAGTACCTGCTCCAGCGCCGGGCCGCCCTCAGCGACCTGCGCCGGGGCGTCGGCGGGCGACCGCGCGCTCTGCTGGCGGGCCTCTACTCCCTGGCCCAGTGGCGCAAGCTGGCCACCTACGAGGCCCGCGTGCTGTGCGCCTTCGACCGGGTGCTGGTCGTCTCGGAGGAAGATCGTGCGTCCCTGGCCCGCCTATCGCCGCGCGCCGACCTGCGGGTGGTGCCGAATGGCGTGGACACCGAGCGCTTCGCCCCCGGCAGCGCGCCCATCGGCGGCCCGGCCGATCTGCTCTTTACGGCCACGCTAGACTACCGGCCAAATATCGACGCGGCGGTCTGGTTTACCGACGAGGTGCTGCCGCGCATCCGGGCCAGCCGCCCTGATGCGCGCTTTGTACTGGTTGGCCGGGCGGCGGCCCCGGCGGTAAAAGATCTGCACAATGGAGAGTCGGTAATCGTGGTGGGCGAGGTGGAGGATGTGCGGCCCTACGTAGCCGGGGCCGCCGCCTACGTGGTGCCGATGCGTATCGGCGGCGGATCGCGCCTGAAGCTGCTGGAGGCGCTCGCGCTGGCCGCGCCGGTGGTGTGTACGCCCATGGGTGCCGAGGGCGTGGAGGATTTGCGCGACGGCGAACATCTGCTGATCGGTGCCAGCCCGGAGACCTTCGCCGCCGCCGCCCTGCGCCTGCTGGGCGACCCCGCCCTCGGCAGGCGGCTCGGGGCGGCCGGACGCGCCCACATGGTGGATCGCTACGACTGGCGGGCGATCACGCCGCGCCTTGAGGCGGCATATCAGCGCACAGCGTAAGGGCGCAGCAGGGGGGCGCAGCACGCTGCGCCCCCCT
>CAISPW010000299.1 GCA_903887465.1 uncultured Oscillochloris sp. | reverse complement strand
GAGGCCGCTTCAGCGGCCGTCGTCAACCTCGCCCGCCCGTGTACGGGCCGGGCGCTTGGGCAGGCAGGGTGACTGATGTGAAAATAGCCGATAGCCGATAGCCGGGCATCAGCGACCATGTTCATCGCGGCGGTGTGCGCCCCGCGCATGAACGACTTTTGCGGTAGTGCCTTATTTCGGTTCAAGCATCGTGCGCCTCTAGGAGTATACGCAGGACGTCAGCAATCGCAAAAATCTGCTGCTCGCGGGTCAGGATGCCATCTTCCTCAAGCGATTTTAGAAGCTTCGCCCGGATTGGGCCAGCGTCTGGCGCAAGGCCATTTGTATGCACAACCACGCTACGCTCGCGATGGGCGTCGGCGATGCCCACCCGCAGCACGGAGGTCTCGGGCGGCAGCACGCGGCGGATCACCGCGACCTGCTCGACGAGCCGGAAGCGTCGGCCAAGGTCAGAGATCTGAGTCTCAAAGAGCTTGATATCGGCATCCTGCCAGGTATTAAGCGGCTTGCGCGCCACGAGCGCGGCGATACTCTCGACCCAGGCGTCATCTGGGCCAGCGTTCTCCAGGCGCACCCCCAGGGCGCGCAGTTGGGTATCGCTGGTTTCGGCGGCAATTTGGTGGTAGCGGGCGGTGAGTTCGGCATGCAGCTCGGAGCTAGCGGAAGACAAACACCCGAAGGTTTGGCGAATCTGCTCACGCACCTCAATGCGCAGATTCCGGTAGGCAGCGTCTAGCTCATCTAACCCCGATCGCAGCGCCGCAAAGAACGGCACAAAGTGTTCATCAGCTTCGGCATCGTCTACAGCGAAGGGCGGAAGGCCACATGCGTGCGGGAGTTGCTCGAAGAGCAACTCATCAGGTGCCCGTGCTTCGAGCATTGCGCGCCGAATAGCTTGCGCCAAGGCACTTATACGCCGGGTTGCTTTGCTGTAGGGAGGGAGCTTGACCACAAACCGCAGCAGCGGAGTTACCGCATCATTAAGTGCACCCTGCCCACGGATATGCAAAGCTTCCGGTGCAAATGCGCGGGCCACGCGCTCGAAGACCGCCACGCGAATACCGCTCACCTGGCTATAGCGGATGCTGAAATGGCTCTGGTTGCGTAGAAAGCGCTCAAAGATCGCCATATCGGGCACGGGCACATAATTGCCATACTCGTAGAGCGCGATCTGACCCGCATTGGCCATATAGACAGCCATAAAGAGCAGCGGGAGCAGACCAGCTTTGATCCCGTAGGGCGGGGCCGCAAGCTGGGCATAGAGATCGCTTACGGGACGCGCAGTACCTGCACTGCCCTCAATAAAGAGCTGGATCGCATCCCAGGCCGGATCGATCTGCATCGCGGGATTAGTTGGCGGGCCTATGCGCCAGACGCCATCAGGATCTTGGCGATGAATACCGCTTTGGCGCAAGAGGCTCTCGTATATTGCGCGCTCGGGCGGGTAGCCGTTCAGCCCAAGCCGTTCCTCATGAGCGCAATCCATCAGCGCCTCGACCAAATTGCGCCGGGCTTTGGTGGCGGCGGATGAGAGAGTGCGCCGCACGATCAGCTCGTTCCAGATCTGCGGCGCAGATCGGTAGGTCTGATCACAGGCTCGCGAGAGCAGCGCATCGAGCTGCTTTTCGTTAGGCACAGCATACGGCTCCGCTCGCCAATACCAGCGGCTATCGCCCGGCCCATAGATCTCGCCAATCGCCAGATCAAGGCTCTGGCCAGCTTCATCGAGCCGTGCGGTAAGCTCAATACGTGCGACGCGGTCATGCTCTAACTCGGGCTGGGTGGCCAAGACGTGACGCAGCGCGGCCACATCGAGCAATAGATCGCGCAGCAACTCAACCCGCTGCGGCAGAACGGCAATCAGCCAGGGCTGATCAATCCGCGCCGGATCTTCGGCCCAGCACCTTGCGTGCGCAAGCGCCTCATCATCTGCGGGCACGATGTAATCGACTTCGCCATCGGAGTCAATCAGGGGCAGGGTAGCGCTCGGCAAATCCGAGGTATCGCAGAACCGAACGGTGAAATGGCGCAGCGCGCCGGTGCGGTAGCTATGGCGATGCGCAATCAGGGGCGTGGGGGCAACCTGCTGCTGGAGCAGGCGCACGAGGCTGGTTTGGTCGCCAATGATCCGGCGGGCAACCTCGATCAGGCTATCAAGATCAAGGTCGCTCCCCTCCCACAGCACATAGCTCTGTCGATATTTGCGATAGACAATAAACCGCTTGGCGATGAGTACGTCGAGCATCCCTGCCACCGCGCCAGCGTCGGCATCCGCGCACAGCGCAAAGGCGAGATGCTCCGCTCCGGCGCGTAATCCGCGCTGCTGGCCAAGCGCGCCAAGGACACCGATCACCGTCACGATATCCACCGCCAGCGGGGCGAGATCCGGCAGGTGTTCACGCATTGCCGCAACCTCAGCCCAACGCCGACCCTGCGCTCGCCCAAAGAGGCTTGGGCCAAGGGTCGCTTCGACATAGGCATAGAGCTGCGGCAGTTGGTAGATCGCGAGCGTCCCATCGGTGTGCTGCGGCGCGGTTCGCAGAAACTCGGGGAGGCTCCAGGGCTCATGGGCGGTGAGGAAGGCAAACAACGAGCGCTCATTCTGGGCAAGCTGACGAAAGAGCGTTGGCAAGGCGATCAGCACCGTCGGGTGCAGCGGGTAGGCTTGAGCGACAAGCTGCGGCCACACATCCGCAGCGATGTCGGCTGGCCGGAGGCCCAACGTATCGGCCTGCGGGGCAACCTGTGCGGCCCACGCGGCGCGCTGCGCAGCATACGGATCATCCACAGGACAGAGCGCCCGGCCAACCATCCGTAGGATCTGGCTATCGGGCTCCAGAAAAGGCAGATCGATAAAGCGCCCCTGCACCTTACGCCACTCGGCGCGCTTAGTTGCGCCTGCTGTGCCAATATAGCGATCAAACGACTGGTGCAGGATAGTCACGAACAGGAAGACCGACTTCCGGCTGCGTGCGGCCATCTCAGCGAGAGTCTGAAGCACAAAGAGATCCCGCTGGTCGTGGCGGGCCGCATAATCGAGGAACTGGCCAAGCTCATCGATCACCAGCAGCGCACCGCTCGTCTTCCCTTCACTCGCGATATCTGAGGTGCGCTCGATCAAATCCGTAACGAGCTGCGGATCAACCTCAGGATCAGCGACAGCGGCGGTGAGATCAGCCAGCAGCGCGCCAGCGATTGCGGTGAGCTTCGGCGAAAGGAGAATGGCGCTCTGGGCCGCACGTAGCAGCGCAATGCGTAGCGAGCTATTATTTCCGCTCACCAGAATGGGCAGCAGGCTACGCCCTTTGTAGATCGGGCGCTGGGGAAGATCCTGTGCGCTATGACTCTGCATCAGGGTTAGGCGGGCCTTCTCAAGCGAACTTAGGAATTTCGCAAGGAAGACGCCAAAGGCCGACTTGCCCGCCCCATACGGCCCGATGATCGTAAAGGCACGATTCGTCGCCTCAGGTTCAAGCGCCGCCATCATCCGCGCGATGGTCTCGATCACAAGCGGCGTCACCTGATAGCCGCTCAAGCTCGTGCGGCTGCCGAAGTCGTGCTGAAGATGCACCGAGCGCGTATAGCGAGGATCAACGCACAAGGGCGCAAGCATAGTGGTCATCGTAGATCCTCAAACGTGCGGCGCAGCAGGTCTGCCGCGAGATCGCCCTCGTCGGCACTGCTCCAATAGACCTGCCGAATACCCGCCTGATCGTTATAGACCAACTGCCCGTCGGTGAGGTCGGACAGGCGCATAAGTCGGCTAAGCAAGCCATCGCCATCGAGCCGAAAGACGCGACCGGGAGAGCCAGGGCTATACGCAAGGTCGTTGAAGGCCGCAATCGACTGTCCGCTCTCACGCACAAAGGCGAGGGTCGCCCAAGCAACCAGCGTATCGGGGAGGCTCGGCTGCGCGCCGCTGGCGAGGTAATAATTGCGCTGGCCAGGGCGCTGGCGCAGCAAGCCTAAGCTGCTCAGCGGACAGGCCAAGGCATCCTCGACACCCGCCGCGATACGGCGCGGGTCAGACGGGGTATAGGTATGCAGCAGGCACTCGACATCGCGCTTCATCGTCGTATCGGAGGGAACCTTCCCGCCACGCTCGCTCACATACGCCTGGATTTGTGCAGCGAGCTGCGGCGGGCTGTACTCACCGCCACGCAGCAAGTTGAAGGTATAGAACCACGTGAACGCGGCCTCGGGGCGGGCCGCGATATACCAATGCAGCAGCCAGCGCGCCGCCGAGGTCACGAGGTAGGGATCCCAGCCATGATCCGCAAGCAGTGCGCGGCCAACGTGCGTTGGCTGGTAGTTGCCGGTCGCATCACGCTCAAAGACGCCGCAGACCCGACCCCAGAAGCGGATCGAGGCGGCCATATTCTTGCCAACGCCAAGCAGGACAAAGGCTTCTTCGAGACTAAAGAGGTTGGGATAGTCGCCCACCAGTAGATCGAACGCCTTTTTAAGCCAGCCGCCGCGTAGTGAGAAAGTCTCGTGGCCGCTAAACGAGGGGGAAGACGGAAGAATCGTCATTGGTGACAGTTCATGTGGTCAGATACGAACAATTAATCTGTATTATACCATTGCCAGCGCGTAACCCGCGAAGCCACACCGCATCCTTTGGCGCAGCGCTGCGGTATAGACCATAGGAACACGAGCTGATGTGAAAATAGCCGATAGCCGATAGCCGATAGCCGATAGTACTACCGTTGTCGTCTTCCCGGCGGGGAGGCTCGGAGGGGCTTCGCCCCTCCGAAAGAAAAGAAAGGGATTTTTTTCGGGGGTCTGCGGCCCCCAAACCCCCGCTAGGAATGGCGATGTTGGCAACGACAACGGTCGTAATAGCCGATAGCCGATAGTACTACCGTTG
>CAISPW010000298.1 GCA_903887465.1 uncultured Oscillochloris sp. | reverse complement strand
TGTTGCTCAACGAGGTGCATTGAGGACGGCTTTCATACAAATGTGCGTATACGCATAGTATAGTATGAATGACGCTTTTCCGCAATAGGACGCAATAGGACGCGATACAACGCAATGGTTCTTATGAACGCAAACGATACAGTACCGCCAGTACATTCAGGCTATTCTCCAAGAATATGCGTCCTACAAGCCCTCGTATGGCGACGTAGAAATGGAACTGATTACAGACATGGTTCACGATCATTACCAACTCCTAAGTGTTGGATGGAATAAACTTGAACGCATTCATAGCACCCTTATTCATATTGATATTCGTGACGGAAAAATCTGGATTCAACAAGACGGGACTGAGGAAGGAATAGCTAATCGCCTCGTAGAACTAGGTGTTTCCAAAGCGGTGCGTATCGGGTCGTCAGCGTTGAGGGGGTGTGATTGGAGGGGAAGAAGCGCTACGGATGGCGAGGGTTTATGTGGGCCTTCTTGGAAGGAGCCGACGCGATAGCTGTGCTATAATCCGACCCTGGATGAGGTAGCCTAGCCATAGAATGCTTCGGCGAGCCGCCGTAATGTTAAAACAACCCTTGCTGGCATCCGGGCTTGCACTCGCCAGCTGTGTGGTCGCGATTATCCTGCTCTGGGTGATGCCGCTCTCCGGCCCGCTGGCCAGCAGTTTCTCCGCTGGGGCCATCCACGCGCACGAGTCGACCCCCTACCTTGGCACTTATTCCTGGGCCGCGCCGCAGGGCAGGCTGCGCGTCCCGCTCCTGTGGTGGGCGGATCGGGTGATCGTGCGCCAGCAGTTGAGCGCGGGGCCGCTGGTGCGCGAGTTGGTGCTGCGCACCGCACGGGGCGATCTACGCTTCACCCTGGCGGCGGGTCAGATCCGCACCTACCGTTACCTGGTACCGACTGGCGGCGGCTGGCTGGAGGCAGGCTATGCCATCCCGCCGCTCGGCCCGAGCGCGGGCGAGCCGCGCGAGCTGGGCATGATTATCAGCGACAGCAAGATCGACCACCTGCGCGGCGCGCGCTGGCCAGGGCCGGGGTTGCTGGCGCTGGTGTTGCTGGTGCCCCTGGCTGAGCGCGCTGGGTCGGCTTGGGGCCTGGGTCGGCTGCGCTGGGCGCTGGCCTTGGCGCTCGCGGCAACGGCTCTGTTAAGCTATCGCGCCGATGGGATTCAGACGCTCGCCATCGGCCCTGCGCTGGCCTTCGGGCTGATGTTGGCGGGGGCCGGGGGCTGGTTGCTCGGGCGGCTGCGCGGCCAACTTGGGAGCTGGCCCGGGCTGGCGCTGGCGCTGAGTCTGGCCTATACGCTGGTGCCTCTGCTGCTGACCGGCATTGGCCTGGGCGGCGCGCTCCCTTCCGCAGCTTGGCCCTTGCTCGGCGGGCCGATGCTGATCGCCCTGGCCCTGGCGCTGGTGCCCGGTGCCGTCCGCTATCGCGCGCCGCTCGCCGGGGTTGCGGTCGGCTGCGCGCTGATCTGGGCCGGGCTGTACGGCTATGTCGATGCGATCATCCGTAGCCCCTCCGACTTTCGGGCCTACTACGAGGCGGCGCAGCGGCTGGGCAGCGGTCTCCCACTCTACGATATTGGTGCGCTGGCGGCCAACCCTTTTGCTACGACCTACAAGTATCCGCCGATCGGGGCGCTGCTGATCCGCCCGCTGACGCAGCTGTCGCTCCCTGCGGCCGGCACGGTCTGGCGGGCGCTGTGTGTTGTCGCCGCTGCGGCGGGGGCGGGGGCGCTGGCCATGCGCTCGGCCCGGCCCGGTCGCCCGCGCGCCTACCTTGGGATCATCGCCCTGACTCTGCTGGCGACCCTGTCGCCGGTGGCCCGCTCGCTACGATTCGGCCAGCCCGAGCTGCTGATCGTCGCCGCCGCCGTGCTGGGGACGGCGCTGCTGCTGCGCGGGCGGATCTGGCCGAGCGCCGCCGTCTGGGCGCTGCTCGCGCTGGTGAAGATCTACCCGCTGCTGCTGGTACTCCCGCTGCTGCTGGTCGGGCGGCGGCGCTGGACGCTTGCGCTGATCACGTGCCTGCTGGGCTGGACGGCGTTCAGCAGCGCTAGCGGCGGATGGGATCTCCCGTACTGGCGCGATCTCTTCCCGCTGCTCGGTGCCCGCGACGGCCGACTCTCCAACCTCGCGATCTACGGCGTGGCGGCGCGGCTGATCGACCCGGCATCCTATAGCGGAGGTGTGGCCGTGCCTGCGGCCGCCCTGCCGGCGTTCCTGCTCGGCGGCGGCATGTACGCGCTCACCGCGCTGCTGCTCTGGCGGCGGCGCGCAACCCTGGGTGCGCAGGTCTGGGATGGGCTTGGGATGATGGTGTGCGTGGTGCTGCTGGTAATCCCGGTGAGCTGGGATCACTATCACGCACTGTTGCTGCTGCCGCTGATCGTGAGCATGGGCGCACTGGGCAGCGCGGGCGACGCGGCGATGCTCTGGCTGGGTGCCTACACGCTGCTGATCTTCGGCGTGTCTCGCGATATTTGGCCGACCGATGGCGCGATGCCGGGGGCGCTGAGTATGTTTTTTGGCTCGTACCGCGCTGTGGGGGTGCTGCTGCTCTGGGCCTGGTTCGCCCGACGTTTCGGTCTGCGCCTAGACGCCGATTATGGTGGGGTAAAAAGCGAATTTTGTGGCGAGGGGCAAGCCCTCGCCGCGCCGCGCCCAGCGCCGCAATCGCTATGAGAGGTGCCGTCGGCCTATTCGCAATTGTGGTGCTGGCCTGCCTGATCGCCCTGCAGCCACCGCCCGCGTTGCGCTACACCGTCGGCACGCCGGGCGAGGGGCACATGCTCTACGGATTCTGGTCGGGCGAGGCCAACGCCGAGGGCACCTACCGCTGGAGCGATGGCGACAGCCGACTACGCTTCTTCGGGTATGGCACCGCCCGCAGCCTGGGGGTGACGCTGCGCATCATCGGGCCGCACGGCTCGCGTGGCCAGGAGACCACGCTGCGCCTGAGCGCGGGCGGCGTGACCCTGCTTGAGAGCGCAAGCCCGGCCCGCTGGCGCACCTACCACCTGCTGGTTCCGGCGACCGGCCAGGGCTGGCAGACGCCCGAACTAGGGATCGGCGGGACGGTGACGAATGGTATCCGTGGCGATGCCCGCAGCGTCGGGGTGGCAATCGGCGAGGTGCGGGTGCGCCCGCTGGCGGAACCGCGCCCGCTGGCCGTCGCCGAATACGCCGCCTTCGCCGCGCTGCTGATGGGGCTGATCTGGGCCGGGCTGGCGCGGGTTCTGCGTGCGCCGCTGGCGCTGGGTGTGGGGCTGACGGCGGGGGCGCTGCTGCTGCTGTGGGTTCGGCTTGATCCGGTCGGGGTCGCCTACCTGCTGCCGCCGCTCTGGGGGCTGCTGCTGCTGCCTGCGGGTGCCGGGGCCGCGATCTGGCTGGTCGGACGGATTGCGCCGCAGCTGCGGGCGCGCCCGCGCTGGCTGGCCGTGGGGCTGGGACTGGGACTGACCGGGTCGCTGCTGCTGCGCGCCAGGGTTGGGATGCCGCTGGGAGGCGGGCTGCTGCTCGGCGGCGCGCTGCTCGCGGCGGCGGCGCTGGTCGGGCCGGATCCGATACCCGACGCGGTGGCGTCTGCGCCCACAGGCGGCGGCGGCGGTCGCTGGTACGGGCTGGCGGTGGCGGGCTGCGTCCTGCTGGCCCTCGCGCTGCGGCTCTTCCAGCTCGACAACATCCCCTTCGGGATCTGGCGCGACGAGGCTCGCCACGGGCTGGTGGCCTTGCACATCCTCGGCGACCCGAGCTACCGGCCGGTCTACGTGCCCGAGGTCGATATCCCAGCGCTGCTCTTCTACCTCCAGGCGGTGAGCGTCGCGATCCTGGGGCCGACAGTCGGCGCGGTACGGGCGGTACCGGCCATGGCCGGTGGCCTGACGGTACTGGGGATCGCCTACCTTGGGCGGATTATGTGGGGGCGTGCGGCGGGGATCGCCGCCGCCCTGATGCTGGCGCTGCTGGCCTGGCATATCGCGCTCAGCCGCCTGGCCTTCGCCGCTGTTCTCGACCCGGCGCTCAGCCTGCTCGCGCTCGCGCTGCTCTGGCGGATCTGCGACGGCCAGCCCGGCGGGCGGCGGCGGATTCTGGAGGGCGCGGGGGCGGGGGCGGCCCTCGGCCTAGCCCTCTACACCTACCACCCGGCCCGGCTGATGCCGCTGACGGCGGCGCTCTGGGTGGCCCTGCGACTCGGCCGCAACTGGGCGGCGTGGCGGCGGGCGCTGCCCGCCCTGGCCATCTTTGTGCTGGTGGCCGGGATCGTCGCCGGCCCGCTGCTGGGCTACTGGCTCACCGACGCGAGCGGCTTTAACCAGCGCGTCGGGCAGGTCAGCCTGCTCAGTGGCCAGAGCGCGAAGCGGTCGTTGAGCGCCGACATTAACCGCAACGTCGAGCTGTATGCGCTGATGTGGCAGGTCGAGGGAGATCAGAACGCCCGCCACAACATCCCCGGCACGCCAATGCTCGACCCGCTCAGCGGCCTGCTGTTCATGATCGGGCTGCTGCTGCTGATCACCGACCGGCGGCCCGCCATGAGCTACCCGCTGCTGGCGCTGCTGGCGGTCGGGCTGCTGCCCGGCCTGCTCTCGAACGGAGCGCCGCACACGGTGCGCAGCGTCGATGCAATCGCCCCGGCCCTGTTGATCGCCGCCTACGGCGCGGCGAGGATTGCGCCCACGCTAGCGCGCCAGCCGACCCCGGCCCGCGTCGGCGGGCTGGCGGCGGCGGTGGCCCTCATCGCGGCGGTGAATATCTGGGGCTACTTCGGGCGCGTGCCCTACGACCCGCGCGTGTGGGACGCCTTCACCTACACGGAAGAGACGGCAATCGGTCGGGCGATCCAGGGCGGCGCGTGTCGCGGCCAGGCGCTGGTGCCGCAGGCGCTCGCCGACAGCGATGTGATGCGCTATATGGCCTACGGCCACAGCGTCGAGCCACTCCGCGCCGACGCGCCGCCGAAGCAGTTCCCCGCCGGTGCCTGCGTCTTCGTCCCGGCCAGCTTGGCGGCGGCGGATCGCGCACAGCTGGAGCGCGCCATCGCCGGGGCCGCCCCGCCGCAGGTGATCCAGCGCTACCCCGGCAGCGACAACCCCGTCTTCTGGATGTACCAACTGCCGTAGCGCTCCGCCCGAGCGTTAGGCGAGATGCAATACGTTTCGAATACGCAGATCTCATGCCAACCTTTCCCCCTCACCCCCTGCCCCTCTCCCACCGGGCATATCTTTACCCACATCTCTGCGAATGTCGCCGCCGCCGTGGGGCTAAAGGATGCTGTTGGCGAATCACATACGTGGGGGGTTATGTCACCGGGAGTGGAGTCATTCCGGCATGCCGAAACGCCGCCGCAAAGCGGGAGGGACGGGTCTGCGCTTTCGGTCGCTCATCACACCACGCAACCAGCCGGGTGAGGTTGATGGCCAGGGCCACAAAGATATGCTGAAGTGCTGTTTTGGCCAATCCTCGATAGCGCGCATAGCGCACATCAAAGCCATGGACGCCCTGACTGATCGTGCCTTCGATCCCGGCCCGTCGTTTGTAACGTTGCGTGAAATCCTCCGTTTCCTGGCGTGCCCGTGCGGTCTGTAGGGCTTCGTGCTGAGCCTGGGGCCGCACCTTCAGGGTGCGTGGACCCGCGGCCGCCCGTGTACAGTTCGGACGCTCATCACAGGAGCCACACGTGCCCCGGTCAAACTGGATATGGATCACCGCTTTCCCCCCCGTATCCTGACTGGGCGACCAGACCTGGCTGGTCTGACCCTGCGGGCATCGCACCTGTTGTTGCTCCCAGTCAATCAGGAAGGTCGTCAGGTCAAAGCCCTGGTTCGCGTGGGCCTGCCAACTCGAATCCCGCTGGACGGGTGCCACCAGATCGATTCCCTGGGTCTGGCTCTGCACCAGGATATCTGCGTCAGGATAGGCGCTATCAACGAGGTGTTCCGCTGGCATCAGGTCGCGGGCCGCCAACGCCGCCTGAATCGTGGGCATCACCTTCACATCGGGCAGTGTTGCGGGTGTTGTCTGTACATCGGTGATCAGATTCGGCCCGTCCGCATCACAGGTCTCCGTCAGATGCACCTTGTACCCATTCCAGGTGGTATCCCGTTTGGTACTCAGTCGTGCGTCCGGATCATAAGGCGAGCCAATCATGCGTGCTGCGGGTGGCAGATCCTTGTCGCTCCGCAGTTGGAGTGGGGTTTCGTCGGCATAGAACTGTTGGATCCAGACCTGACGCAGGACACGCACGGCGGGGTGGTTGCGCACGACGTCAGGCGTCGTATCCGCCTCGGTCAAGGTCAACAACGTGCGTCCGTTGGCCCCGATCTCCAACGCCAGGGCATCCCGTTTGGGCGCGGTACTTGGCAGGCGAAATGGGTCGAACCGCTGCTGGTAGCGGATCCACCAGTCTCCCGGGATAGTGGCGTGGGTCCAGGCAGGCGCGTCCCAGAGCAACTGATGAAGCGTGGTGGCGAGCGTTTCGCCCAGGCATTCGAGCCGATTGAGGGTTCGAATGGACGCCATGACGTGGGTGGCATCGGTGCGCTGTTGCCCACGAGCCTTCACGAGGCCGCGCTCGCGACAGGTCGCCAGGAAGTGGTTCAGTACGGCGACGCCCTGTTCGGCCGCCAGCAGACGATCCCGAAACTCGCTCAGCACCGAATAGTGGAAGCCGGGGTCCGTCAACTCCAGAGCCAGCGCATACTTCCAATCAATGCACCGTCGCACCGCATCCGCCGCTTGGCGGTCCGTCAGCCCCTCCATAAACTGGAAGATCGTCACCAACAGCAAGCGACTGGGCGCGAGGGCCAGATGGCCAACGTTGGGGAAGAGATGTGCCAGTTCACGATCCGTCATGAGTAACCCCACTTCATCACAGATACGCATAATCAGGCTGCTCTGCGGAAAGGCGGCACGGGCCACACGCTCGGTTTCTGTGGGGATCAGGTAGATCGCCTGCGGATGCATGGTCATCGGAGCCTCCTTCACGATGGCGAACGCACAAAGCCTGGACACGCACGATGGACAAATCGTAGCACAGCGGCACGCGGATCTCCATGCCGATTCCATACGCAGAACCGCTGGGAAGGGATTCGCCAACAGTATCCTTCAGCCCCCGGCGAACGTTGCCGCGACAGGGTGACGTATGCGCTACTGCAAAAAGATCTTTCGGAGCTGGCAACGCCACCCCAAAACCTCCGCCGGAGGCGATGGCTTTGGGGATGGCCGCGCCGCTGGCCTAGCGCGCCTTCGCCTGCGGTGTGGCGGTCTGCGGAGAGGTGGCCAGCAATTGGTTCAGCATCTGCCGCCCCTCGGGGACGAAGGTTACCCGTGCGCCGCTCTCGGTGAGGTTCTGCATCTCCAGGATGGCGAATAGCGTGTCGGACACCTCCCGGTCCGCGCCGATCACGTTGAGCGCCTGGCCCAGGATCTGCGGGCGGATGGCCAATGCCTTGGCGAACTCAATCGCCGCCTGGCGCTCGGCAGTACTGGTGATAATACTCACCTGGTTCGCGCCATCCTGCTTGATCGCCGAGGTCACCTGGCGCAGCCGGTTCACCACCTTGGCCTCGATCTGGCGGATCATACCCACGTCGCGGAAGTGAACCTTGCGAATGTAGATCGAGCCGAGTTGGTAGCCCCACTCCGCCGATTTGGGCGAGACCTCAGCGCGCACCGACTGGCTCATGGCGTGGCGGTTCTCCAGCATCTCGCCGAGAGGCAGGTTGCTCAGGGTGCGCACCACCGCGTTGCTGACGTTGGCCGCCAGCGATCCCTGCGGGTCGGCATTCTTAAACAGGTAGGCGATCGGGTCGTTGATCTTCATCTCATACCACGCCCCGATGCCCATCGGCGCGCCCTCCTCGGAGTTCACCGGCTGGCTGCGCAGGTACGCCTGGTCGAGCCGCATGTCGAGAACGTAGCACTTCCCGAAAAAGTTGATGATCAGGGCCGATATGCCCAGCGTGGTCGGCAGGATGTGCAGGCCCGGCTCGCGTAACACGCCGACCACATTGCCGAACAACGTGTAGACCTGGCAGGAACCCTCGCGCACAATCGTGTAGAATCCGAACAGCCGGCCCAGCCCGATGAACAGCGGCACCAGAAAGAACGCGAGTACGAAGGTGGTGCCGGTGGCCGTCATAAATGCGACAAGATCTCTCATGGCTTCACCTCGATGATCACGCGCTCGGCCTGGCGGAAGAGGTTCAGGCGCACGTTGCGCACGTACGAGGCCAGGGCGCCCGGCCCGCTCTCGCGCAGCGCCTTCAGTTGCTCGGCCTGGGCCTTCAGCGGCTCGGCCTCGGCCTGGGCCTTCAGCGTCTCGATCTCGACCGCCCGCTTCGACTGGACGATCTTCTGGTCGGCTGATGCCTGGGCCAGGCTGATGTCCGACGAGACCTGGTTGTGGGCCGTGTTGATCGCGGCCATCGCCGACTCGACCTCGGTCGGTGCGTCAATCTCGGTGATCAGCGAGGCGTCCAGGGCGATCCCGTAGCGCACCGGCGACGACAGGCTCTCGCGATCCATGTGTTCGTTCAGGTCGCGCAGGTTCTTGCGCAAATCATTAATCGAGACCCCCGAGACCGCACTGGCGTCGGTGGGCTGCGAGGCCAGGCCCAGCACGGTCGAGGGCGGTGCCTCGAAGTTGGCGATGCGCTCGCGCAGGATCGAGACGAAGTAGGCCATCACGTGAATGATCGGGCGCTTCACGCCGAAGAGGTAGGCGTAGAGGTGGCGCTCGGAGACACGGTAGCGGATCTGGCCCTTCAGCCCTACGTTGAGCTGATCCTTGGTGACGGCCTCAAGCACCACGCCGCCGTTGTTGGCCCGTGGATCCTCCATATCCAGGGCCATGTTCACGGTCTGTGTGGCCACCGAGACCTTGTAGATCTTCTCCCAGGGCCACTTGAAGTAGGGGCCGCCGGGCTGGATGATGCGCAACTGCGGGTAGTTGTAGCGGTCGCGCTCATCAGGGCGCAGATACTCGGCGAAGGGATCCTCGGTGCTTGCCGCAGGGGGCATGCGTTCGGCGCGCCCGAACACGGTCTTGACCGCGCGCTCGTTCTGATTCAGGGTGTAGAAGCTAAACAGGATGTAGCGGACGAGAAACCAGCCGATAAAGCCAGCGATCATGCCGAGAGCTGTGGCAGTCATAGACGTTGCTCCTCCTCTTGGATATTCCTGGCGGCCAGTATGCCTCGCTATAGATATACGCAGCGCGAGGTGTGCCGTTGCAATCGCTTTGGGTGCTACGTCCTAAAACGTCGATGGTGGTGATGAAGGCTGCCAGCGACGCCGGCAGCCTTCATCACCACCATTCCAGAACCGGTTGTCCTAGCTCATGCGCGGGCTGACCCAGGGTACATCGGGGGTGGCCGCGCGGGCGTTGGCGACACGGGCGGCCACAAAGAGGAAGTCGGAGAGCCGGTTGAGGTACATCAGCACATCGGCGCTCAGATCTTCCTCGTGGGCCAGGCTCACCGCCCAGCGCTCGGCCCGCCGACAGATGGTGCGGGCCAGGTGCAGGTGGGCCGCCGCCGCCGTGCCGCCCGGCAGGATGAACTGGTTTAGCGGATCGAGCTCGGACTCTAGCGCGTCGATCTGCGCCTCCAGGAAGGCGATCTCGGCGGCGCTAACCCGTGGGACGTGCGGGCCACCCGCGCTGGGCGTGGCCAAGTCTGCGCCGACCACAAACAGTTGCGCCTGTACATAGCCGAGGGTTGCGTCGAGCCCGGCGTCGAGCCCGCTGGCCCGCGCCACCCCGACCGCCGCGTTGCACTCGTCGGCGGTACCGTAGGCGTGGACGCGCAGGGTGTCCTTGCTCACCCGCTGCCCGCCCCACAGCCCGGTCTCCCCGGCGTCGCCGGTCTTTGTGTAAATTTTCACTGCGCTCCTCTGTTGACGAATAACGGACGGACTCCTGGTGGGGGCGCGGGGACGGCGATCCGCCCCCGCCGTATTTTTTTATGGTGGATTCGGGCGGCGCAACTGCCCGATCCCACCATACCAATGAACTAGCGCGGAGCCCTATGCCTCAAGCATACCACAGCCGCGCCGTGAGCGGAGTATGCTACACTGTGCGCGGATTTCCGCCCTATCAGGATGATATATGGAGCTGACTGATACGCGCGCCGACGGCCTGGGCACCAGCGCGGCGCGTAAGGCCCGCCTGCGGATGCGCCCCTCGCCGGGGCCGCACAACGCCCTGTGGTACTGGCCGCAGCTCACCGGCGGCTACCTGCGGGTCGTCCGCAACGCCGTACTCATCCAGGTCGCCCGCTACGTCCCCTTCATCCCGCTGAAGAACGCGATCTACCGCGCCCTGGGCGCGCACGTCGGCCACCACGCCAGCATCGCCCTGATGGTGATGCTCGACATCTTTTTTCCGCAGGATGTGACTATTGGCGACAATTGTGTGATCGGCTATAACTCGACCATCCTCTGCCATGAGTTTACCCGTGGCGAGTGGCGGCGCGGCCCGGTGATCATCGGGCGCGAGGTGACGGTTGGTGCCAACTGTACCATCCTCCCCGGCGTGGTCATTGGCGACCGGGCCACCATCTCGGCTATGAGTCTGGTGAACCGCGACGTGCCCCCCGGCGCGTTCGTGGGCGGTGTGCCAATACGGAGAATTGAGACGTCGGGAGGGATGTAGGCAGGGCGTGCCCTCCCGCGATCTTTCCCCTGGAGACCCTATGCTGCGCCTGATCGATTGGGTGTACGGATTCATCACCAGGAACCCGCTCATCTTCTGGGCTTGTATGCTGACCAACACCGTGGGCGTGATCTGGGGCGGCCTAATCTGGTATGGCCCCATGCTCATGGATTCACCCCTCTGGGCCTGGCCCTTCATCCCCGACTGCCCGGAGGCGGCCCTGTGGGCAACTGCGGCCTTCCTGCTGCTACGCTACGGGCGGGACAAGGGCTGGTTCACGGCGTTCGCCGCCTTCAGTTGTATCAAGTACGGGATCTGGACGCTGATGTTTTGGGCGAAGCACTGGAGCGTGGCGGGATTCTCCGACCCCGAGTTTTTGCTTGAGCTGATGCTGTTCGTCTCGCACATGGGCCTGACCGCCGAGGGCGTGCTGCTGGCTACGCGAATTGGCCCGCTGACCATCCCGCCGCGCCTCGGCGTGATCGGCTGGTTCGCCCTATCAATCTTTGTCGACTACGGCCTCGGCTTCCATCCGCCGCTCACCGACACCGTGCCCAAGCTGTATGTCTTCTGGGTGGCCACGGCCCTCACCGCATTGATCGGGGCGGCCCTGCTGTTGCTGCCGGCTGCCGCCACGCAGCGGGCTGCGGTGTCAACACATTTGGCGGGTTAAAAAGACCCTTCTCCCACATGCGATAATTCCCCCTTCCCCCTCGTTCATTAGGCGCGATTCATTACGGGCTATCAGAGGGGGCAATGGAGCTATCCGTGAGCGGACACTATAGCGATGCGGCGCGGCAGCAGGGCGGGGCGATGCAGACGATCCGCCACGAGCTGCGCACGCCGGTGAACCATATCATCGGCTTTAGCGAGATGCTCCTGGAGGAGGCGTCTGACCTTGACGCCCCCGCGTGCTACGACGATCTGCACCACGTGGTGATGGCGGGCCGCCAGATCTTGGCCGCGATCACCGAGATCCTCGCCGGGAGCGATATCGCCGTGCGTGACTCCGACCTGCGCGCGCTGCATGGGCGCATCGCGCCCTACCTCGGCGAGATCGGCGTGGTCTGCGCCGAGCTGATCACCGTCGCCGAGGCGGAGTCGCACCCGCAGTTTGTCGCCGACCTGCACAAGATCGCCGCCGCCGCACGTCAGCTCGACCGGCTCGCGTCCGGCGATCTGGTGATCCCCGAGGTGTTGGTGACCGCCGACTCGTCCGCCATCCTCGGCGGCGACGAGGCTGGCTACCTCGGCGGGCACCTGCTTTTGGTGGACGATAACGACATGAACCGCGATATGTTCTCGCGCCGGCTGGAGCGCCTGGGCTACCGCGTCACCGAGGCGGTTGATGGCCGGCCTGCGCTCGACGCGATGCGGGCCATACCATTTGACTTGGTGCTGCTCGATATTATGATGCCGGGGATGGACGGCTACGCGGTGCTGCGCGAGATGCAGGCCGACTCGGTCCTGAGCCGGGTGCCGGTGATCGTGCTCTCGGCCCTGGACGATATGGTCAGCGTCGTGCAGGCGATCGAACTGGGTGCCGATGACTATCTGCCCAAGCCCTGCGACCCGGTGCTGCTCAAGGCGCGGATCGGGGCGTGTCTCTTCAAGCGCCACCTGCGCGAGATGGAGGTGCGCTACCTCAAGCGGATCGAGCATGAGAAGCGGCGTGCCGACGACTTGCTCCACGTGGTCATCCCGATCGGCGTGGCCCTCTCGACCGAGAAGGATTTTAACCAACTGCTTGAGCGGATCGTGATCGAGGCCCAGCAACTCTGCAACGCCGACGGGGCCACCCTCTACCTGCGCACCGAGGATAACAAGCTACGCTTTATGATCGTGCGTACGCGCTCGCTGAATATTATGATGGGCGGGGCCAGCGGCAAGGATATCCCCTTCCCGCCCCTGCGGCTCTATGACGAGCAGACTGGGGCACCTCAGCATAACTACGTGGTGGCCCACACCGCCCTCACTGGCCACGCGATCAACATCGCCGATGCCTACGACACGGTGGGCTACGACTTCTCGGGCACGCGCAACTTCGACGCCCACACCGGCTACCGCTCCACCTCGATGCTCAACATCCCGCTCAAGGATGGCTTCGGGCGAGTGACCGGGGTGCTCCAGATGATCAATGCCCAAGACGATGCGGGCACGGTGATCGCCTTTGACGAGGTCTCCGCGCAGATGCTCGAGTCGCTGGGCACGCTGGCCGCCGCAGCCCTGGCGGCCTACGTCCGCGAGCAGGCTCTGCGCCAGGAGATCACCGAGCTGCGGATCGAGATCGACGTGGTGAAGAAGCAGCGCGAGGTCGAGCAGATCACGCAGTCAAGCTACTTCGGCCAGCTTCAGGAGCGCGCGCGCCAGATCCGTGGCGCGGCCTCGGCCAGCACGTCCGCCGGGGGCCGACTGGCCGCCGGGCCATCTCGCCGCGACCAGGGCACCGAGCTCAGAAAGCAGATTTACACGATTAGCGGCCAGGAGATTCACGTGCGCGAGCAGGGGCCGCCGCATCGCCAGACGATCTTGCTCATCCACGGCTGGTCGAGCAGTTGGTATGCGATGTCGCCGCTGCTGAAGCAACTCAGCGTGCGCTATCGCTGCGTGGCGGTGGATCTCCCAGGCTACGGCGATTCGCCGCCGCTGCGCCAGCGGGCCACGATCAACGCCTATGTCGATCTGCTGGCCGAGCTGATCAAGGAGATCAGCCCTGGGCAGCAGGTCGTGCTGGTGGGCCATTCGATGGGCGGCATGATCAGTCTGACGATGGCCCTGCGCCACACGCCGCTGGTCGAGCGGATGGTGCTGATCTGCCCGACGATCAGCGGGAAGCTGTCGCGCTGGATCAACGCCTTCGTCTTGCCGATCACCATCGTCGAGCGCTTCCCGGTCGCCGACCGGCTGGTGGCGATGCTGGAGCCGTATTTGCTTCGCATCACCGACCGGCTCATGCGCCCGGCCTCGTTTGCGGATCGCACCGAGATTCACGAGGATGACTACCTGCGCCTGCGGGCCGATGCGCGGCGACCGGGCCAGGGCCGGGTGCGCGCCGAGTGTTTCTGGGCCATGCGCGAGAACGACCTGAGCGCGAAGCTGGATCTGGTGACGACGCCTTCGCTGGTGATCTGGGGTATGGAGGACAACACGGTGCCGCTGCGCGACGCCAGCCTCGTGGACGATCAGCTGCCCGGCGCGGATCTTGAGGTGCTGCCGAGGGCCGGCCACTGGCCGCAGTTCGAAAGCCCTGAGCGCACACTCCGCCATATGCGCTCGTTCCTCGGCAAGCCGCTCAAGCTGCTGAGGGTGCAGCTCTAGCGGGCTTGAGCGCAGCTCGGGGAGGGCGTGTCCCTCCCCGAAAACACACCGAGCTACGCGATCATGAAGGGTGAAGTGAGCGCGATCCGCTCGCTTCACCCTTTTGAATTCGTCGCCTTCTTCCAGGGCTTCAGCACCGAGATGAAGACTACGAAGAACAGCAGCAGTAGCTGGGGGCCGACGGCGATGGACATGAGCTGTCGGCTGCTGAGGAATGCGGGGTTCTGCAGGACGAACTGCGGGTCGGCGGCGGACATGGCCTCCATGCCGTTTAGCCACGGGCCGAGGAAGAAGGTGCCGAATAGCATCACGCTAATGGTGATGACCCACTTGACCGTGACCCAGCGCCACTTGAAGAAGCCCCACGGGGTCAGCCAGCTGATCAGCAGGCTGGTGAATAGCGTACCGACCGCCGAGGGGATGATCACCCAGTCGTCGATCAGCTTGAGCGCTGCCAGCACCCCGTGGGCCTCTGAGCCTGTGGCGGGGTGGGACGCGAAGTGTAGGAGGATCATGCACGTCGCTGCGCCAACCCAGGCGGCGGAAAACAGGACGTGAAACCCCTTCAGCCATGTCCGGCCGGTGGAACCTAGCTTCTTCTGCATTGACGACTCACTTTCGTTGTGATGAGGGCAGGATTGTTCCCGATGGTGGCGACCATTATACTCCCAGCAGCTTGCGTAGCAGGTGGCGCTGGAGTTTGCCGGAGGCGGTGCGCGGCAACTCGCGCAACACGATGATCCGGCGGGGCAGCTTGTAGGCGGCCAGGCGACCGCGCAGGTCGGTGAGGATGGCGGCTTCGGCGGCGGGGCTGCGCAGGACGACGGCGGCCACCGGCACCTGGCCCCAGCGTTCGTCGGGCAGGCCGACGACGCCGGCCTCGGCGATGGCGGGGTGGGCGAGCAGCGCGGCCTCAACCTCGGCGGGATAGATATTCTCGCCGCCGGAGATGATCATGTCGCTGCGGCGGTCGGCCACGTACAGGTAGCCTTCTTCGTCGCGGTGGCCGAGGTCGCCGGTGTGTAGCCAGCCGTCGCGCAGGGCGGCGGCGCTGGCCTCGGGCTGCCCGACGTAGCCGCTGGTGATGGTCGGCCCGCTGAGCAGGATCTCGCCCACCTCGCCGGGTGCCGCCTCGCGCCCGTCCACGTCGATGCGCAGGCCCACCGGCAGCAGGGGCAGGCCGGCCGAGCCGAGCTTGCGCAGGGCGTCGGCGGGGGCGAGGGTGACGGCCTGGGAGGCGCTCTCGGTGAGGCCGTAAGTCTGCACGACGGGCACACCGAGGGCGGCGCATAGCTCCAGCAGGGGCTGGGGGGCCGGGCCGCCGCCGAGCAGGGCGCAGCGGAAATGCGGCGGGTAGGGCGTATTGCCGCGCGCGTCGAGCATGCGCTGGAGCATCGTGGCGACCACGGAGATGATGGTCACGCCCTGGTCGTCAATGGCGGCGTTGACGGCGACCGGATCGAAGCGCTCGTGCAGCACCACCGGGATACCGTAGATCGCGCCGCGCAGCAGGATGGAGAGTCCGCCGACGTGGAAGAGCGGCAGCACCGCCAGCCAGCGGTCATCGTCGCGCAGGCCGAGGTTGAGGGCCGAGGCGGTGGCGCTCCACCAGTGGTTGCCGTAGCTGAGCATGGCGCCCTTGGGCGCGCCGGTGGTGCCCGAGGTGTAGATGATCGCGTGGGGTGTTTGGAGCGCGAACGACGTGAATGGGGGCGAAAAACGCGAATCCGGAATCGGCTCGGCGAACTCGGCGAATGTGTGGATGCCGAGGGGCGGGGCGGGGATGCGGGCGACCAGACCTAGGTGCGGCGCATCGGCGAGGAGCAGGGTCGCGGCACTGTCCGCAGCCTGAAACGCAAGCTCGCTGGCCGAGAGGCGCGTGTTGAGCGGGACGAGGATGGCCCCGCAGCGCGGCGCGGCGTGGATGAGGGCCACGTAATCGGCACTGTTGGCGGCGAGGATGGCCAGGCGGTCGCCGGGGCGCAGGCCGAGGATGGCCAGGCGGGCGGCTAGGCCGTCGGCACGCTGGTTGAGCTCGGCGAAGGACCAGGTGAGGCCGGGGGCGATCAGGGCCGGGCGCGGCGGGTGCGCGGCGGCGCGGCGGGATAACCAGTCGGGGATGAACATAGGTGTCGTTGTAGGGGTGAAGCATTCGGGAAAGGCGTTTTACACCTTTCCCGAATGCTTCGCCCCTACCGGTTATCCCAATAATAACCCCAGCGTCAGCAGGGCACCGAAGAGCATGTGCAGGCGGCCGGTGTCGCGCAGGGCGGCGTTGAGCGGGCGGCCGCGCTGCTTGCCGACGCGGTCGAGCAGGGGCAGGGCCAGGGGCATGCTGAGCCAGGTCAGCAGGACAAAGGGCGGGGCTTTGCCCCACATCCATGCCAGCGGGGCGCTGAGGTAGGCTCCGAGGATCAGCAGGGCGTACTCGCTGCGGGCGAAGGTCTCGCCATAGATCACGGCGAGGGTGCGTTTACCGGCCAGCCGGTCGGTGGGCGCGTCGCGCAGATTGTTGACCACGATGATCGCGGTGACGAGCATGGCCACAGGCAGCGAGGCCAGCACGGCGACCGGGCGCAACTGCCCGCTGTGCAGGTAATCGGTGCCGACGACGGCGACGAGGCCGAAGAAGATGAAGGTGAAGATGTCGCCGAGGCCGTTGTAGCCGAGCGGGAAGGGGCCGCCGGTGTAGAGGATGCCTGCGGCGATCGAGAGCAGGCCGATCAGCAGGATGGGCCAGCCGCCGACGGAGATCAGGTAGGCTCCGCAGAGGGCGGCCAGGCCAAAGCTGACCAGCATCATGGTGCGGACGGTGGCGGGCGGGATGAGGCCGCTCTGGGTGACGCGGGTGGGGCCGAGGCGGTCGGGGGTATCGGCACCTTTTTTGTGGTCGAAGTAGTCGTTGGCGAGGTTGGTGCCGATCTGGATGAGCAGGCTGGCCAGCAGGGCGGCGAGGAAGGCCAGCGGGTGGAACCGCTTGTCGCCGAGGGCGGTGGCCGAGCCGACCAGCACCGGGACGACGGCGGCGGGCAGGGTGGGCACGCGGATGGCCATGAGCCATGCGCGGGCGAGGGTTGGCGGGGATGTGGTTGATTTGGTGGTCATAGGGTATGGTGGGGTACGTAGGGGCGCAGCATGTGGGAAAGGCGCACAGCGCCTTTCCCACATGCTGCGCCCCTACATGATGGCGTTATGGGAACCGGCGGAACCGCCTAAAATTCGGCTTGCGCTTCTCCAGGAACGCCTGCTTGCCCTCCTGGGCCTCCTCGCTGAGGTAGTAGAGTAGGGTGGCGTCGCCCGCGAGTTGCTGGAGGCCGGCGTGGCCGTCGGCGGCGGCGTTGATCGCGGCCTTGAGGAAACGGATGGCCATGGGACTTTTGTCAAGAATCTCCCTGGCCCACTGCACGCCTTCGTCCTCCAGTTGTTCTAGCGGCACGATAGCGTTGATCAGGCCCATGTCGAGGGCCTGCTGGGCGTTGTATTGGCGGCAGAGGTACCAGATCTCGCGGGCCTTTTTGTCGCCGACCATGCGCGTGAGCAGGTTTGATCCGTAGCCCGCGTCAAAGCTGCCGACCTTCGGCCCGGTCTGGCCGAAGACGGCGTTCTCGGCGGCGATGGTGAGGTCGCAGACGATGTGCAGGACGTGGCCGCCGCCGATGGCGTAGCCGGCCACCAGGGCGATCACCGGCTTGGGGGTGACGCGGATGAGCCGCTGGAGGTCGAGGACGTTCAGGCGCGGGACCTTGTCGCCGCCGACGTAGCCGCCCTGGCCGCGCACGCTCTGGTCGCCGCCGGAGCAGAATGCCTTGTCGCCCGCGCCGGTGAAGAGGATGACGCCGATGCGCTCGTCGTCGCGGGCGCGGGTGAAGGCGTCGAGCAACTCGGTGGTGGTCTCTGGGCGAAAGGCGTTGTGCTTCTCGGGGCGGTTGATGGTGATCTTGGCGATCCCCTCGCCACCGGCGTCGTGCTGGTAGATGATGTCGGTGTAGGTGCCGATGTTGTTCCACTCGATGGGCATGGCTCTCCTCCATAGGGAAGGGCGCAGCAGCGCCGTGCTGCTGCGCCCTTACGACGGGGTGTATCCTACCACAAGATCGGCGAACGCCTGGGGACGTTCTAGATGGGCGGCGTGGCCGGTGGCGGGCAGGCTGACGTGGCGGGCGTTGGGCATGAGCGTGGCCATCTGCTGGTTGATGGCGACGAACTTGGTGTCGAGCGCGCCGGTGATCAGGAGGGCGGGCATGGCCAGTTCGCCCAGGCGCTGCCAGAGCGATTCCTGGCGACCTGTCCCCATGCCGCGCAAGGAGGAGGCTAGGCCCGCAGGCGTGTTGCGCAGGCGGCGCGCGCGCAGGGCGGCGCGGGTCTCGGCGGGCAGGGATGCCTGGCTGGCGAAGAGCGGGATATTTTGCCAGTAGTCGGCGAACCACTCCACGCCCTGGGCCATGATCTGGTCGGCCAGCGCATTGTCGGCGGCAGCGCGGGCCGCGCGCTCGGCGGGGTCGGCTAGGCCAGGTGAGGCGCTCTCCAGGATGAGCGAGCGCACACGCTCGGGCGCGGCGATGGCGAGGTGCAGGGCGACCCGCCCGCCCAGCGAGTAGCCTACTACGTCGAACTGGGTGTGGCCGAGGCTCTCCATTGTGGCCAGCAGGTCGGCGACCGCGTGTTCCATCGAACACGTCCGCACGGACAATGCCCCGTGGCCGGGCAGGTTCACGGCGACGACCTGGCGGCGCGGGGCGAGGCGCGGGGTCAGGTCGGCCCACTCGGCCGCGCTGCCGGTGAAGCCGTGCAGGAGCAGGATGGGCGGGCCGGTGCCGGTGGTGATGGTGTGCGTGTCCATCCGCGTCTGTAGGGCCGAAGCATTTGCCTCGGATATGTTCCGATATTCGGGTATGCAATCCGGGCGCATGCTTCGGCCTTACAGACGCACGTCATGCCACCCCGGCATCCGCCAGGGTCGCCGCCACCGCCGGCCAGATCGCGCGGTGGTCGGCGACGTTGCGGGCGCGGTCGGTGCGAACCTCGACGATGTGTAGGCCGCGACCAGTGATGCCTGCGCCCACGGCATTGCGGAAGGCGGGCCAGTCTTCGGCGCGGGTGTGGCGCGCGCCGTAGAGCTGGGCCAGGGGTGCGAAGTCTAGGCCGTGGGGTGTGCCGAAGAGCGTCTCGAACACATCTTGCTCGCTGGACTGGGGCAGGAAGGAGAAGATCCCGCCGCCGTCGTTGTTGATCAGCACGATGGTGGCGTCCAGGCGGTGCAGTTTGGCGGCCAGCAGCCCGTTTGAGTCGTGGTAGAGCGAGAGGTCGCCGGTGACGAAGACGAGTGGGCTGAGGCCGCCGGCGGCCAGGCCGAGGGCGGTGGAGGTTAGGCCGTCGATGCCGTTGGCCCCACGGTTGCCCAGGATGCGCAGGGGCGACGGGCCGGGCGGCAGGAAGGTATCGAGGTCGCGGACGGGCATGGAGTTGGCGACAAACAGCGTGGCCCCGGCAGGCAGGATCCGCGCCAGCTCGGCGAAAACACCTGGCTCGCTGATATCATGCCTGGCCGCCAGGTGCGCGGCGATGGCCGTCTGAGCGCCCCGCTCCGCAGATATCCAACGCTCTGCCCAAACGCCGGGCGGGCGGTCGCTCGCCCGAAGTTGTCCGGCGGCCCGATCACAGAGATCGACCTCGTCGGCGAAGATGTGTTCGGCGGCGAGGCTGGTCGGCTCGCGCCAGCCGGCCGCGCCGTCCACGACGATCTGGCGGGCAGCGGGGTGGCGGGTGAGGTACTGGAGCAGGGGCTTGGCGGTGGGCATGGCCCCCAGGCGCAGCACCAGGTCGGGGGCGTGGCAGGCGGCGAAGCGTTCGTCGCGCAAGAAGGCGTCGTACGCCCCGATGGTCAACGCGCCGACGTGAGGGCCACGCCGGGCCTGCGAGAGCGGGTCGGCCAGCAGCGGCCAGCCGAGGGTGGCGGCGAGGCGGGCGGCGGCCTGGGCGAGGGTCGGGTCGTCGTGGGGGCCGCAGATGATCAGGCCGCGCTCGGCCGCTTGCAACTGGCTGGTAAGCTGGGTGATGATCTGCGCGCCTGCGGCGCGCCGGGAGGAGACGACATGGGGCGGCTGGGGGTTTGGGGCGGCAAGGATGGACTCAATCCGGGCGCGATCCGGCACCAGCGGCTCGCGGAAGGGCAGGTTGAGGTGAACCGGCCCGGCGGGCGGATCGGCGGTAATCGCCAGGGCGCGAGCGACGGTGGAGCGCAGGTAGGGCAACAGGCCGGCAGTTGGCTCGGGCAGATCGCTAAACCAGCGCGGGCTGTGGCCATAGATCCCGACCTGGTCGATGGTCTGGGGCGCGCCGTTATCGCGCAGCTCGCGGGGCCGGTCGGCGGTGAGGACGAGCAGCGGGACGCGCGCGAGGCTGGCCTCGACGACGGCGGGCAGGAAGTTGGCGGCGGCGGTGCCGGAGGTGCAGACGAGGGCGACGGGCGCGGCGCGGGCGCGGGCGAGGCCGAGGGCGAAGAACCCCGCCGAGCGCTCGTCGTACTGCATCCAGACGCGGGCGGCGGGGTGGCGGGCGGCGGCGAGGGCGAGGGGCGTGCTGCGCGAGCCGGGGCAGACGACGATGTCGACCGCGCCGCCGCGCACGAGGCCGTCGATGATTGTGATGACCCAGTCGGTGAGGAGGTATTCAGTCATATGGGAAGTGGGGGTTGGATCGCGAAGGGGAGGGCGTTTGGATCGCGAAGGGGGGCGAAGGACGCGAAGGCGGGGGGCG
>CAISPW010000297.1 GCA_903887465.1 uncultured Oscillochloris sp. | reverse complement strand
TGAAGCGGCCTCAGACAGGCCGCTTCAGCGGCCGTCGCAGACCTCGCCCGCCCGTTTACGGGCCGGGCGCTTGGGCTGGCAGCGTGACTGATGTGAAAATAGCCGATAGCCGATAGCTGATAGCCGGGCATCAGCGACCATGTTCATCGCGGCGGTGTGCGCCCCGCGCATGAACGTCTTTTGCGGTAGTGTGAATAAGCAATCGAGGATTTGGAGCATGAACCTGCGTCGTCGCATATTCGCCATTCTTTATTCAACACTCATCATTTTCGCCCTCGCCGGCTGTGCGGGTCAGAGTCAGGCGGCCGCCACGCCTGCGCCGACGACGGTGCCCGTGGCAACCGCCCCCGCCCCCGCCAACCTTGGCAATGGCGGGACGCTGATCATGGTCCTGGGTGTCCGCGACCCGAACACCCTCGACCCGGCCCTGGCTGGTGATGTCGGCAGCGCCTTTATCGTCCGCCAGCTCTTCAGCGGCCTGACTCGGCTCGACAATACGCTGGAGGTGCAGCCCGATCTCGCCGAATCTTGGGTGGTTTCGCCCGATGGCCTGACCTACACCTTTACGCTGCGCAAAGATGCGCAGTTCGCCGACGGCCAGGCGATTACCTCGGCCGACGTGGTCTACTCGCTTGAGCGGGCCAGCGACCCGAAGCTGGCAAAATCGCTGCCAGCGGCCACCTACCTGATCGATATTGTCGGCGTACGTGAGAAGATCGCCGGCAAAGCCGACCATATCGCCGGCCTGAGCGCCCCCGACGACCGCACGGTGCTGATCCGTATCGACTCGCCCAAGAGCTACTTCCTAGCGAAGCTCTCGCACACCACCAGCTTTGTGGTGGATCGGCGCACCGCCACGCCGGATAGCTCCGGCAGCTGGACGGAGCACCCGAACGGCAGCGGCCCCTTTGCTATCGAACAGTGGGATCACGACAAGCTGCTGGTGATCACGCGCAATGTGAACTTCTACCGCGAGCTGCCTAAGCTCGACCGGGTGCGCTTCCTGATCGGCGCGGCGGCCAGCAACGCCATGGTGCTTTACGAGCAGGGCGATATCGACGTGACCGACGTGCCCTCCTCGACTCTGGCTCGCGTGCAAGACACAAGTAGCCCGCGCTCGAAGGAATTGCTGCGCGTGCCGCAGCTGTCGATCTTCTATCTGGGCCTGAACGTAACTCTGCCGCCCTTCGATGACCCGAAGGTGCGCCAGGCATTCGGCCTGCTGATCGACCGGGCGAAGCTGGCTAGGGTGCGCCTCGACGGTGCCGCCGAGGCGGCGTATGGCATCCTGCCGCCCGGTATGCCCGGCTACAACCCGCAGTTGCCCGAGTCCCAGGCCGACATCGCCAAGGCCAAGGCGCTGATCGCCGAGTCGCGCTACGGCAGCGTCGACAAGCTCCCGCCAATCGCGGCCTACGGTAGCTGGGCCGGCACGCTGAGCCAGGTGGCCAAGGATACCCTGGGCATCACCATCGAGGTGCGCGGCTACGAGAACTATGGCGACTTCCTGCGCGCCCTCGACCGCAACGAGTTCCAGATCTACGGCAGCGGCTGGATCGCCGACTACCCCGACCCGGAGAACTTCCTAGACGTGCTGTTCCGGGGGGGGGGCGGTGAGAACCACACCGGCTACGATAGCGCGCAGGTGAACGACCTGCTGAACCGGGCGGCGGTGGAGAAAGATGAAGCGAAGCGCTTCGATCTGTACCACCAGGCCGAACGGCAGATCCTGGCCGACGCACCGGTGATCCCGCTCTACCACGACATCGCCTACACGCTGGTGAAGCCCTATGTCCACGGACTCACCGTGACGCCGATGGGAATTCTGGATCTCGCAACGGTCGAACTGGCCAGGTAATCGTGCTGGGGCGTTGGATCGCGAACGACGCGGAAGCCGGGCGAACGACACGAACCCCGGATCGCGAACGACACGAACCCCGGATCACACCTTCGCGGTTTCGCACCTTCGCGTTCGTGTCATTCGCTTTGTTTCGTGTCGTTCGCGATCCAAAGTGAGGGTAGCGCTGGGGCTGAGAACCTTCATACGGAGATATCGAGGATGTCCAAGGTACAGAACATAAAGGGCATGCGCGACCACCTGCCCCAGGCGATGCTGCTGCGCCAGCACATCACTGCCACGATCACGGGGGTGTGCGAGCGCCACGGGTTTGAGCCGCTTCAGACGCCGATCATCGAGTACGCTGAGGCTCTGGAGGGTAAGCTGGGCGATGACGAAAGCCTGATCTATCGTTTTGAGGATCACGGTGGGCGACGGCTGGCCCTGCGCTATGATCAGACGGTGCCCTTGGCCCGCGTGGTGGCTCAGTATGCCGGGCAGATTGTCCTGCCCTGGCGGCGCTATGCCATTGGCCCGAGCTACCGGGGTGAGCGGCCCGCCCGTGGGCGTTACCGCGAGTTCTTCCAGGCTGACGCGGATATCGTCGGTAGCAGTTCACCCCTCGCTGACGCCGAGATCGTCGCGATGCTGACCGAGGCGTTGGCGGCCCTGGGCTTCCCCGATTTCGTCACGTTGCTCAACCACCGTCAGGTGATCGGCGGGGTTGCGCGGGCCAGCGGCCTTGATGCGATGGCGGCCGGGGGGGTCTACCGGGCGATTGATAAGTTCGATAAGATCGGCACCGACGGGGTGCGCGAGGAGCTGCTGCGCGGCGGGGTGTCCCCGGCGGCGGCCGCGCAGATCCTGGCCCTGGTGCAGATCGAGGGCGAGCCCGCCGAGGTGCTGGAGGAACTCTCTGCACGGCTGGGTGACGACGGGCCGGCGGCGGCGGCCCTCGTGAATCTGCGGGCAATCATTGGTGGCCTCGCCCAGATGGGCGTGCCGCCCGCACGCTACAAGCTGGCCCCGCGCCTGGCCCGTGGCCTCTCGTATTACACCGGGCTGGTCTTCGAGACGATCACGCCGCACTGGCCCGAGGGATCGCTGCTCGGCGGCGGGCGCTACGACGAGCTGGTGGGCCAGTTCGCGGGCAGGCCCATCCCCACCGTCGGCTTGGCCTTCGGTATCGACCGGCTCCACGATGTGATGGAAGAGTTGGGCATTGGCCCGCGCCCGGCCACCACCGCCGTGGCCTATGTGACGGTCTTTGGCCCCGAGCAGGCGGCGGCCAGCCTGGATCTGGCCCGCGAGCTGCGGGCGGGCGGGGTGAACACGCTGATCAGCCTGGATGGCGGCGGCCTAGGCAAGCAGTTTAAGGATGCCGACCGCAAGGGTGTGCGCTACGCCCTTGTCCTTGGCCCCGACGAGGCCGCCCGTGGCGAGGTGGTGATCAAGGATCTACGCGGCGGCGATCAGCGCGCCGTGCCGCGCGGCGCGGTGCTTTCGGCGTTGCGCTAATGTCTGCGTCTGATATCTAGATATATGTTTGGTTGAAGATGCCAGCGAATTTGGCATCTTCAACCAAACGGATGTAGGCGTTTAGGGCGGCTACCCTAAAGGAGGTGATCACGATGACCCGCACCACCTTCCCTGCCGGCTTCGTCTGGGGCGCGGCGACGTCGGCCTACCAGATCGAGGGGGCGGCGCGCGCGGACGGGCGCGGCGAGAGCATCTGGGATCGCTTTAGCCACACGCCCGGCAAAACGCAGGGCGGGGCCAGCGGCGACATTGCCTGCGACCACTACCGCCGCTGGCGCGATGACTTCGCCCTGCTCGCGAACCTCGGTGCCGGAGCCTACCGCTTCAGCATCGCCTGGCCGCGCATCCTGCCCTCCGGGCGCGGCCAGGTCAATCAGGCCGGCCTGGACTTCTACCGCCGCCAGGTAGACGACCTGCTGAGGCGTGGTATCACGCCCTACGTCACCCTCTACCACTGGGATCTGCCAGTGGCCCTGGAGGACGCGGGCGGCTGGCCGGCCCGCGCCACCGCCGAGGCGTTCGCCGCGTACGCCGACGTGGTGGCCCAGGCGCTGGGCGACCGGGTGAAGCACTGGATCACGATCAATGAGCCCTGGTGCGTGAGCATGCTTAGCTACCAGGTCGGCGCGCACGCCCCCGGTCGCCAGGACTGGCCGGCGGCCCTCGCGGCCAGCCACCATACGCTGCTCGCTCACGGCATGGCCGAGGCCGAGATCCGCCGCTCTAGCCCCGGCGCACAGGTCGGCATCGCCCTGAACTTTACCGCCTCGGTACCCGCCAGCGACAGCCAGGCCGACCACGAGGCCGCACGGGCCTTCGACGGCTACTTTAACCGCTGGTTCCTCGACCCGGTCTGCGGGCGGGGCTACCCCTCGGATATGGTGGCGGGCTACATGGAGGCGGGCCATCTGCCCGACGGCCTGAGCTTCGTGCGGCCCGGCGACATGGATATCATCGCCGCGCCCACCGACTTTCTGGGGGTGAACTACTACACCCGCGAGGTGGTGGCGGCCGCCGCCCGGCCCGGCGCGTGGCAGCCGGTGTACCTGGATACGCCGCGCACCGCGATGGGCTGGGAGATCTACCCCGAGGGACTCTTCCAGTTGCTGCGGCGGCTGCACCGCGCCTATGATCTGCCCAAGATCTACCTCACGGAGAATGGGGTGAGCTACCTGGACGCCCCCGGCGAGGATGGGCGGGTGCGCGATGGGCGCCGCATCGACTATCTGCGCGAACACCTGGACGCCTGCCTGCGCGCCATCGCCGCCGGTGTGCCCCTGGCCGGTTACTTCCAGTGGTCGCTGCTGGATAACTTCGAGTGGGGCCACGGCTACGCCCAGCGCTTCGGGGCGGTGTATGTGGACTATGCGACCCAGCGGCGCACCCCGAAGGACAGCTTCTTCTGGTACCGCGATGTGATCGCTCGCAACGGGCTTGGGGGGTAGCCGTGACCAGATATCGTGTATACTCTACCTACAATCCACCATAACAATCTGTGACCCGTGTTCCATCATCGCCCACGGGCGGGAGCTTTATGATAAAGCGAGTGCTGATTCTGTCGGCCAGCGTCGGCTCGGGCCACATAGCGGCGGCGGCGGCGCTTGAAGAGGTATTCCGCACCCAGCACGGCGTGAAGGTACAAAACGAGGATGCGCTGAAGCTTACCAGCCGAATCTACCAGGTGACGGCGTCAGATGTCTACTTCGCCCTGGTGAAGGAGAACCCTTGGTTTATAAGCTGGTGGTACGACCAAACCGATGAGCCCTTTAAGAATGAGACCGGCGCGCTCCAGTTGTGGAACTTGCTGAACGCCCAGCCGCTGGCCAAGTTTGTCCTCGATTACGACCCCCACATCACCGTCTGCACCCACTTTATGCCAGCGGGCGTGGTGGCCCAGTTGCTCAGTCAGGGCAAGCTGCGCACCACCCTGTCAATCGTCACGACCGACTATGACTTCCAGGGCATGTGGTTGAGCCGGGTCTTCAACCGCTATTTTGTGGCAATTGATGAGACCAAAGTTCACCTGACCGAGCTTGGTGTGGCCGCTGAGCGGATCACCGTCTCGGGCATCCCGGTAAGCCCGGTGTTCGGCAAGCCGGTGGATCGCACGAAGGTGCTGGCGCGCTACGGGCTGCGCGATGACCGTCCGGTGATCCTGGTGTCGGCCGGGGTGCTGGGCGGCGGCCCGGCCCGCGATATTGTGGCCCAGATCCTGCGTATGCGAACCCCTGTGCAGACGGTGGTGATCTGCGGGCGCAACCAACTGCTGCGCCAGCAAGTGGCCACTCAGATCAGCGGCGCGGAGGATCGCTTCCGAATACTCGGATTCACCAGCGAGATGGCCGACCTGATGCGGATCTCCAGCTTGTTCATCGGCAAGCCGGGCGGCCTGAGCGCCTCGGAGTGTATGGCGGCGGGCCTGCCGATGGTGGTGATCGACCCCATCCCCGGCCAGGAAGAGCGCAACAGCGACCACCTGCTAGAGGCCGGGGCGGCGGTGCGCTGTCGCTCGCTGATGACCATTGCCTATAAGATCGACCAGATCTTCGAAGATCCCGGTCGCCTGGAGCGCATGCGGGCATGCGCCCGCCGCCTCGGGCGTCCCGGCGCGGCGGATGTGGTGGTGAGGCATTTGCTAGAGGATACCAGCGAGCCGCTTCAGATCAGCAAGAAGGAGCTGCGCCGGATCATCGCGCTGGCCAGCGGCGATGCCGAGCCGCCGCCCCCGGAGCCGTCTGCCGGCGAACCCGGCGTGGCGCTCTACCACGACGACACGGGCGTCTATATCGGCGCGATCACCCCCGTCCAGCTCCAGTTTCTGATCGACCAGCTAGAGGGCGAAAAGTCCTTCATTGACCGATCTATGATCTGGCTGACCCAGCAGGGTTCCGACAACGAGTTGAGCCGCGTCCTCACCCAGGTCGTCACCATCGACACATCGATGATCGGCTGGCTGACCCAGCAGGGCGCTGACAGTGGCCTGATCCGCGTCCTCGCCCAGTCTGTCGCCGACCGTGGCCAGTCGGAGATCCGCTGGGTAAGGTTGTGATCGGCGGGCGGGCGGGAGCGCAACGCTCCACCTCCAACTACGGCAGTTGTACTATCGTTCACCGGGCGGCGGAAGCCGCCGGCACTTGGGTGCGAAGGCCGGGTAGAGCCCGCCCGTTCACGGGCCGGGCACGGGTTATAACTAAGGAGGCACGGATATGCAGTCAACAGCTGAGGGGATGCAAGGTACGGGCGGGCGAACGGCCGCACTGATCGGCGGCGATGTGGTGGCGCTGATGGTGTTTGCGGCGATCGGTCGGGGGAGCCACGGTGAGGCGGCTGGGCTGGGGGCAATCGGCGAGGTGGCCCAGACCGCCGCGCCCTTCATTATTGGCTGGCTGGTGACGTCGCCCTGGCTGGGTGCCTTCCGCCGGGCATCCACCGACACGCCGGTGAAGATGCTGCGCACGACGGCCATCGCCTGGAGCGCGGGGGTGGTGGTCGGCGCGCTGGTGCGCGCGCTCATGATCGGGCGCTTCAGCCCCCCCTCGTTCTACATGGTCACATTTATTGCGGCACTGGTACTCTTGGGTAGCTGGCGCACGGCGTTCGCCACGTGGGATGCACGGCGGTTTGGTTTGTAAGATCTGCGGACGCTGGCGGTTTGGATCGCGGGAGCGGAGTGACGCTGATGCAGATTCTTGTTCTGTGGCGGCGCTTACGGCTGAGCTTGTGCTGCATCGGGCTGATCGCCCTCGGCGGGGTTGGCGTGGCGAGGGCCGACATGGCCCCGCCCGAGAACCTGCCCGGCAGCGACATCGGCCCCGGCGGGATAACGCAGGTACGCATGCTGGCCGAGCGGATCGTGATCGACGTGCAGCCGATCCCCAAGGATGAGGCGTCTGCCGATATGCCGCCGATGCAGGCGCAGGTACACGGCAGATTCACCATGCGTAACCTCGGCGATGTCGATGAACACATGCAGGCGCGCTTCCCACGCGGCGACCCGCGTGGCCGGAGCGATGGCCGAGGGCGCTACTCGCAGGTGCAGCAGTTCGCCGTGCAGGTCGGCGGGTTGCCCGTTGCCACGACGGTGATCACCAGTACGAACCCGCAGGGCACCGACCAGCCGACCATCGAGTGGCTGGGCTTCGATCTGGACTTCCCGACCGGCCAGGACGTACTCGTCGATGTCAGCTATATGATCACGCCGACCCAGTACGCCAATGATCCGTTCGGCACCTTTGCCTATGTACTCCAGACCGGTGCCGGCTGGCGCGACAGCATCGGCAGCGCGGAGATCACGGTGCGCCTGCCCTACCCCGCCACGGCGGAGAACGTGCGCCTCGCCTCGCCCTCGGGCGGGCGGGATACCACGCCCGGCGCGACGCTTGTCGGCAACGAGGTGCGCTGGAGCTTCCGCGACCTGGAGCCAACCGAGCATGACGACATCTTTGTCAACCTGATGGTGCCGGGCATCTGGCAGGAGATCGCTGACGCGCGGGCGGCAACGGCAAAGTCGGCGGATGTAGCGGCCCTGGCGCGGCTGGCGGCAGCCTACGAGGCGGCGGTCTACTACCACGGCGTCGTCCACTACGACGACGACCCGTTTATCGCGCTGGGCGAGGAGACCTTGGCCAGCGCCATCGCGATCCAGCCGGACTCAGCACAACTGCACGCCGCCGACGCGGCGCTGATCTGGAAGCACAACATGACCCAAGCTATGCTGGATGATGTAACAGACCCACATCTACTGGCAGAGGTGCAGCGCGCCCTGTCGCAGATCAGCCTGGCCCTGGCCCGCGACCCGCAGCAGCGCGTGGCCCTAGCTACGCTGGCAGATATACAGAGCATGTCGCGGAAGCCGCTTGTGCTGCCGGAGGTCGGCCCGCTGCCGAGTACCACGCCGATTCCTACATCCACGCCGATTCCTACATCCACGCCCGCGCCGCCCCCGGTTCCTTCAACCGGCGATGGCTGGCTGATGCTGGGCGGCGGGGTGCTGATCGGGCTGGCGCTGGCGGGAGCGGCGTGCGCGCTGATCCGGCGGAGGACGTAAACCCGCACATGCCCGTCCATCCCATGCCCAAAAAAACAGCCGCCCCCGTTTAGCCAACATAGAAGCCTGCGGCGCTCGCGGAGCTGCCGCGATAACCAACTCATCAGGAGGATGCTCAATGAAGACCACCACACGCCTGCTAATCATGCTGTTCTCGGCCCTGCTGCTGGGAGCCTGCGGCAGCAAGCCCGTCGCCATCGCCGACATGCCGGTCTACCCCGGTGCCACCGAGTTGAAGCCCGGCGAGAGCAACATCGCCGACACGCTCAAGACCAACGGCCAGCAGGACGCAGCCATGCGTCAGGCGGCGGGCGTGGGCGGCTCGACCACGCAGAAGGGTTTCAACCTGCCGACCGACGCCAAGTGGGACCAGGTGAAGGTGTTCTACACCGATAAGCTGACGGCCAGCGGCTGGACCGTGGGCATGGGTGGCCCCGGCGGCAACATCGCCAGCCAAGTGATGGATCAGGCCAACCAGGCCAACACCCTGTTCCAGACTGCCATCTTCTCTAAAGACAAGCAGACGCTCACGGTGATGCGCGTGGTGGATCCGACCGATGCGGCCAAGGTGCAGATGATTCTCTCGCTCAGCACGCAGTAGAGGGGTTACAGCACGGGCAGCACCCGAGCGACGATAAACTTCAGGTAGCGCCCCTCGGGGAAGCTGACGGGCACGGGATGATCGACGGGCTGGCCGACATCATAGACGATCTGGGCGCGGCGTTGGGCGGCGGTCGCCGCATCACTGAGCATAGTGCGGAACGCCTCGGAGCCAACCTGGCTGGTGCAACTGGAGGAGACAAGCATGCCGCCGGGTTCCACGCAGCGCATCGCGAGCGCGTTCAGGCGCATGTAGGCGCGCAGAGCAGTGTAGGCGCTGCCCTTGGCGCGGGCGAAGCTGGGCGGGTCGAGGATCACCATCTGAAAGCGCCGCCCAGCCTTCACATAGCCGTCGAGCAGGCTGAAGCAGTCCTCGGTGATAAAGCGGTGACGCCCGGCGGGGAGCCGGTTCAGGGCGATGTTATCGGCAGCGACCTCAGCAAGGCTCCGGCCAATATCGACGCTGGTCACCTCGGCGGCACCGCCGCGCAGCGCGTAGAGCGAGAATCCGCCGGTGTAGGCGAAGCAGTTCAGCACGCTCAGGCCACCGGCCAGCGACTCGACCGCGCGCCGGTTCTCGCGCTGATCCAGAAACAGGCCGGTCTTCTGCCCATGGCGCAGGTCGGCGCGGAAATAGATCCCATACTCCTGGATCACCAGGTCGTCCGGCGGCAGTTCGCCCCAGAGGGGCCGGAGGCCGGAGGCTGGAGGCTGGAGGCCGGGTTCGACCTCGCCATCCTCATCGTCTTGGGGCCGCTGGTGGAGAGACACGCCGCGCAACTCCGGGTCGCAGCCGCGCAAGGCGGCGGCCACCGAGGCCACAATCGTCTGGAGGCTCTCGGCGTAGGTGTGGATCACGGCGTAGTCGCCGTAGCGATCCACCACCAGGCCCGGCAGGCCGTCGCCCTCGCCATAGATCCAACGGTAGGCGCTGGTGGCCGGGACGCCGTTGCGGATGGCGGCGCGGGCCTCCCACGCCTCCCAGACCCGCTCGCTGATCCAGTCGGCGTCGGGTACCGCCTGACGGCTGAACAGGCGCACGGCGATCGCGCTGCGCGCGTCCCACAGGCCGTAGGCGACCCAGCCGCCGCAGCGCACGCGAACCCACTGGCCCGAACGCAGTTGTTCGCCGCCCGACACATGGTTGCGGTAAACCCACGGGTGGCCCTGCTGGAGCCGCGCCCGTAGGCTAGAATCGACGGTAATCTCGGGGGTGTTCATAATTGTAGGGCCGAAGCATTTGGATGTGGCACCTTGCGCCACATCCAAATGCTTTTCCGGCGGGGGTTTGGGGGTGGCAACGCCACCCCCGAACGATCTTTTTTGGTTGGTTTTTGGTGGCGAATCCGCCAAAAACCAACCAAAAGCGCGGTCTGGGGCGCAGCCCCAGCGACGTTGCATCAGCCCTGAATGCTTTGGCCCTACACCGTGGATCCGCTTTCTACCACCTTACCCTTGCCGAAGGCCGTCTCAGCGGTGCGTGGGCGGATGGCTACATTTCGGCCAATGCAGGTGCCGTCGGGGATCTGGGACTGGGGGCCAACCAAGGTCAGACCGGTATTCAGACGATCAGGCGCATCGTGGTTCGGCGTGCTATCCTCGCCATCGCCCAAGAGCACGCCCGCGCCGATCCGCACACCCTCGTCCACCACACAGTGGTCGATCACCGTCTCGGGGCCGATCCAGGCATCGCCAAAGATCACCGCATCGCGCACCACGGCACCAGGCGAGACATAGACGCCGGGCGAGAGTACCGAGCGCACCACGCTACCGTGAACCTGACAGCCATCGCTGAGCAGGCTATTCTCAACCCGCGCCCCGGCACCGACCTGCACGCCCGGTCGGTCGGCGCTCGTGGTGTGGATGATCCACTCGGGGTCGTACAGGTCGAGGGCCGGGGTCTCGGCGAGCAGGGCGATGTTCGCCTCATAGAATGCCTGGACGGTGCCAACATCTGCCCAATAGCCCTGGAAGTTGTAGGCGTAGGTATTGGCCTTGCCGACGATCTTGGGCAGGATGTGCCGCCCGAAGTCCGCGTCGTCATTTTTGGCCAGCAGGTCGAGCAGATACTGCTTGCGAAAGACATAGATGCCCATCGAGGCCAAGCTTGACGTGGAGCGGCGCGGCTTCTCGACGAAGCGGTCGACCCGGCAATCGCTACCCACCGAGACGATCCCGTAGCGGTGGACATCGTGGGGGCTGACGCTGTGAACCGCCATGGTCACATCGGCACCGCGCTCGGCGTGAAGCTGGAGCAGCGGGGTGTAGTCCATCTTATAGATATGATCGCCAGAGAGAATCAGCACCGCATCAACGGCGTGTTCCTCGACGAAGTCGCGATTATAGCGCACGGCGTCGGCGGTGCCGCGCTGCCAGCCGCCGCCATCGGGCGTGGGCGAGGGATGCAGCAACCGTAGGCCACCCTGGGCGCGGTCGAGATCCCATGGCCGTCCAACGCCCAGGTGAACGTGCAGCGAGCGCGGGCGGTACTGGGTGAGTACGCCGACGTTATAGATCCCCGAGTTCACGCAGTTCGAGAGGGTGAAGTCGACGATCTTGAACTTACCGCCGAAGGGTACGGCCGCCTCGGTGCGCTCGGCGGTGAGCACGGAGAGGGCGGGCGAGTCGCCGCCGGCTAATATTAATGCGAGTGTGCGCAGCATATTCTTATGCGCCCGTCGTAGATCCGCCCCGGTGGGGCGGATCTACGACGAGCATTAAACCGTCTCCCCCGACGCCACATCGCCGCCCGGAAAGTCCTCGGTATCGCGGTCCGCATTGATCACCACGTTCCGACCGACGCTGATGCCGGGCGGGATGTGGGCCGACTTGCCGATCACCGAGATCCCGGTGTAGAGCTTATCGGGATGCTGGGTGTTGGGCACCGTGAGATCATCGCCAAAGCCGAGCCGCGCACCGGCCCCCACCACCACCTGCTTATCGACGATCACCCGGTCGAGTACGGCACCCGGCCCGATCCACGTGTCGTTCATCACCACGCTGTCGCGTACGACCGCCCCCGGCGACACATACACCCCCGGCGAAAGCACCGAGCGCTCCACCGTGCCGCGTATGCTGCTACCGTTACAGACAATCGACTGGCTAATGCGGGCCTGCGGGCCGACCTTCACCGGCGGGCGCTCCTCGCTGCGCGTGCGGATCACCCAGTCCTTATCGAACAGGTCGAAGTCCAGGGCCGGGTCGAGCAGTTGCATGCTCGTCTCCCAGTACGACTGGATCGTGCCCACGTCCACCCAGTAGCCCGCGAAGTGATGGGCGAAGACGCGATCCTCGGCCACCATAGCCGGGATCACATTTTTGCCGAAGTCGATCCGTGGCTTATCATCGCTGCCCTCGGAAAGCCGCGCGACCAGGGCGTCGGCGGTAAAGACATAGATACCCATCGAGGCCAAGTTGCCCTTGTCGCGGTGCTTGGGCTTCTCGGTGAACTCGACGATCCGGTTGGTCTCGTCGGTGGTCATGATCCCGAAGCGGTCGGTCTCGTCGAGGGGCACCTCCATCACGCCAACCGTCAGGTCAGACTGGTTGCGGAAGTGGGTGGCGACGATCTCGCCGTAGTCCATCTTGTAAATATGGTCGCCGGAGAGGATCAGCACCAAGTCGGCGCGCCGCTCGCGGATGAAGTTCAGGTTCTGGTAGATCGCGTCCGAGGTGCCACGGTACCACGACTCATCGTTCCGTCCCTGGTAGGGCTGAAGCAGCTGCACCCCGCCGCGAGCGCGGTCGAGGTCCCACGGCTTCCCGATCCCGATATGGTCGTTCAGGGAGTGGGGCCGGTACTGGGTGAGTACGGCCACATCGAAGATCCCCGAGTTGACACAGTTGGAGAGGGTGAAGTCGATAATGCGAAACTTACCGGCGAAGGGAACCGACGGCTTGGCGCGCTTCTCCGAAAGTACGCTCAGGCGAGTCCCCTCGCCGCCGGCCATGATCATCGCGACGACGCGCATAGCGCTCCTCTGACACTCTTGAGGGAAACCTATGGGCTGGCCCGATTGTACCCGCAAATGGGGGGAAGTGCAAAAGAACGGCTTTGACTCGCCCTAGTGGCTATGGTATACTCGCCGATAGAGTCGGTAAGACAGGGAGTAAACGCAGTTGCAGGGTGATCTCCACAGCCCGAGCACGAGCGCCGGTGGCCCCGCGCAGGGTCTAGATGTCGTACGCCGCCGTCAGCGTTGTCCGCAGCCAGCCAACTGCCCTGGCTAGTCGCGCTTGTCCACCGTGAGGTTATCAAGCTAGCTTTGCCAGAGCGCAAGCTGGCTTCTTTTGTGCACTTTTTTCGGCCCGCTAGTGCGCGGGGTGGGCGGTGTCCCACCCCCTGAGAGGATCATGACACACCTTTACCTGATCCGCCACGGTGAGGCCGAGGCGAACATCAAGCCGGTGGTCGCCGGGATGCGGGGCGACGCTGGGCTCACGCCACGCGGCAGATCGCAGGCCGAGCGCCTGCGGGATCGGCTGGCCCGCACCGGCGAGATCGCCATTGACGTGCTGATCTCTAGTACCCTGCCGCGCGCCCGCCAGACCGCCGCGATCATCCAGCCCGCCCTGGGCCTGCCGATCATCTTCGACGATGCGGTGCAGGAGTTGTATCCCGGCGAGGCCGATGGCATGACGAACGCTGAGGCATGGGCGAGGTACGGCACGCCCGACTTCGATGCCGCGCCCCTGCGTCCAATCGCCCCCGGCGGCGAGAGTTGGGGCAGCTTCGCTCTGCGCGTCGCCCAGGCCCTCACCCGAATTACGAACGAGTACGCCGGCCAGCGGATCATGATCGTGTGCCACGGCGGTGTGATCGACAATTCGTTCATCCACTTCTTCCAGATGCCGGGTATGGTGCTGCCGCCCACAGACTTCCACACCCGCAACACCAGCATCACCCACTGGGAACACGTGGATCGCCGTGGCCGAATGCTCTGGCGGCTCAACTCCTACAATGATATCGAACACCTCCACGGCATCGGCGTATCGGAGTCGGTGCGCTGGGAGGATATCGACCCCAGTCATATCGCGTCGCCCGTGCCGACCGAAGAGTAGGCGCGAAGCATTCGACAAACACCCCATCTCAATGTGCATGAATAATCATGGGTGGCGAATGCTTCGCCCCAACATCTAGAGGGATACATGAGCATCACCTTCGTAGAAGGCGGCCACGCGGCCAGTCCGGTCGGGTGGGGCGCGGCGACGGCCCAGTGTGGGATTAAGTACCAGGGCCGCGATGACCTGGCGCTGCTGGTGAGCGCGGGGCCGTGCAGCGCGGCGGCGATCTTCACCACCAATAAGGTGAAGGCGGCCCCTGTGCGCTACGATATGGAACTGATGCGGCGTAGCCCGGCCAGTCTGCGCGCCCTGGTGATTAACGCTGGGAACGCGAATGCATGCACTGGCCCGGCTGGCGATGCGGCGGTCCTGGCGATGGCCCAGGCGGTCGCGACGGCTCTGGCCCTGCCGGTCGATACCGTTTTCGTTATGTCTACTGGAACCATCGGCGTGCCTATGCCGGTGGCGAAGGTTTTGGGCGGGATCGCAGCGGCGGCCACGGCGCTCGCACCCAGCCACGGCCCGGCGGCGGCGCGGGCGATCATGACCACCGACACCCGGCCCAAGTACTGCGCTGCGCGGGTCGATCTGCCCTCGGGCCACACCATCACCATCGGCGGCATGACGAAGGGCGCCGGGATGATCCACCCAAACATGGCCACCTTGCTCGCCACCGTCACCAGCGACGCGGCCGTGAGCCCGGTATGCCTGGACGCAGCCCTGCGCGCCGCCGCGAACTTGAGCTTCAACAGCATCAGCATCGATGGTGACACCAGCACTAACGATACGCTACTGGTGATGGCCAATGCCACCGTTGGCAACCCGCCGATCGACGATCTGGCCAGCCCCGACGGCCAGGCATTCCTGGAGGGACTCACCGCCGTCTGCCAGCACTTGGCCAAGGCGGTGGTGCGCGACGGTGAGGGGGCCACCCGCTTCGTGACGATCACCGTACGCGGGGCGGCCAGCGATGCCGATGCCAAGTTGGCCGCCATGACCATCGCCAAGAGCCCTCTGGTGAAGACGGCGCTCTACGGTGCCGACCCGAACTGGGGCCGGGTGCTCTGCGCCCTGGGCTACTCCGGCGCGGCGATTGACCCCGACAAGGTGTTGCTCTCCTTCGGCGGCATGCGGGTGCTGGCGGGCGGCATGCCCCTACCCTTCGACGAGCAGGTCGCCAGCGACATGCTTAACGTGCCCGAGGTGAGTATCGACGCCGACCTGGGCATGGGCGATGGGATTGCCACCGTTTGGACGTGCGACTTCTCTGAGAATTATGTAAAGATAAATGCGGAGTACCGCACCTGAGTTATTGTAGATTGCAATCTGCAATGAGGAATGCCGATGGATCATAAGCTCTGGGGTGGTCGATTCAGCGCACCGACGGCTGAGGATATGGCCCTGTACAACGACTCATTCCGCTACGATGTACGGCTGGCCGCGTGTGACATTATTGGCAGCATAGCCTGGGCCAGGGCGCTGGCCGAGGCCGGGCTGATCAGTGCCGAGGAATGCGAGCAGCTTGTGCAGGGACTCGGGCTGGTGCGCCTAGAGTTTGCCGATGGCCGCTTTGTGGCCCTGCCGAGCGACGAGGATATCCACACCGCCGTCGAGCGCCGGCTGGGCGAACTGGTGGGCGAGGTGGCCCTGAAGCTGCACACCGGTCGCTCGCGCAACGACCAAGTGGCGACCGATATGCGGCTCTTCGCGATCGGCGCGGCCCGCCTGGTGGATGATCGGCTGCGCGGCCTCCAGTTGGCCCTGCTGGGCCAGGCCGAGCAACACACCGACACGGTGATGCCGGGCTACACCCACCTCCAGCGAGCCCAGCCAATCACCTTCGGCCACTGGTGCCTGGCCTACGTCGAGATGTTCGAGCGTGATTGTCAGCGGCTGGACGATGCCACCGCCCGCGCCCGCACCCTGCCCCTGGGCGCCGGTGCCCTGGCCGGGAACTCGCTGGGCGTCGAGCGCGAGCGGCTGACCGAGTCGCTGGACGAGTTTGACGCGGTGGCCGGAAACTCGCTCGACGCCGTCTCCGACCGCGACTTTGTGGCCGAACTGCTCTTCACCTTCGCCCTCACCGGGGTTCACCTGAGCCGACTGGCCGAGGATCTGGTGCTCTACAGCAGCGCCGAGTTTGGCTTTGTCGAGCTTGCGGACGCATACAGCACGGGCTCCAGCATTATGCCGCAGAAGAAGAACCCCGACAGCATGGAGCTGCTGCGCGGCAAGAGCGGTCGCCTGATCGGCAACCTGGTCGGCCTGCTCACCACCCTGAAGGGTCTGCCCATGACCTATAACAAGGACATGCAGGAGGACAAGGAGCCCTTCTTCGACAGCCTCGACACCCTCGACCTGGGGCTGCGGGTGGCGGCAGCGGCGGTAGACAGCCTGGAGGCGCAGCCTGCGCGCATGCGCGCCTCGCTGGACGACGCCATGCTCGCCACCGATCTGGCCGACGAACTGGTGCGGCTGGGGACACCCTTCCGCGAGGCTCACGGCAAGGTGGGACGCCTGGTGCGGCGGGGGATCGAGCTACGCCTGCCGCTGCGCGATCTGCCCCTGGCCGAGTTCCAGGCCGTGCAGCCCAGCCTCGACGCAGGCGTTTACGCGATCTTCGATTTTGCGCGCAGCGTGGCCCGCAAAGATAGCCTGGGCGGGACTGCCCCCCAGCGCGTGGCCGAGCAGTGCGCTCGCTGGAGGGATCTGCTCGATGGATAATGCAAGGGCGCAGCCACGCGGCGCGGCTGTGCCCCAACGGGAGAATCGCCGAAAGGCCATATTTATGCCACAGTCCACCCTGCTCTACAGCCCGCCCGTCACCCTGCCACGGCTCCACGCCCACCCCGACGCCAGCGTAAGCGTGCGCCGCGCCCAGGTGGGCGACGTGCCCAGGCTCTACGAGATTATCAACTACTACGCGGCGCGGGGCGACATGCTGCCCAAGACGATGGATCAGTTGTATAACCGGGTGCGCTCGTTCAACGTGGCAGAGGCTGACGGCGAGGTGGTGGGCTGCGCCGCGCTGCATATCACCTGGGCCGACCTGGCCGAGGTGGTGAGCGCGGCCGTCCACCCTGACTTTCAGGGCATTGGGCTGGGCCGACGCATGATCGAGCCGCTCTTCGACGAGGCCCGCCAACTCGATATCCCCACCCTCTTCACCCTCACGCTCCAGATTGGCTTCTTCAGCCGCCTGGGATTTCGGGAGGTGCCGAAACTGCACCTGCCGCACAAAATCTGGCAGGACTGCAAAACATGCTTCAAGCAGGATTGCTGCGATGAGATTGCCATGGTGCGCGAGATCGCGCTGAATTGACGAAGATCTTTTCGCAATAGAAGGCCAGGTCTGGGGCATAACCTCAGAAATCTTGCATTCGCCCCAGCGCGCGGTTCTGGGCCGATTGACGTTGTGATGCCTGAAAGGTACAATCGCCACGGCGATCAGGCATAGAACACACCATAATAAGGGTGACCTCATGGATTTTCTGAAGGTTGTCATCGACTTCATCTTGCACATCGACAGGTACCTCGGCACCTTCGTCACCGCCTACGGCGGCTGGACGATTGGTATCCTCTTTGTGGTGATCTTCTGCGAGACGGGGCTGGTCTTCACACCCTTCCTGCCCGGCGACTCGCTGCTCTTTGCGGCCGGTGCCCTCTCAGCGCAGTTTTCCACTGCCCTGCCCTTTCCGCTGCTGCTGATCCTCATGATCGTCGCCGCCATCCTGGGCGATACGGTGAACTACTGGATCGGCTCGTCCCTCGGTCGCTGGCTGCTTGACCGGCCCAAGCCGCTGATCAAGCCGGAGTATATCGAACGCACGCACAAGTTCTTCGAGAAGCACGGCGGCAAGACCATCATCCTGGCCCGCTTTGTGCCGATCGTCCGCACCTTTGCGCCCTTCGTCGCCGGCCTGGGCAAGATGCCCTATCGCCAGTTCGTCACCTTTAATGTGGTCGGCGGCGTGATCTGGGCCACGCTCTTTCTCTGCGCCGGCTACTTTTTCGGCCAGTTCGAGTTTGTGCAGAAGAACTTCGAACTCGTTGCCCTGGCGATCATCTTCGTGTCGGTGCTGCCGATTATGATCGAGTTTATGCTTGCGCGCATGCGCCGCGCCGCAGGATCTGCGTGATGGGCATAGTCGGGTGAACTGACGTTGACACCCGATTCTGCGCAATGTTATACTTGAGCTACCGTGTCTTACCCTACCCACGAGGAGTCCCCGTATGGTTGAGCGTATTTGCCCCGCATGCCAGCACGGCAACCCCCTCGATAACCGCTACTGCGGCGCATGTGGTGGCCCGCTTCAGCACGACGCCCTCGCACGCCATGGAGTGACCGCGATCACCATTGCCGGTCAGCAGGTGCCTGTCGCCCAGATCAAGCAGATGGGCAGGGTGCTGGCCGTGAGCCTGGCCACCGTGGCCGCCGAGGCCGGTATGGCCTGGCTACGCCGCAGGGCTGAGGTCGCCCAACTGCCTGCCGTCGCCGCCCGCCAGCATCCGACGCTGGCGATCGCCAAGGCCGACGCGGAGTTGGTGCGCAATACCGTGACGATTGTCAGCCAGCGCGTGGTTGAGGTCTGGGAGCAGGGTGCCCTGTCCCGCCAGGTGATCGAGAAGCAGGTGTGGCGCAAGGAAGAGTGATCATAAGGGGAGCAGGGAGGGCGCAACTCTCCCTCTGAATTCCTCCCCTACCAAGGTAGGCTATGGCCCTCAGCCCCCACGATAGCGTGCGCCGTCGGCTCGGCCCCATGGGCCTGCGGCTGCGGCTGGGTGATGCGCTGCTCTTCGCCAGCCGCACGCTTTGGGCGGGTGCGGTCGGCTTTGCGCTGATCGCCCTGGCCGGGCGCCTCATGCCGATCATCAGCCTGCGGCTGTGGGCCTGCGCGCCGCTCATGATCTGGGTGTTGATCGTACTTGGCTACGCCCTGCTGGTGCCGCTGCCGCTGCGGCGGGTGGCCCAGCGGGTCGATATCCTGCTCGACCTGCGCGAGCGGCTGTCTACCGCGCTTGAGTTGCAGCAGCAGCAGGCCCGCGACCCGCTCAGCCAGCGCCAGCAGGAAGATGCCGGTCTGATCGCCCATACCCTGCGGGCCAGCCAGCTCCCGCTGCGCTTCGACCGAACCTGGTTGCTCTGGAGCCTCGCGCCTCTGGCGGTCGGGATCGCCCTGCTGGCGCTGCCGAACCCGCAGGATACGGTGATTGCCCAGCGTCAGGCGGTGCAGTCCGCCCTCGCGCAGACCGATCAGCAGCTCGCGCAACTTGCGCAGGAGTTGGCCAAAAATGCCGAGCTGAGTCCGGCTGACCTTGAGCGGCTCCAGCAGCAGCTCGCCGCCCTGCGCGAGAGCCTGCGCCGCAACCCCGGCGATACGCAGGAGGCGCTGGCTGACTTGTCTGCCGCCGAGGCCCGCTTGCGGCAGCAGCTCGACCCAAACGCCGACGCTCGCCGCGCCGCCCTTGAGCAGATGGCGCGCAGCCTCGAGTCGATCTCCGGTCGCCAGCCCAGCCAGCGCCCCAACCTCGGCCAGGCATCTCAGGATCTCCAGCAGTTGGCCCAGCAGTTGGCCCAGATGACCCCAGAGCAGCGCCAGCAACTGGCCCAGCAACTGGCCCAACAGGCTACCCAGCAGGCCGATAGCAACCAGCAACTCGCGCAGAGCCTGTCGAACGCGGCAAGCGCCCTGCGCAACGGCGACACGCAGGCGGCGGCCCAGCAGCTCCAGCAGGCATCCCAGAATGTCCAGCAGGCGCAGCAGGATCTTGCAAACCAGCAGGCCACCCAGCAGTCGCTCGCGCAGATGCAGGGTGCCCGCCAGCAGATCGCCCAGGCCGGGACGTCCCAATCGGTAGGATCATCGCAGGCGCCGTCTCAGGGTCAGCAAGCGGGAACGTCCCAACCGGTAGGATCACCGCAGGCACCGTCTCAGGGTCAGCAGGGCGCAGGCAATCAGCAGGGTTCGTCTGCTGCGGCCCAGCAGCCCGGCGGCGGCGGCAGCACCGCGCCGAACCTCGGCCAGGGCCAGAGCAGCAGCAGCGGGAACATCAACCCGAACCGTCCGGCGGGCCAGGGCCAGGGCCACGGCAGTGCGGGCATGGTCTACCAGCCATTTACGCCCTCGGGCCAGAGCGGCACCCCCGACTTTGTGCCGGGCCAGCAGGGCCAGGGCGGCCAGAGCCAATCCCAGCAGGGCCAGAACACCATGCCCGGCGCGAATAATCCCTCGGTGGTGCCCTACGAGCAGATCTACCCCGAGTACGCACAGGCCGCCAGCGAGGCCCTGGATCGCGGCTACATCCCGCCGCACCTGAAGGACTTCGTGCGCCGCTACTTCTCGCAGCTTGAGCCATAATGAAGGATGAAGGGTGAAGGGTGAAGGATGAAGGGTGAAGGGTGAGTTCCATCAGGTTCATCCTTCATCTTTCATCCTTCATCCTTCATCCTTCATCCTTCATCCTTCGTCCTTCGTCCTTCATCCTTCACCCTTCACCATATAAGGAATACCGATGACGACTCCCGCCCCCGCCCCGCAGCCCCAGATCAGCCCGGACGAGTTTCGCCAGCGGGCGCAGCTAATCGAGGCCGAGGTGGGCAACGTGATCGTCGGCCAGCGTGACCTGGTGCGCCAGGTGGTGGTGACGCTGCTCGCCGGCGGTAACGCGCTGCTGGAGGGCGTGCCGGGGCTGGCGAAGACCACCCTGGTGCGGACTCTGGCCGACGTGATCGACTGTAGCTTCTCGCGCATCCAGTTCACCCCCGATCTGATGCCGGCCGACATTATCGGCACGACCCTGATCAGCGAGGATGCGCAGGGGCGCAAGGCGTTCCGCTTTGAGCGCGGGCCGATCTTCGCTAACATGGTGCTGGCCGATGAGATCAACCGGGCCACGCCGAAGACGCAGAGCGCGCTGCTGGAGGCCATGCAGGAACACACGGTGTCGGTGGCGAAGACCATCCACCAGCTTGACCGGCCCTTTTTTGTGTTGGCCACCCAGAACCCGCTGGAGATGGAGGGCACCTACCCGTTGCCTGAGGCTCAGCTCGACCGCTTCTTCTTTAAGGTGAACGTGACCTTCCCTACCGCCGCCGAGTTGGTGGAGATCGCCCAGCGCACCACCGGTGCCCGTCGCCCACAGACGCGCCACGTGGCCAGCGGCGCGATGATCGTCGAGATGCAGGAACTGGCCCGCACGGTGCCGATTGCCAGCCACGTCCTGGCCTACGCCGCCCGCCTGATCACCGCCACCCACCCCGGCGGCAAGGAGACGCCCAGCATCACCCGGCAGTACGTGCGCTACGGTGCTTCGCCCCGTGGCATGCAGGCGATCATCCTGGCCGGCAAGATTATGGCCCTCCTCGACGGGCGCTTCAATGTGGCCTTCGCCGACCTGAAGGCCGCCGCCATGCCCACCCTGCGCCATCGCGTTGTCCTTAATTTCGAGGCCCAGGCCGAGGGAATCTCCTCCGATGAGGTGGTGAAGGGCGTGCTTGAGGCGGTCAAGGAGTAGGGGCGCAGCATTTGTCCAGACGTGGAGTGTCTGGACAAATGCTTCGCCCCTACAGGAATAACATGACCACCGAACCCCTGCTCGAATCATCATTCATCCGCAAGCTCGACCGTCTGTCGATCCTGACCCGCAGGGCGATGGCGGGCGACCTCCAGGGCGAGCGACGCAGCCCACGGCGCGGATCGTCGGTGGAGTTTGCCGACTTTCGGCCCTATGCCTCCGGCGACGACATCCGCCAGATCGACTGGAACCTCTACGCCCGTGCCGAGCGTTTCTATCTGAAGCTGTTTGTGGCCGAGGAGGAGCTGAGTGTCCACCTGCTGGTGGATACAAGCGCCAGTATGGACTGGGGCGAGCCGAATAAGCTGCGCTACGCCAAGCGGCTTGCCGGTGCCTTTGGCTACATCGCCCTGAGCAACCTCGACCGGGTCAGCGCGAGCGCCTTCGGCACCGGGCCGCACGCCGTATCCCTGCCTAGCGTGCGCGGCAAGCGCGGCGCGATGCCGCTCTTCAGCTTCCTCCAGCGCCTCACGCCCGGCAAGGGTGGCGACCTGGCCAAAACCTGCCGCACCTATGTGCAGACGGCGCGTACCCCCGGCCCGTTGCTGCTCTGTTCCGATCTGCTCGACGCCGGCTGGAAGGACGCCCTCGCGGCCTTCTCGGCACGGCCTTTTGAGGTGACGGTGATGCACATCCTGGCCCCCCAGGAGATCGCCCCCGAACTTGCGGGCGACTTCAAGCTGATGGATGTGGAGGGCGGCGAGCCGGTCGAGATCAGCGCCGACATCGGTCTGATCCAGCGCTACCGCGAGAGTCTGGCCAGTTGGCGTGAGGAGATCGAGCGTTTCTGCAACGGGCGCGGCATGAGCTATCTGGCCGTCGATACCTCCGTCCCGGTCGATGAGTTTGTACTCTCGCAACTGCGTAAACGCGGGGTGCTTCGTTAAGGATAAAGGGTGAATACGCAGATCCCTTTATCCTTCATCCTTCATCCTTGGAGTCCCCATGTCGCTGATCAGCCCCTTGGCCCTGCTCGCTGCCGCCATCGTCGGGCCGATCATCGTGGCGATGTACCTGCTCAAGCTGCGCCGTGAGGAGCGCCCGGTCTCCTCGACCTTCCTCTGGCGAAAGATGGTACGCGATGTGGAGGCCAACGCGCCCTGGCAGAAATTGCGCCGTAGCCTGCTGCTGCTGCTCCAACTCCTGCTGATGCTGCTGCTGGTGCTGGCCCTGGCCCGGCCCTTCTTCCAGACCCAGGGGATCAGCGGGCGCAACCTGATCATTATCCTTGACCACTCGGCGAGCATGGGGGCCAGTGATGATTCGCCCTCGCGCCTGGAGGCCGCCAAGGCGAAGGCCATCCAACTGATCGACCAACTGCCCGACGGTGGCCGGGCCACGATCATTGCCGCCGGCGGCGCGATGCAGGTGCCCGCCGCCGCCACGAGTGACCGGCGCGAGCTGCGGCGGGCAATCGACGCGATCCAGATCGGCAATGGCGGCGGCAGCGACCTCGCCCAGCCCCTCACCCTGGCCTCAGCCCTGGCTGCCCGCGAGGAGGATAGCGAGGTGGCGATTATTTCTGATGGCAATGTGGGCATCCCCAGCGCCATCCGCGTACCCGCCCGCGTCAGCTACTTCCCGATCGGTCGCGACAGCGAAAATCTGGCCGTGAGCGCGATCTCGCTTCAGCCAAACAAGAGCAATACCTCGCAAACCCTCTTCGTGCAGGTGACGAACTACGGCCAGGCCGCCGCCACCCGCCGCCTCGACATCTATCTGGACGGGGCGATCTTCAACGCCTATAACCTGAGTCTTGCCCCTGACCCGACCCGTGGCCAGAGTATTGTGGCCGAGATCCCACCCCAGGTGCGGGTGGTTGAGGCGCGCCTGGACGGCACTGACGCCCTGGCCGCCGACGACCGCGCCTTCGCCGTGAGTACCTTGGGGAATGTCCTGAATGTGCGCCTGATCAGCCCTGGCAACCGCTTTCTGGAGACCGGCCTCGCGCTCCTGCCCGGCGTCAGCGTGACCAAGCCGATCAGCGGGACGAGTACCTTCACCGAGACGGCTACCCAGATCCCGGTGACGATTATCGACGGGCCGACGCCCGCCACTCTGCCCCCCGGCAACCTGCTCTTCGTCGGGCCGATCCGCAGCACCGATTACTTCTCGGTGACGGGCGAGATCGAGTTCCCTAGCCTGCGCCCGGTCGGCGGCGACGACCCCGGCCTGCGCCAGATCCTGGACAACGTGAGCCTAAGCGAGGTGAGCGTGCTGAAGACGGCGCGGATCACGCTGGGCAACTGGGCGCGGGTGGTGGTGGATAGCGACGGCGCGCCGCTGCTGGCCGTGGGCGAGCGCGATGGCCGACGGGTCGCGGTGCTGGCCTTTGACCTGCATAACTCCGACCTGCCCCTGCAGGTCGCCTTCCCATTGCTGCTCTCGAACCTCATGGGCTACCTGGCCCCCGGCAGCGGTGCCGAGGCGGCGCAACTCCTGCCCAGCCAACCCCTGGCCCTCCAGGTGGACGCCAGCATCAGCGAGGTGCGCGTGACTCGCCCAGACGGCACGGTGGCCAGTTCGCGTGACGGCGGCGTGCAGATCCGCGACGGCCAGGCGATCTACGCCGACACGGACGCGCTGGGAGTTTACACGCTGGAGGAGTTTCGCGACGGCGAGGTGCAGGCGGCCCACCGCTACGCAGTGAACCTATTCGCGCCCAAGGAGTCGGCAATCACCGCGCAGCGCGATCTGACGGTGCCGCAGACCAGCGGGGCGCAGAGTACGATCAGCCGCACACGCGACGGACGTCAGGAATTTTGGCGCTGGCTGGCCCTGGCCGCCCTGGTGGTGCTGGTGATCGAGTGGCTGGTCTACCAGCGCAACGGGTTGGCCTACCTACGCCAGCGCTGGCGGGAGCGTCGGTCGGCGGCGCCTACGCGCTAGGAGCGTATCGGGATGTACGCCAGGGCGGTTGCAAAGTTGCCTCCGGCGGGGGTTTGGGGGTGGCAAAGCCACCCCCATAGGCATTAAGCTTAAATGTCGGGCGTCAACGTGGGTCGGTACTCCCCACGTGCCCGCCCAGTTGAGACTGATTCTGGGGCATTCTAGAAGCCCCAAAACCGCCGAAACGGGCCATTTTGGACTCAAAACAAGCCGCGCCGGCCTGGCTCAAAATAAGCTTAATGCCTATGGGGGGAGGCAAAGCCACCCCCGAACGATCTTTTTTGGTTGGTTTTTGGCGGTGAAGCCGCCAAAAACCAACCAAAAGCGCGGTCTGGGGCGCAGCCCCAGCGACTTTGCACCAGCCCTGGGATGTACGCCCATCGCACACAGGGCAGGGAGATAACGGTTGTATCATTGGCGTACGGTAAAGCCGCACGCCAATGACATAAAAAGATACGAGGGCGACGATGCACTTTGAGCTAACCGACGAGCAGGCGATGATCCGGCGCACGGTGCGCGAGTTTGCCGAGGGGGAGATCGCGCCCCACGCCCGCTATGTCGATGAGAGCGGCGAATTTCCCGCCGAGACATTTCGCAAGATGGCCCGGCTCGGCCTAATGGGCCTGCCCTTCCCCGAGGAACTGGGCGGTGCCGGGGCCGACGCTATCAGCACCGCGATTGCGATTGAGGAGGTGGCCCGCTGCTGTGGCTCTACCGCCATCGCCTACTCGGCGCACCTCGGCCTGGGCAGCGCGCCGATCTACATGTTCGGCACGCCCGATCAGCAGCAGCGCTTCCTCAGGCCCGCCGCCGAGGGCAAATACATGGCTGCCTTTGGCCTCACCGAGCCCCACGCCGGATCTGACGCCGGGGCCACCCGCACTACCGCCGTACTCGATGGCGACGAGTGGGTGATCAACGGCAGCAAGATGTGGATCACCAGTGCCTCCGTCGCCGGTCACATTATCGTCACCGCCGTGACCGACAAGGATCGCGGCAAGCGGGGCATCAGCGCGATCATTGTGCCCGGCAGCACGCCGGGGATGAGCTTCGGCAAGCTTGAGCCAAAGATGGGCCTGCGCGGATCGGTGACGACGGCGATCCTGCTGGAGAACGTGCGCGTGCCCAGGGAAAACCTGCTCGGCGAGCGCGGCAGGGGGTTCATCCAGTTCCTCCAAGTACTCGACGGCGGGCGCGTCGGTATCGGCGCGATGGCGGTGGGCCTGGCCCAGGGGGCCTACGAGGCTGCCGTGAGCTACGCCCGCGAGCGCGAGGCGTTTGGTCGCCTGATCGGCGCGCACCAGTCGGTAGCCAATATGATCGCCGACATGGAGGTCGCGGTCAGCGCGGCGCGTATGCTGGTCTACCACGCCGCGTGGCTGAAGGACCAGGGCCGCCCCTATCGCAAAGAGGCCGCCGTGGCCAAGCTCTACGCCTCCGAGGCATCCGAGAAGGTCTGTCGCGACGCCATCCAGGTGTTCGGCGGCTACGGCTACAGCCAGGAGTTTCCCGTCGAGCGCATGTATCGCGACACCCGCCTGCTCACGATCGGCGAGGGTACCTCGGAGATCCTGCGCGGGGTGATCGCGCATCAAGTGTTGGGTATACGGTGACATGGTAGGGGCGAAGCATTCGCCCGGTCACGAAGCGACATGGCGAATGCTTCGCCCCCACAGGATATGATCATGAACACACCCCAGATCATCCACGGCCGCGCCGCCGCGCCCGGCATCGCCATCGGCCCAGCCCTGGTGTTCAGCCCGGTTGCCGCCGTAGACGTGCCGACCGCGTCGCCCGAGGCCGAGGTCGCCCACCTCAGCACGGCCATCGCTGCGGTTGATGGGGCCATCGCCGCGCTTGAGGATCAGCTGCGCGGGGCGGGCAAGGACGAGGAGGCCGAGATTTTCAGCGCTCATCGCATGCTCCTGGACGACCCCGGCCTGAGCGACCGCGCCATGGCCTTGATTACCGAGGGCGGCTTGAGCGCGGCCCTAGCCATCGGCGCAGCAGGCGAGGAGCAGGCCGCCGAGTTGCTCGCCCTCGACGACGAGTACCTAAGCGCCCGCGCCGCCGATGTGCGCGATGTGGTCGGGCAGGTGCTGCGCCGCCTCACCGGGGCGCAGGGCCTGGCCGAGCGCCTGCTGGTCCCGGCGGTGGTGGTCGCCCACGACCTCGGCCCATCCGACTTGGTGAGCGCGCCGCGCGAGCGGCTCCTGGGTTTCGCCCTGGCCGCCGGTGGGCTCACCGCCCACAGCACCATCCTGGCCCGCGCACTCGGCATCCCGGCGGTTATCGGACTCGGCGAGGGAATCCTCGGCGTCGCTGAGGGCACGCCCCTGGCGCTCGACGGCGCGGCGGGCAGCCTGCAGATTGACCCGCCCGCCGAAGAGATCGCCCGGCTGCGCGGGGCGCAGGCCGACCTCGACGCGCGCGCGCAGGCTCTGCGCGCCGAGGTTGGCCTGCCCAGCGTCACCCGCGACGGCAGGCAGATTGCTCTGGTGGCCAACGCGGCGACCCCCGCCGAGGCCCGGGCTGCCCGCGAGTGGGGTGCCGCCGGGGTGGGTCTGCTACGCACCGAGTTGCTCTTCCTGGAGCGGCCTGACCTGCCCGACGAGGCGGAGCAGTTGGCGCTCTACGCGGCGGTGGCCGCCGAGTTGCCCGGCACGCCGATCACGGTGCGAACCCTCGACATAGGCGGCGATAAACACCTGCCCGCCTTCCCGCTGCCCCACGAGCAGAACCCCTTCCTGGGCTGGCGTGGCCTGCGCATCGGCCTGAGCCGACCCGACATCCTGCTGCCGCAATTGCGCGCCCTGCTGCGCGCCGGGGCCAGCGCAGACATCCGCATCATGCTGCCGATGGTCAGCACCCTGGATGAACTGCGCCATGCCCGCGCCCTGCTTGAGCAGGCCATGGCCCAACTCGCCGCCGAGGGTCTGGCGCAATCCGCCAGCCCGCAGCTCGGCGTGATGATCGAGGTGCCGGCCGCCGCCCTCAACGCTGAGGCGCTGGCCCGCGAGGCCGACTTCTTCAGCATCGGCACGAACGATCTGACCCAGTACACCCTGGCATGCGACCGTGGCAATAGCCGGATTGCCGACCTCTACCAGCCGCTCGACCCGGCGGTGCTGCGGCTGATCGCCATGGCCTGCGAGGCCGCCCACCGCCACGGGCGTCATGTGGCGGTCTGCGGTGAGCTTGGCGGCGACCCCCGAGCCACCGCGCTGCTGATCGGCCTCGGCGTCGATGAGTTGAGTTGCGGGCCGGGTAGCCTGCCGCTGGTGCGCGCGGCGATCCGCGCCGCCGATAGCGGGAGCTGCGCTGACCTAGCCCAACGCGCCCTGGCCTGCGCGAGCGCCGCCGAGGTGCGCGCACTGCTGTGACACCTGGCTGAATGAGTCCGATTCACTGGTATATTCAGCCAGAGTCAGACTTTCGGTGGGGGTTTGGAGATGGCTGCGCTACTCCCGAAAGATCTTCTTTTGTGGATATTTGGCGGCTTCGCCACCAGCTATCCACAAAAAGCAGGGTCTGGGGCGCACCAGCGACATTGCCCCCCGCCCTGGCATAGCCGCACGGCGACGACAGGTATGCTACAATACGCCCCGTACCCTGGGCGCGATATCGGCACTGCCTCGCGTTCTTTTTCCGTAAAGCCGGCTCCTCCTGCATCCTGACATGCCTGCGACGCTATGTTAGCGACGATAGTGTGAGCATGAGCGTATCGGTTCGCAGCAGGTCGTCGGCCCGGTGCCGACTCGCCCGGTTAAGGATAACGTTATGGCTCAGACTCAACCTGATACCGCGCGCGGCACCTCCTCGACTGGCCCGGTCGATATCCAGGGCCTGATTACCTTCGGTCGACAGCGTGGTTTTGTTACATTCGAAGAGATCCAGAGCCTCGTCCCCAACGCTGAAGAGGCGCTTGAGGTGGTGGACGCGATCTACGCAGCCCTGACTGAGGCGAGCATTCCCGTCCGCGATAGCGCCGACGACCCGACGCCTGAAGATGAGCCGGTGAGCGGGGTGGCGATTGACTTTGACGAGGGACTCTCCGACGCGCTCCTCGGCGATAGCGTGCGGCTCTATCTGCGCGAGATCGGGCAGGTGCCCCTGCTCACCGCCGGGGAGGAGAAGCGCCTCGCCCAGGCAATCGAGCGCGGCCAGCTTGCAGTGAAACGGATCGCGGAACTCCCCGCTGATAGCCGCGAGGCCATGCAGCTGCGCCAGCAGATCAGCGAGGGTAACGAGGCCCGCCAGCAGATGGCCGCCGCGAATCTGCGCCTGGTGGTCAGCATCGCGAAGCGCTATCGCGACCGTGGCCTGCCTCTGCTCGACCTCATCCAGGAGGGGAGCCTGGGTCTGCTGCGGGCGATCGAGAAGTTCGATCACGATAAGGGCTTCAAGTTCTCTACCTATGCGACGTGGTGGATCAAGCAGGCGCTCTCGCGTGCCCTGGCCGACCAGAGCCGTCTGGTGCGCCTGCCCGTCCACCTTGGCGAGACGCTGAACCGCATCCAGGCATCCCGCCGCCAGCTCACCCAGAGCCTCGGTCGCGAGCCAAATGACAGCGAGCTGGCCCTTGCCCTCAGCATGAGCGAGGAGAAGCTGCGCGAGTTGCGCCGCACTGCCCAAGACCCGGTCTCCCTGGCGACGCCGGTGGGCGAGGAGGCCGACAGCACTTTGGCCGATTTTATCCCCGACCCGCACGCCCTCGATGCCGATGACGCCGCCGCCAGCGGGATGCTTCGCCAGCAGATTGCCACCGCTCTCGACCAGCTCACCGAGCGCGAGCGCCGGGTGCTGGAGCTGCGCTACGGACTCTCTGACGGCCAGCCACGCACCCTGGAAGAGGTCGGCAAAGCCTTCGGCGTCACCCGCGAGCGCGTCCGCCAGATCGAGGTGAAGGCGCTGCGCAAGCTGCGCCACCCGCGCCTCGGCAAACTCCTCAAAGATTACCTCGACCAAATATAGAGATACGGGAATACCAGGAAGGGGCAACAGCGTACGCTGTTGCCCCTTCCTGGTATTCCTGGGCATATTATCTGTCGCCTGCTCTAGCGCATAACCAGCGGCAGGTATGCCTGTGGCAGGAGAGTCACCGGATTGATCACCGTGGCAATCCAGTTGTGGAAGGATCCCACCCGCGTATAGACGCCGTAGTACCCGGCGGCCGCACAGCCGGGGCCGTTGCTCACCACCCCCACCTGGATGTAGCCGCCGGGGCCGTTGCTCACCACCAGCGGGCCGCCGCTGTCACCCTGGCAGGTATCTTTGCCGCCAGCGACCTCGCCGGCGCAGATCTGGGTCGCGTTAATCCCGCAGATTTCGCTTGCGGCGATCGGCATCTGCACCACATGGAGGATATCGGGGTATTGCTGGCCTCCGGTCGGCTCGCTCTGCGAGGGATCGTAGCCGAGCAGCCCGCCCCAGCCGGTGGCGGTGGACGTGGTGCCCGGTACCGTCAGGGCCGGGTCGTTCGCCGCGTCAGCGGTGGGGACGACCCAGTCGGCTGATGCGGGGGTCGCCAACTGGAGCAGGGCGATGTCGTTCAGCGATGTCGCACGATCATAGGATGGGTGGGTGATCAGCTGGATCACGGCCCGGTTATTGTCGATAGTGGCGGTACTCTGCAAGCGCAGGCCCACCCGCACCACCAGGGTTGCCGCATCGGTCACCGCACCGGTCTGCGCATCGACAAAGCAGTGGGCCGCCGAGAGTACCCAGTTCGCGGCGATCAGCGAGCCGCCGCAAAAGTACGAATTGGCCGTGCCCACGGAGACCTGATAGGTGTAGGGGTTGGGGTCAGGCACATCGGTGCCGCCGACGATCATGGGGCGCGGCAGGCCGTCGGCGTGGACAACGGCCCCCACGCCGATGAGCAGGGTCAGGGCGAATAGCGCCAGGGCGATGGTGAGTGAACGCATCAGTAACCTCGACTCTCGCTAGGACGGTGATGGTGAACAACCAGCAGCAGCCCCTCGCCCACCGAGACATGGGCGGGGGGCTGGACGATTCGATTGCTGATGCCGCGCGAGCGCTCGAAGCGCAGGGTGGCAGCGTCTAGCCGGTAGTGAAGCCCGCGAGTGGTAATGCCGTGGGCCGCGCCGCCCAGCGGCAGCAGCGAGACGGTGTCGCCCGCCGCGCCGGGGATCTCGGCGGTGCCGCGCACGAGGAACGCCTCCTGATCCACATCCAGCAGGCGTACGCGCAGGCCGACCAACTCGGGCAAGGCCAGCATGGCCACGTTGGCCAGACCCTGATCCCAGCGCCCGCCGATGGCACCCAGGATGTCGATCTGATCTGCGCCGCGCTCAACCGCCAGCAGCAGCGCCAGCTCTAGGTCGGTTTCATCCTTCTCGGTGGGGAAGCGCCGCAGTTCGGCCCCGGCGGCGCGGAAGGCCCGCCCAACCGCCGGGTCGAGCGAGTCGAGGTCGCCCACCACCAGGTGCGGCACCACCCCAATGGCGTGGAGGGCGTTGCCCCCGCCGTCGGCGGCGATGACGAGATCGGCGGCGGCCAGGGCATCTGCGAAGGGCGTGGCATCGAAGTCGGGCGCGTTCGCCACGATAATCGCGTACATAGCGTATCTCAGTAGAGCGATCAGATGGGGACGGATCTCAGCCCCTCCCGGATCACGTCAGGCTCCTGCCGGCCATACCGGCACCCCAGATATCGTCGGGCGGCGCGGCATCCTCGTCGGGGCGGAACAACTCGCAGACATCGCGGGCGCGCCGGAGTTGGCCGAACGTCGTGCTGATAAAGCTCACCCGGCGCAGGCGCTCGGCGGGGATGGGCAGCGGAAGGGACTCAAGCGGGCCGATCTCAACCCGATAGTAACGCTCATCGGCCCGTGGGTGATCCGGCTCGTCGGGCAGCAACTCGCGGCGGGTGGCAATCCGGTAGCGCAGCACCGGCGCGTAGTAGCGCACCGCCCAGCGCTCCGCTCCGAAGGTCGCCGTCTGGTAGAAGGCCAGGAAGTCGGCGGCGAAGCGGGCCGGCAAGCGGGCCAGGGGCACGCGGTACCAGCCCTCGGCGCGGGCCAGATCTAGGTCGCGTTCGCGGGTGACCACCGCCACCAGCACGCGCGCCGCGTCGTCGGTGTCTAGATAGTCGCTCATTAGCAATCCCGCCAGAGACTCACTATTGTAAGGCCGAAGTATTTGCTGCGCAAATGTTTCGGCCTTACCATGTCCATATACATCTGATCATATACCGCCCGCGCCGACGAAAGGTTCTGTCCGCCATTGGGCGGGGCAGCGGGTATAGATGGAACTGACCGGCTACGCGGAGGGCGTGCCATGACCCCGAGGATCACGATTGTGACTGGCTTCCTGGGCAGCGGTAAGACGACGTTGCTGCGGGCGCTGCTGGAACGCGGCGCAGGCCGACGGCTGGCCCTGGTGGTGAACGAGATCGGACAGACCGGCTTTGACGGGCCGACCCTGGGGCGTGTCGGTGGCCCACCGCTGGTCGAGTTGACCGGTGGCTGCATCTGCTGTGCGGCTGGCAGCGACTTTCTGGTTGCGGTGGAGGAGTTGATTGCCTTGGCTGATCCGGAGCAGATCGTCGTGGAGACGACCGGGTTGGCCGAGCCGGGCGGCATGATCCGCCAGGCCCGCGCGGCCGGCCTGCCGCTAGACGCGGTGGTGGCCGTGGCCGCCGCCGACGGCCTCGCCGCCGCCCTGGCGGCCTCGCCGGTGGCCGCGTGGCAACTGCGCGCGGCCGATATCCTGGTGTTGAGCAAGGCCGACTTGGTCGGCCCCACGGAGATCGCGGTGGCCCAGGCCCGGCTGCGGGTGCTAAACCCGCGCGCGCCGATCATCCCCGCCGTGTGCGGTGCCGTCGATCCGCAGATGCTCTTCGGGCCGCGTCTGTCCGTCACCGACCCGCCCGCCGTGCCGGGCCACCTGGGCCGTGACGGCTTCGACAGCTTTGTGTGGGCAAGCGACACGCCCCTGCGCCGGGCAGCCCTGGTAGCGGCAATGGGGGCGCTGCCGCCACAGATCTACCGGGCCAAGGGGGTTGTCCACTGCGGGGACGCACCTTGGCCAGACGAGGTGCATTACGTGGGCGGGCGTCTGGAGCTAACGGCGTTCCGGCTGCATACACCGGCGCGCCCGCTGAACCGGCTGGCGCTGATCGGTGCGGGGGCTGCGGAGGCGCGGGAGATGATCAGCGCGCTGCTCGATAGCTGCGCCGAGGAGTCCGAGCGGGCCACCGCTTGGGCGGTGCGCTACCGCGAACTGTTTTGAACCCGGTCGCGGTGATACTGTGGCACGACTCCTTGTGATCGCCTTTTACAGGCTCCAAGAAACCTCCCTATGCCTACTGCGCCTTCGTCCCATCGCACCGCTATCATTGTCCGTTTGCGGGCGCTCCTCGACGCCTTGCGCGATGGACCGCTGACTCGTGCTGAGATCATCGCCCGGCTTGGCGCTGCCTATCCAGCAACCACAAGCATTCGCCGGATGATTGATCGTGATATTGGACATCTGGCCGATCTCGGGATTCATATCCACCGTAGTGCCGACTCTCCGCCGGTCTATACGCTGCTCGGCGGCGCACTCGCCTACAGCGCCGCCGACATCCTGGCCCTCGCGGTGATCCGCGATAGTCTTGGCCCTAATCATCCCTACGCGGACATGGTTGCCACGCTGCTTGGCCGACTCACGGTTGGGCTGAGCGATGTTCAGCGCCACAGCTACGAGGGTCACTACATTGGCGGCACCCCCGTACAGCCGGCGATTGATTATGGCCCGTATACCGCACAGATCGCAGAGCTAGAGCGCGTCATCGCCACGCGCTGGTTGTTGCGCATGCGCTATCGCAACTCGCTTGGTAACGAGATCCTCTACCATAAGCTCGAACCCTACGCCATTGAGTATTATGATCGCCACTATTATCTGGTGGCCTACGTGTACAACCACGGAGAGAGCCGCGATCTGCGCATTGACCGCATCCTGGAGATCGAACGACTACATACGTTCGCGCCGGGCACAGAGCGCGTCCGGCCACTCGTCACCTTCCGCTACCGCCTCGCGGCAATTCTCGCCCAGGGCGAACTGAGTCAACGCTTCGAGGCGCAGCGCGTGGTCGAGCGGCTGGACAACGGCGACGTGATCATTGAGGCCGAGGGTCGCAGCGACTTCTTTATCATCCAGACCCTGCTGCGCTACCGATCCAACGCCGAACTGCTCAGCCCGCCTGAGCTACGAGCGCGCATGGTCGAGGAGGTGAGAAAGCTGGCGGAACTGTATAATGACGGGGAGTGAGGCGTGAGGCATAACCTGCGAGATACTCCTATGAGCATAGATGCACAGCGGGCAACCCGCACGAGCACCACCTTGGCGGTGCCAGACAGCCCAATCTGGCGGTTGAGCATCGCCCAGTATCACCAGATGGTGCAGGCGGGAATCCTTACCGACGATGATCCGGTTGAACTCCTTGAGGGATGGCTCGTAACAAAGATGCCCAAGAATCCGCCGCACCGCCTAGCCACGCAGCTCATGCGCGAGGCACTGGCCCAGCTTGCGCCTATCGGCTGGTATGTTGATGCCCAGGAGCCAATCACCACCGCTGACAGCGAACCCGAGCCGGATGTGGTGATCGTGCGTGGCGACCGTCGGCAATACCGCGACCGTCACCCCGGTCCCGAGGATGTTGCGCTGGTGGTAGAGGTGTCGGACAGCACGCTCCAGCGCGACCGTACAATGAAGCAGCGCCTCTACGCTACCGCAGGCATCGCGGTCTACTGGATCGTCAACCTGGTTGATGGGCAGGTCGAGGTCTACCAGGAGCCAAGTGGGCCAGCCAGCGAGCCGCATTACGCCCGCCGCGATGACTACCGGCGTGAGGCGGCTATCCCGCTGATGCTCGATGGTGAGTCTGTCGGCGTGGTGGATGTGGAGGCGGTGCTTCCGTAGCTGTGCTACAATGAGTGTCTACTACCACATCCGTCCGGCGGATTGAAACAGGATTGCTCGCGGCTATGATCCCTTTGAGGGATTACGACGGCACCAGTCAATATTGACTGGTGCCGTCTTTATTGTGGTTGATCTCACCCATTGCGTTGCCTGTGAATAGGTACTATAGCAGTCCTATTCCAGTTGTGAAGAAGGAGTCAAGGCTTTAGCCGGCCTTATCCGGCTAAAGCCTCGACTCCACGCAACAACCCCAAGAGGATTGCTATATCAGTGCATCAGCCCGCACACTGTTCGTCGGCATGTTGAGAATGTTCAGGATAATCTATGGGCGGAAACTCAAGTTTCGCCAGCAGCTTGTTCCAGAGCTTGCGCCATACGTGTTTCTGTTTTCAGGCTAGACAACCATGCGTCTCCGCCGCACAACACCAGATGAACATGGCCGCTGATGCCCGGCTATCGGCTATCGGCTATCGGCTATCGGCTATTTTCACCTCAGACAAGGTCTAGGTGCGATGTTTCAAGTTTACAGTTCGTAGTAGCGGCTTTATCCGGTCGCATCTGACAGGTTTCATAACCGGGAGCGGCGCAAAGTATTCATACGGATACGCATCATTTTTCTGCGAAATGCTTTCCGGCAGGGGCGTGAAGCTTTCCGGCAGGGGCAGAATGCCTTAAACAAAGCGGTTAATAACGAACAGTGGACTCCCCGAGTCCCGAGGGGCGTGCTATGCTACAGCAGTGAGACGTCATGTCCAGTCACGCATCACGGATCAGAATGGAGAGGTATTGGCTGATGCAGATTACAACCCTCCCGGTCTACTCGAAGTTGGCGAACGAGGCTGATGTACCCACCGAAATGATAACGAGACTGCCGAAGGACTGGCGGCTCTCGCAACACCAACTAGAGACGTATCGCGCCTTGATTGACCCAAGTATTGATGTGGTGATCAATACGGCGATGACGGGGGATGGGAAGAGTTTGGCTGGGCTGCTGCCGCTATTGGTCAACCCTCGACATAACGGCACCCTCTCGCTATTCCCCACCAATGAACTAATTCAGGATCAGCAGCGGAGTGCTGCCAATACGCTGCCGAGCTGGGGGATAAAGGCAGATCGGGTCGCCACACTCTATGGCGCACGGCTCGATGAACTCTACGCCGATGCCGAGCAGCTTAGCCGACCCGAGGTACTGCTTCGCGAACTCACACAGCACCGACTCGTACTTTCAAATCCAGATATTCTCCACGCCATCCTTCAGTTTCATTACCAGCAGTATGGGCGCAGCGCCACGCACGTTGTAGGCCAGGTGGCTACGCTCTTCGACCAATTGACCTTTGACGAGTTTCATATCTTCGATACGCCTGAGGTCGTGGCGGTGCTAACAGGCTTGCTCTTTCTCGCCACGCAGAACAAAGACATGAAGACGCTCTTCCTCTCGGCGACGCCGAAGCTAGAGATTATGCACCTGCTTAAGCGTGCTGGCTTTGTATCACGGTTGCGGCTTATCAATCCACAGCACGAGGGTTGGTATCATCACGGTGACGATCCTGGCAGCGGCTGGCGGTCAATCTTGCAGGGCAGCAGCATGAGCTTCTCTGAGGGCAGCGCTGAAGAGTGGATCGGGCGTGGTGTCTCTGATCTTATCCTGCCCTGGTTCCGTGATCATCCCCATGGCGCAAAAGCTGCCCTGATCGTAAACTCTCTGGCCTCGGCGATGCGTATCGCCGCAATCGTAGAGCCGTTGCTCAAAGCTGAGGGTCTGACTCTCGGACTGAATACCGGGCTGACCGACCGTAAGACGCGCAAGATTTCTTACAATGCAGATCTGCTGATTGGCACCTCGACGGTGGATGTCGGCGTAGATTTTCGAATCAACCTGCTGATCTTTGAGTCGAACGGTGCGGGTACGTTCCTCCAGCGCCTTGGTCGCTTGGGTCGGCACACGACGTTTACTGATCAAGATCAGCAAGAGCAGCACTTTACTGCGTTTGCTGCCCACGCCCTGGTGCCGTCATTTATCTACGAGCGGCTATTTCAGCCCGCTGAGGGCCAGCCAGTACCGCTTGTTGATGGCGCAACCTATACCCGCGAGGTGTTGTCACAAATAATCGTAACCGCCTTCCCGCAACCGGCCCGCTTTGATCACTATGCGCGCCTCTGGGGCCGTTTTGTACCCGCAAAAGTTATTCAGACGCTCTCAAGTAAGCAACTCAAGGCGAGCTTTGCGTCCGTAACCACGCACCTGCTGCCGCGCTATGCGGCGCTGATCCAGGGGCGTATTGGTGACGCGCTCCGTGAGTGGCGAGATCGTGCGGCTGGCGGTGAGGAGTTGCTGATGAGTGAGGCTCAATCCTTTCGCGGCAGCAGTTCCTTTGATTGTGGTCTGCTCAATGATCAGGCAGCCGAGGCGCTGCGCTATGATCTATTCTGGCTGCTGGCGAACGCACAGCTAGAGTTGCTGGGTCGCGACCCGTTTCTTGCCGAGGTGCGACGGCGCTATGGCATTGATGCCGACCGGCCCTTCAAGCGGGGCTTTCAGAAGTTCTTTTTTCGCTGGTGTGGTCTGCGCGAACGGCGCGAGCCGGTGATAATCATGCTTACCCCTGATGTCGCTATCTGGGGAGCGGATCGTCACCAGTGCGCCCAGGTGTTGCCGGGGATACGCCTCGACTGTGCTGGCCACGAGTTTTTACCCCAGCTCAATAGGCACCTCATTGATGATCCTTGTGTTGGTCTGATTATCCCTGGCTACGAGCCACGTCAGGTACAGCGCTCGTGTTATCTTCCGCCCAGCCTTCCACTCTGGCCGTACCGCGCTGATAATGCTGACGCAGGTACACAGACCGGAACTGTGGCATTTGGGCGAGCAGCCCTCCTACTCGATAGCCGCCTTCGCCTCAAGCCCCTCAGCAGTGCGTCTGATGCACCGCTGATCTACTGAGTGAGGTATGCCGATGATTCTCTCTGAACCTGATGTGCCTGAACCCTCTTCAGAGAAGTCCTTGTTTCAGAGTCCCCTCTGGGACACCACCCGCCCTGCGCCTGATATATTTGAGCAGCCGCCAGAGTCTCTGGATGAGATTGAAGCTCTCTCCGAAGAGATTGCCACAGCACGAGACCAACATGATCTCGCTGAAAAGCCGAAGCTCACCCCTGAGCCGCTCTTTTCCATGCTGCTACGTGAAGTGATTGATCCCAACGATGTGGTGCTATCCGACTTTGCCTTACATGTGGCACCCCGTCTCTCAGAGTTGCTCGGACATGTAGCTGCCAAAGGCGGAAATTTCGCCGTGCGTAAGCGTGAGGGAGGGACACCCGCCGAGGATGTGGCTCGCTACGGTGACGACCAGAGCATGCGTGCCCATATTGTCAATGGGCTGCTCCCGACGGCGCAGGTAGCACGCACTCTGCGGCATTGGGGCGCAAAGCGTTTTGTAGATGATTTTGACGATATGACCTATCGCCTGTTCTGTGCGGGCTATACGCTCCACGACTGGCTGAAGCTGCCGGATGTAGACGCGGAGCTACGCGCCGTTGGGCTGGAACATCATACGGTGAATGTCGCCGCGCATCTGCCAGATGTCGAGCGTGTCGTGAGCGGCTGGTGCGAGCGGTTGGGGTTTGCCGAATTTCTCATGCCGATTGGCGGTATCGAGGCTTCGCTCCACGACCTGATCTATATCGCCACGAATACCCAACTCCAGTGGGGCGTGATGCACAACCTCGCCGCCTTGCCCGGTTTGCGTGTCCGTGGACGACACCTGCGACTCGCTACGGATCTCGCGACCTTGGCCGATTACCTCGCCTACTTGGGCCGCACCCCGGTTGATGTAGTTAGTCATCCGTCGATCCGGCGCATGTTTGAAAGCTTCCACGATGAACACGTGCAGGCGTCTCTGGTCTACCATCATCTCGCCGATGTGCGCGGCGTGCTTACCAGCATCATCAATAACGCTGCAGTTGCAGCCTATGCCGTGCCAGATCAGCGCGAGCCGCTGCTCTACGCTCCCACTGGCGTGGTCTACCTTGCTCGCCGCGAGGCTCCGCCTGCACCTGCGGTTGCCGATGTTGCTGAGGCAACGATTGGGCGTATCCGCGATCTCTGTCAGCGCCAGTTGAACGAGAATCTGACCGGCATTGCACGTGGGGGGAAGGGTATCAAGTACGCTGACTACTACGACCTCTTCTTCTCGCCGCGCAAGCTGGCACAGATCATTGCCCGCTTCGCAGAGCGCCGGATTGGGCCAAACTCGGCTGCGGGAAAGCGCTATACAAACATCGCCGCGAAGAATATGGCTCCCGCCGACACCAACCTCGATCTGCCCGATAGCGTAGAGGTTGACCGAATTGCCGAAGTCTGCGCGCTATTGGTGAAGATTGCGTCTGAACACGCGCCGGATTTCGATGCGGAGGGCTATCTGTTGGGACAGATGGGTGTGGCTGATCTACGCGATCTGGTGCGACAGATCAATGGGAACCGCACCGCCGGTGGTGTACCTTACGGCTGGTACTATGCCGCTGGGGTTTTTCGCCAGCGCACATCTGGACTTGACGAGCAGCAGTGGGTTGATCGTATGCACGCGCTGGCTGCCGGGGTGGCGGCGCAGCTACCCGATACTCCGCCCACGGATGCGGCGGGATGGAACGAACTGCGGCGCTATGTTGGAGATCATCTCAAGTTTAGCGGTGCCGAACCCGATGATCTGCGAGATCGACTCAAGACAGAACTGGCCCGCTACAGCGGCGCACGCAAGAGCGGGCACGGCGCAACAAGTGTCTGTGGCCTATGCTCATCGCCCTACCGCGTGAGTGAGCAGCAAGAGGCCGCCATCCTGTTTGCTCCGATGGTCTATACCAATAAGCAGCCGCTGCATGGCAGCAAGGCTATCCGCCGTATCTGTGCGGTGTGTGGGGCCGAGATGATGTTGCGCCAGTTGCTGATGAAGCGTGGGCGCGAGAGCGGTGGGAATTTCGAGAAACGCAAGCTGCGCTACCTCTTCTTTTACCCGACCTACTTCTTTACCCCGGAAACCCTGCGCATGGTGCGGGCACTGCACGACCGACTAAAGCGGGTGAGCTTCACCTCTTTGCGTAGCCAGATGCTCCCGCCCCCGGACGCACCCGATGTGCAGGTAGACCTAAGCCCTGAGTGTTTTCAGCGACTTCCTGAATTTATTCTCCACCCAAGCGAGATTGCCCACGTTGAGGATGACCGGCTCTTCCGTCTGCGCTTCCCGGCAGCGGAGCCGATTACCTTTAGCTTTATTGGCCTGCCGCCCGCTGAGCGCGATGCCAAAGATGCCGAGGCGTGGATCAATCCGGCCTTCTTGGCGCTGCTGTTGCCGTTGTTGCTTGATGTGAAGGTAGTAGCTAGCGAGAGCCTGCTACCGATCATACAGGAGGCCAGTGAGCTGCCAGAAACGGTAGCCTTTGATGCCCCCCATGCCTTTGTTGGTCGCCTCGCTGGCCCGACGCGGCTCAACCTCGATCAGCTCCTGCCCGCACTCCAGCGACTCACTGCGGCGTACTTCATCCATCTCGACGGGAACGCAAAGATGGGAATTGGTGGCTACGACTATCGCTGGCATGAAATTCCGGCCCTCGCTCGCAATTTGGAGACCTCACCGCTCTACGCTTTCTACTATCTCAAGAAGGGGCTGCGTCGCGAGAATAGCGAGAGCATCCCAGCCGCAAAGGCAGCCCTCTATGTCAATCTGGTCGAGCACTACTTAGAACATGGGAGTACTGCTATGTCCCACGCCCGTGAGTTGGTTCTGCGCTACCGCAAGTTCTATCGTCACAAGTCTGGTCGGCTCAACAGTAACAGTATTGTGCGTCCACTCAGTGAGTCCGCCAAGGCGTTGCTCACCGCCGACCTGCGCCTCTTCGCCGATGTGGAGTCATTGTTCGAGGTGGTGCGCAGCCGCCTGGAACAGTTTGTCGAGCGGGTGAGCCATAACAAAGCTGATGGCACCGTGCCGACCTGGCTCTACCCTGAGAAGGAGACGCGCAGCGCGGCAATCCAGGCCGCGATTGAGGACTTCGCTCACTACTTTGTCGAGACCATCTACCGCGATATTTTCAAGCAGGATCGCGCCGCCATTGCGGGTAAGCAACTCAACCTACTCAAGAACGCCTGCGAGTCGATTTATATGGCAGAGCAACGCCGTGAGTGGCGTGAGCGGAATGAATCGAGCGAAGATAAGCAGGACACCGAAGTTGCCCAATAGTCCTACCCTCATATCAACAACAGGAGACACCATCTCATGCTCACGACGACTTTCTTCCCTACCAGCGTACCGCCGCGTCCGATGGGTCACTACGCGCATATTGTATTGCTGCGCGAGACCGACTCCTACTCCCTTTTTCAGACCGACGGTGAACTGAACACGGCTCGTGTCCACGCCGGGATTACGCACGACGAACTGATTACGCGCATTACGATGTTCAAGCGGAAGCAGACCACCCCTGAGCGTCTGATTGGGCGCGAGTTGCTGCGACACTACGGACTGGTCAGTGGCGACTCTGCTGCCGAGGGTAAGGATCGCAAAACCGATGATCGCGGCGTGGCGATAGACCCAGCAGGGCGACCGATCTGCGACTACAACGTTGATTTTTGCAAGCAGTGCCCCGACTGTGTCAGCTATGGTTTTGCCATTGGCGATGCTGGCTCAGAGAAGTCGAAGGTCTACAGCGATACCGCCTACAGTCTGAGCGCCTTCGACAGCAGCCACGAGTCCTTCACGCTTAACGCACCCTACGAGGGTGGCACGATGAGTCGCAAAGGTGAGGTGACGAGCCGAATCAACGAGCAGGATCACGTGCGCCCGCAGACCCTCTTTCCGGCGGTGATCACTGTGCGCGACCTAACGGCCCCGCTTTTCCTTTATGTACTCGGCAACGTGCTACGCGCTCGCCGTTACGGTGCCCAGACGACGCGCACCGGCACGATGACGAACCACCTGCTGGGCATCGTACTGGCCGATGGTGAGATCTTCTCCAATCTGCATTTCACGCAGCACCTCTACGATCATGTCGCAGGTACGCCCGATTTCGATCCGAATCAGCCAATCAGCGTTGATATGGCTCTCAGTGCGGCTCGCTCCCTGCTTCCGACACTCCTCGGTGCCGACCGGGTGGCTGTCCAGCAGCTACTGGTGGGTGCCGATCTGTCTCACTTCCTTGATGACCTGGGGGCGCGGACGCGCGCCGAGTCGGGCATGGGTGAGTTGCTTCACGCCGCCGTGCGTGATAGCACGGCCTATCATGCGGCCTACATCCAGAAGAAGGGCCGTGGTAAGTAGGAGAACCCTATGCAGATCTACCTCTGTCGCATGACACTACAAGATCCACTCTTTCACGCCACACGCGAGCTAGGGCGGCTCTACGAGACCGGGCGCTATATCCACAACTATGCGCTCACCTACGCATTCGGGATGGCTGTGTCGCCTTGGTTTCATCGCGAGCAGGTGCCACATTATGCCGACGACCTACGCCCGCTCGG
>CAISPW010000296.1 GCA_903887465.1 uncultured Oscillochloris sp. | reverse complement strand
TGAAGCGGCCTCAGACAGGCCGCTTCAGCGGCCGTCGTCGACCTCGCCGGGGGCTTCAGCCCCCGGCGGGCGTTGCTCAAGCCGCTCGATCTGCGCAAGGATGCGCGTGCGGCCGCCGCTCTCGGCGATGGTGCGGGCCTCGGCGAGGGCGGCGCGGGCCTCGGCGGGAGGCAGCAGGGGGGCGAGCCAGACCCGGATCTGGGCGGCGAGGTGGCGGGTGCCTAGCGCGTCGGCGCGGGCCAGGGCGGTGGAGAGGCGGTGGATCGCCAGAGACTGCTGCTCGCGGCGCAGGGCCACCAGGCCCAAGTTCGCGCCCAGACCGGCGATGCGCTCGGGGATATGCAGGCGCTCGGCGATGGCCATGCCGGTGCCGAACAGCCGCTCGGCCGCGCCCAGGTCGCCCCTAGCCAGGGCGATCTCGCCAGCGGTGGAGAAGAGATAGGGCTGGAGGGCGATGGCCCCGCGATCCTCGGCCATGGCCATGGCGTCGGCGATATGCCGATCCGCCGCATCGAGATCGCCCAGCAGATGCAGGTGGTAGGCCAGGTTATTGCGGGCCAGGATGCGCCAGGGGTCGGCGCTCGTCGCGGCGGCGGCATCGCTGTCGGCCACGGCGATGGCCTCGCGATAGTACGCGATAGCCTGGATAAGGTCGCCCTGCTGGGCCATCACGCTGCCGAGTTCGAAGCGCACCTGGGCCAGGGCGCGGCGGTCGGCGGCGGCGGGCGGCTGGGCGATCAGTGCCTCGGCGGCGCGCAGGCGCTCGGCGGCCCCGCCGAGGTCTGCGCCCTCTAGCGAGAGTGCGGTGCCCCAGAGGAAGAGGGCGGCCACGGCCTCGCCGGGCAGCGGCGAACCGTGGAGCGGGCGCACCAGGTCGATCATCTCGGCGTAGCGCCCCTGAGCGAGGATGGTGCGGGCCAGAGCCAGGCGGGCGGCGTGGGCGTCCGCCTGCGTGCGCGAACTGTCGAGCGCCTCACGCAGGCGCTCGGCGGCGCGGGCGATCTCGCCGGCGTTGTGCAGAGCCTCGCCGAGGGCCAGGAGCAGGGCCGGGCGACCGGAGGCCGGAGTACCGGCCAGAGCCTGCTCGTAGAAGGCCGCCGCCTGCGCCCATGCGGCCACCAGGGCGGCCCGACGCCCAGCGCGCACCGCGTAGGTGGCGGCCCGCTCGGGCGCGCCGCCCTCGGCAAAGTGCGAGGCGATCAGTCCCGCCTGAGAGTCCAGCCGGTCGCGGTAGAGCGACTCTAGCACCTCGCCCACCCTGCGGTGCAGCAACTGGTGGCGCGGCTTGCCCATCTCGCGGTAGGCCACCTCCATGGTCAGGCTGTGGTCGAAGGTGAAGCGGCCATCGTCCAGGGGCCGCACCATGCGCGCGGCCCGCAGCTCGTCGAGGGCGTCGAGGGCGGCCTCCTCGGAGAGGGCCGCCGCGCGGGCGGCCACATCAAACTCAAACTCGCGACCGACGGCCACCGCCGCGTCTAGCACGCGCCGTGCGCCCTCGGAAAGCCGGATCAGTCGGCTCTGGATCAGGCTGTAGACCGTCTGCGGCAGCACCGGGCTGGCCGGGAGGGCGCTCAGGTTGAGGGTGCCGTCGGCGATCAGCAGGCCGCTGCTGCGGGCGTGGCCCACCAACTCGCTGATGATGTAGGGGTTGCCCTCGGCGCTGCGGTCAAGCCAGATCGCCAGGGGCTGGGCGTAGCGCGGGCTGAGACTCTGGGCCAGGGCCAGGGTGTCGGCGTGGCCCAGGCGGCTGAGGCTCAGGCGCTCCACACGGCCCTCGCGCAGCAGAGCGCCGATCAGCCCGCCCAGGGGCGAGCGCGGGTCGGGCGGGCGAACGGTGGCCAGGATGGCCATGGGCGCGCCGACCACCCGGCGCAGCAGGTAGCCGAGCAGGCCGAGGGTGGTGGCGTCGGCCCACTGGAGGTCGTCGATGAGCAGAGCCAAAGGCGTGACGCGGGCCAGGGCGGCCAGCAGGCGGGCCAGAGCCTCCCAGAGCCGCGACTCGTCAGCGGGCGGCAGGCCGTCGGGGGCGGAGATCAGCTCGGGCAGCAGGCGAGCCGCCTCACGCAGCCAGAGCGGGTCGATAGCCAGTCGGTCGCGCAGCGCGGGCCAGTCGGGCCGGGCGACGAGGCCGCGCAGGGCCGCCACCACCGGCTGGTAGGGCATGCTCTGCTCAAGCTCGCGGGCCTCGCCCACCAGGGCCAGCCCGCCGCGCCGGGCCAGAAACTCCTCGGCTAGGCGCGTCTTGCCGATCCCCGGCTCGCCCTCGATCAGCGCCAGCCAGCCAGAGTCAGCGGCGAGCTGGATCCGCGTGAGCTCAGTGGATCGACCGGTGAAGGGGAGGGCCAAAGGATGCGCGATGCAGGATGGGGCATGCGGGGCGACCGATGCGCTGAGCCGGGTACGGGCTGCGCTGATAGCTGTAGGCGCGGGCGGATCGCCTGCATCCTGCATCCTGCGAACTTCATCCTTAATCACCGCGTCATAGAGCGCCTGCGTCTCAGCCATCGGCGGCACGCCCATCTCGGTATCCAGCAGATCGCGCAGCACCTCGTAGCGGCGGATGGCACCGACGCGGTCGCCCGCCAGGTAGTGCAGGCGCATCGCCGCACGCTGCAGATCTTCCTGGAGCGGGTCGAAGGCCAGGGCGCGGGTCAGGGCGGCGAGAGCGGCGGGGTAATCGTGGTGGGCCTCGTAGATGCGGGACAGGCGGGTCATGCCGCGCACGGCCAGCGACTGCACGCGCTCGCGCTCGGCGGCCAGCCACTCCTCGAAGGGCACGCTGTCACCGAGGCAGAACCCGGCCAGGAGATCGCCCCGGTAGCTATCCAGGGCCGCCGCGAGCGATAGCGGGTCGGACGATACCTGCGCGGCGGCCAGGGCGCGCACGTCCACATGGGCGTCGGAGCTGATAGCCAGTTGGTCCTCACCGCTGAGCAGGGCCGGGCCGAGCGCCTTGCGCGCCGTATGGAGCGTGGTGCGCAAGAGTTGCTGGGCGGCCTGGCGCTCGTGGTCGGGCCAGAGCAGAGCGATGATCTGCTCGCGACCGACGGCACCGGGCTGGGTGGCCAGATAGTAGACCAGCGCCCGCGCGCGGCGGCGGGGCAGCTCCACGGGCGCGCCATTGCGCAGAATCTTGGGTGGGCCGAGCAGAAGAATCGAGAGCATAGTGGGCGTATTATACCCCGGCGTTGCTGACAGGTTTACCGTTTGGCGGGGACGCGATGAGGCGAGGATGCGATAGCATCGCCTCGTCGCGTCATCGCCTCATCGCTAAGACAAGGTTCGCGGATACTTTACAGTTCTCCCCCCCCTAGCCCCCCCGCAAGCGGGGGGGAACAACGCATTGATTCCCCCCCGCTTGCG
>CAISPW010000295.1 GCA_903887465.1 uncultured Oscillochloris sp. | reverse complement strand
TGAAGCGGCCTCAGACAGGCCGCTTCAGCGGCCTTCGTAGACCTATAGCAATCCTCTTGGGGTTGTTGCGTGGAGTCGAGGCTTTAGCCGGATAAGGCCGGCTAAAGCCTTGACTCCTTCTTCACAACTGGAATAGGACTGCTATAGCCGGAGGCTTCAGCCCCCCGGCGGGCGGTGCCGGACCGCGTGCCTTTTGCGGTAGTACGCATATAGTGCCCAGTGCCGGAAGAGTTTCTATGCTCTACCCATCCCGTCAGCATCGACCGTCCCGCCCTGCGCCAATATCGCTGCTCCTGCTGCTCGCGCTCCTCGCCGCCCTCGGCGGCGGCATTGTGGCCACGCCGCTCCGCCCGCCTATGTCTGACGGATTGCGTGATCCCTCTTTCGGGGCGGGGCAGTTCCTCCCCGCGCCGCCACCGGCTGGTACCATCAGCTTTGGCGCGGTTCTCACGCCCGACCCGCAGACCGGCGGACTGCGCCTGCTGGCCCAGGAGGTAGACGGCGACCTGCGGGTGATCACGGATTTGCCGCTGACGGTGGCGGGCGACCTGCGGGCCGGGGGAATTCTGGAACTGCGCGCACCGCGCCTGTCGATTACGGCCAGCCTGGAGGCTGCGCGCATCGACCTGCGCACAACTGGCCTGCTCGACTTGGCCACCGGCCAGACGATCACGGCCCGCACCGGGCAGGATGGCGGACAGATCCGCTTGGCCGGTGACGCGCTGGTGCTGGCCGGTGCCCTCGATACTGCCGGGGCCGTCGGCGGCAGCATCACCCTCGGCGGGCGGCAGATCATCCAGGCCGCATCGGCCAGCGCGGCTGGCATCTCGGGGGCCGGTGGCAGCATCGCCATCCAGACAACGTCCGGCTATGTGGGCACCACAGCGGCCACCCTCGATGTGCGCGGCGCGCGTGCGGGCGGGAGCCTGCGGGTGGACTCGGGGGCCGGGCGGCTCTTCAGCAGCGCGCTGATGCGGGCCGACGGGCAGATCGGCGGCAGCCTGCTGCTGCTCGGCCAGGATATTGCCCTGGTGGACGCGAGCCTGGATGCCAGCGGTGCGGCGGGCGGCGGCGACGTGCTGGTCGGTCGGCTGCCATTGGCTTGGCCATGGTTGTCGCTTACCCCCGCCACCGCCAAGCTGAGGATCAGCCCGAGTACGCGCATCCGCGCTGACGCCACGGATAGCGGCGATGGCGGGCGCATCCTGGTGTGGAGCGATGAGGAGACGGTGACGGACGGCAGCTTGAGCGCCCGTGGCGGCACGCACGGCGGCGGCGGCGGCACGGTGGAGATCTCGGGGCGGGTGAATCTGGCGGGCCGCGCCGAGGTGCGGGCAGATGCGCCGACCGGCCCCGTCGGCCACATTCGCTTCGACCCGAAGAATATCACCATCGGCGGCACCTCGGAGTTTCCACAGTTCGACCTGCTGAACCCGACCCCATCCACAGACGACCTCTTCGGCTACATCGATGACGGCAGCGGCACTCCCATCACCGGCACGGTTATTCCCCTCAGCACCGGCAACGTCCTCGTCCTCGACTCGGGCGATGACGCGGTGGCGGTCAACGCTGGGGCCGTCTACCTTTTTAACGGTGTGACCGGCGCGCTGATCAGCACACTCACCGGAAGTAGTGCCGACGATCACGTCGGGAGCCTTGATGCCGCAAGCGGGACGTCTGGCGTGCTGATTCTCGGCAACGGCAATGTTGTGCTGCGCAGCCCGCTCTGGGACAATGCCGCCGCGACGGATGCCGGGGCCGTGACATGGTTCAGCGGCACCGTTGGCGTTAGCGGCGTGATCGCGGAGGGTAACTCGCTGGTGGGCAGCACGGCCGATGATACGCTCGGCGGCACGAGCAGCGATAGCGGCGTGGTGGCGCTCAACGGCGGCAACTATGTGGTGGCCAGCCCGCTCTGGGATGACTCGGGCGCGTCGCCGGCACCGCTGGTGGATGCCGGGGCGGCGACGTGGGGCAGCGACACGACAGGCGTCAGCGGCGTGATCACGGCGGGCAACTCCCTGGTCGGCACGCACAGCAACGACTCGGTTGGCAGCGGGATCACCCCGCTGCGCAACGGCAGCTACGTGGTGCGTAGCCCCTCCTGGGATAGCGTATCTACCGATGTGGGAGCCGTTACCTGGGGCAGCGCGGCCAGCGGGGTGAAGGGCGCGGTCACGCTGGATAACTCCCTGGTCGGCGAGACCGCGAGCGATCAGGTCGGCGTCGATGGGGTGGTCGCTCTGGCCAACGGCAACTATGTGGTACGCAGTTCGGTGTGGGATAACGGGTCGGCGATGGACGCGGGCGCGGCCACCTGGTGCGATGGCACCTCCGCAACAGCAGAGGTCGTTACGGCGGGCAATTCCCTGGTCGGCACAACCGCTGGCGACAAGGTCGGGGCCAGCGCGTACGCCCTAAGCAACGGTAACTATGTGCTGATCACCTCAGCCTGGGATAACGGGGCGCTGAAGGATGTGGGCGCCGTCACCTGGGGCGACGGCGTGGTTGGCATCGTCGGGGAGATTGCCCCCGCCAACTCGATCATCGGCACCAGCGCCAGCGACTCGGTCGGCAGCCTGGGCATCGTTGAGTTGAGCAACGGCAGCGCCGTGAACTATGTGGTGCGCAGCCCGATCTGGAACAATGGCGCGATTATCGACGCCGGGGCGGTGACCTGGGCGCGGGGCGACGCCGCCACCAGCCTGATCGTCTCGGCCAGCAACTCGCTTGTGGGCAGCAGCACCGGCGATACCGCCAACAGCTCCATCACCCCGCTGCGCAACGGGAACTACGTGCTGGCGTGTCCGCTCTGGGATAGTGGGGCGGACACGGACGCGGGCGCAGTTATCTTGGGAGACGGCACCCTCGGGGATGCGGGGTCTATCTCACAGACGAACGCGCTGGTCGGCAGCAGCGCAAGTGATAACGTCGGCAACACCGTGGTCGTCCTGCACAACCAGAGTTTTGTGGTGGCGAGCCCGCTCTGGGATGACGGGGCCACCACGGATGCAGGTGCCGTCACCTGGAGCAGCGGCGAGATCGGGAATCCGAGCCGCGTCGCGGTGACTGGCGCAATCACGGCGGCGAACTCGCTGGTTGGCACCCAGGCCGACGATCAGGCAGGATTCGACGGCGTGGTCGCGCTGGCGCAGGGAAACTACGTGGTGCTCAGCTCGCTGTGGGATAACGGGGCCAGCGCCGATGCGGGCGCGGCAACCTGGGGCAGCGAGGATGGCGGGGTGAGCGGCGTGATCTCGGCGGCCAACTCCCTGGTCGGCACCCAGGCCAATGATCAGGTGGGGGGCGGCGGTGCCGCCGCGCTCGCGAACGGCAACTATGTGGCGCGCAGCCCCAACTGGAGTAACGCGGCAGAGGCCAGCGCGGGGGCGGCGACCTGGGCCAGCGGGGCCAGCGGCGTCAGTGGCGCGATCTCGGCGGCCAACTCCCTGGTCGGCAGCAACGCCAACGATAGCGTCGGCAGCAGCGTGCTGGCGTTGAGCAGCGGTAACTATGTGGTGGCCACCTCAACCTGGGATAACGGGGCCGCCGTCGATGTGGGGGCGGCGACCTGGGCCAGCGGGGCCAGCGGCGTAACCGGCGTGATCACGATGACCAACTCCCTGGTCGGCACCCGCGCCGATGATCAGGTGGCCAGCACGATCAACCCGCTCGGCGGCGACCGCTACCTGGTGATCAGCCCGCTCTGGGATAGCGGGACGACGAAGGATGCCGGGGCCGTGACCCTGAGCAGCGGCGCGACCGGGATCAGTGGGGCGGTCTCGGCGCAGAACAGCGTGGTCGGTCGCAAGGCATTCAGTGTCGCCGATGCCCTGGCCAAACAGCCGACCGACGGCAGCTTCTACGTAAACTTCGCCAGCCATGACCGGGTGGCGGTCGGCCTGCCGAGCCTGAGCATGCTGTTCACCTACGCCTGTGGGCAAGCCAGCAGCGCGACGCTGTCCGCGACCAGCCTGTCGGACACGCTCGCCGGGGGCGCACATGTGGCGGTGACGCTCCAGGCCAACAACGACATCACGATCAGCAACGCGATCACCGTGAATAACCCCGCCGACGTGGGCGGCGCGGTCATCGTGCAGGCCGGGCGCAGCCTGATCATCAACGCCAGCATCACTACCGATGGTGCGCCGCTGACCCTGATCGCCAATGACCTTCTGGCAAGCGGCGTGATCAACAGCCAGCGCGACACCGGCGTGGGCAGCATCACGATGGCCAGCAGCGCCGCGATCAACGCCGGCACCGCCAACGTGACCGTCGATCTGCGCAACGGTGCCGGGAAGACGAATGCCGCATATGGCGGAGTCACCCTCGATCAGGTGACGGGGAACCTGCACATTGTGGGTGGCACCCTCACCCCGGCAGGCGATGTGATCGGCATCACCACGGTCGTGGGTGGCCTGCGCCTTAGCGGTGGCCTAAGCGTCAATGTCGAAGGCACAGAGACGACTCAAGCCGACCACGTTGAGGTGACCGGGCCAGTGTCTCTGGCTGGGCCACTGCTCATCTCGGTAGGCCGCACCTACACCCCAGTGCGCAACGACCTTGTTGTGCTGATCCACAACGACGGGCGCGATGCGGTGATCGGCACCTTCAGCGGCCTGCCGGAGAGCAGCATCTACATCGTTGGCGGGGTGCCGATGACCATCAGCTACAAAGGTGGCGACGGCAATGATGTGGTGTTGCTGGCGGTCGATACCAATGTCTACCTACCGCTTATCCGCCGCTGACCGTAAGGAATGGCTATGTCAAATTCACCATCACACGAGAAGCTCCGCGCTGCCATCCTCGACCTGTTCTACGATACGGTGAGCCGCTACCCGCCGCCGCACGCGCCCGGCGCCGCGCCGACCGGCGATCCCCCCCACCGCCTGGGTGACTATCTCGTCTACCAGGGCTACATTACCTCCCGCGATCTGCTCTCGGCCATCCAGGACGCCCAGGGTCTCGGCGTCGCGAAACCCGTTCCCCTGGGGGTCGCCCTTGTCACCCGCCACCGCGTCCCCGCAGCGGTGATCGCGAACACCTTGCTGCTGCAGACCCTCGACCACATGGAGTATATGCCGAACCTGCCGCCGCGCTTCCTGGGCGAGCAACTGCTCCGCGAGGCATCCCTCACTCCCCAGCAACTGGCGGTGGTGCTGGAGGAGCAGGTGTCTGACTATGCGCAGGGCCACTGGATCCGCATTGGCGACCTGATCGCCAACCACGGCTGGATTGACGCCGAGGCGCTGACGGCAATCGTGCGTGTGATGCGCAGCTAGAGGCGTGTGGCGATGACGCGACTGGCATATTTGCCTTCCACATAGAGGCCGCAGTACAATAGCCGCATCCTTCGTACTATCAGATGCCCCGGACTCGCCAGGTGGCCCCCGCGCCGCCACGCGCTGGCCGGATCCGCGCGCAAGGAGGCGCATCGATCAATGGAGACCCCGCTAACCCCGCTGGAGTTCGCCCGCCGCGCCCGCCGCCTCTACGCCGCTCGCGAGGCCGTGGTTGATGGCGACCTCCGCCTCACCTACGCCCAGTTCTTCGACCGCTGCGACCGCTGGTCGGCTGCCCTCCAGTCCTTCGGCGTCGCCCATGGCGACCGCGTAGCCTACATCGCCCCCAACACCCACGCCCAGCTCGAGTCCTTCTACGCCGTGCCCCAGATCGGTGCCGTGGTTGTCCCGATTAACTACCGGCTCATCCCCGACGATTTCGCCTATATCATCAACCACAGCGGCGCGCGGGTGGTCTGTGTCCACAGCGATTACCTCGACGCCGTCGATAGCATCCGCGACCAGATCCCCGGCGTGACCCACTTTGTGGCCCTGGAGGGCGAGGGGCCGGGCTGGCTCAATTACGAGGCCACGCTGGCCGACTGCCCGCCGGCCTTCAGCGCCCCCGAGATCGCTGAGACCGACCTGCTGGCGATTAACTACACCAGCGGCACCACCGCCCGCCCCAAGGGCGTGATGATCACCCACCGCAACGCCGCCCTAAATGCGCTCAACACCCTGGCCCACCACTACCTCGGCCCCGCAGACCGCTACCTCTGGACCCTGCCGATGTTCCACGCCAATGGCTGGACCTTCGTCTGGATCGTCACCGCCCGTGGTATGGCCCACATCTGCCTGCGCAGGGTCGAGCCGCGCACGATCTTCTCCCTGATCAGCGCCGAGCGAGTGACCATGTTCTGCGCCGCGCCCACGGTGTTGATTGCCGTCGCCAGTGCCCCGGCTGAGGTGCGCGGCACGCCGCCGCGCGGGGTGCGCCTCTTCACCGCCGGTGCCCCGCCTGCCGCCGCCACCATCGAGCGGATTGAGGGCGAGTTGGGCTGGGAGATCACCCACGTCTACGGCCTCACCGAGACCTCGCCGTTTATCACCATCTGCGAGCCGCTCCCCGAACACGACGGCCTGCCCCCGGAGGCCCGCGCCGTGGTCAAGTCCCGCCAGGGCGTCGAGCTGGTGGCCTCCGGCGAGCTGTGCGTGCGCGATCCCGAGGGCCAGGAGGTACCTCACGACGGCATGACCCTCGGCGAGCTGACAGTGCGCGGCAATGTGGTCATGAAGGGCTACTACAACGACCCCGAGTCCACCGCACGGGCCATCCGCAACGGCTGGTTCTACACCGGCGACGCCGGCGTCGTCCATCCCGATGGCTACATCGAGATCCGCGACCGCTTCAAGGACGTGATCATCAGCGGCGGCGAGAACATCTCGTCGGTGGAAGTCGAGGGCGTGCTGCTACGCCACCCGGCCGTGATGGAGGTCGCCGTGGTGGGCATGGCCCACGAGCGCTGGGGCGAGGCTCCGCACGCCTTCGTGGTGCTGAAGGCCGGGGCAACCTCTAGTGAGGCCGAGCTGAAGCAGTTTGTGCGCGACCACCTGGCCCACTTCAAGACCCCGCAGTGGGTCAGCTTTGTGGACGAGCTACCGAAGACGGCCACCGGCAAGATCCAGAAGTATGTGCTGCGCGGCGGCGCGACCGCGATCACCCGGCAGTGACGGGCTGCCTCCCGGCGGCAGGGCTGGTGCAACGTCGCTGGGGCTGCGCCCCAGACCTCGCTTTTGGTTGGTTTTTGGCGGATTCGCCGCCAAAAACCAACCAAAAAAGATCGTTCGGAGGTGGCGTTGCCACCCCCAAACCCCCGCCGGAGGCGACGTTGCAACCGCCCAGCTCCCGGCGGGGGCGGGTAGCCTCCTCTGCGTATTTTCGCGTATAATAACGTAGGTGTGCGGCAGAACCGCACACCTACATCATACGCGCTGGGCTTGGGGCGCAGCCCTCAAACAATGAACAAGGGAGCAGGAGATGCAGGAGATCCGCCCACGGACGGTGCTGATGGTCTGCACCGGGAACTACTACCGCAGCCGCTACGCCGAACTGCTGTTTAACGCGCTTGTCCCGGCTGACCTCGGCTGGCGAGCCGACTCGCGGGGATTCGCGCCCACGCCATGGAATGCCGGCCCAATCGCTCCGGTGGTGCTTGATCGTCTGGCCATCGCCGGGATCGCCCCGCCCGCCCGTCTACGCGGCCCTATACGGCTAGCCCCCGCTGACCTGGAGGCCGCCGACATGCTGGTCGCCCTCGACGAGAAGGAGCACCGGCCTTACGTCGAGGGTCTCGGCCAGCCCTGGTCGGGGCGCTTCCGGCTCTGGGTGGTGCCCGACCTACACGAGTGGCCGGTCGAGCGCGCCCTGCCCGCCATCGACCAGGCAGTGTACGCCCTGCTCGCCGAACTCTCGCTCAAAGAGATTCCCTAAGAGTTATTTTCGCCGCCTCAAAGAGCCGCACCAAGCCCTCTGCCGTGGCCTCGGCGTGGAACTGGGGGTTCCAGACCGGCGCGGACAGCACATCGCTGATCACAAACCCGCCGGCGATTGCCGTGCCGCGCCGTGCGCAGATGGCGAACAGGGCCGCCGCCTCCATCTCCACCGAGAGTACGCCCTGCGCCTGGTAGTGCGCGATCTCGGCCTGCGTCTCGCGGAAGGCCGCGTCGGTCGTCCAGGTCGGCCCGTGCGTGGCCCGTGCGCCCAGCCCCTCCAGCGCCGTCGCAAACGAGTCGGTCAGGGCCGGGTCAGGGGCCACCGTGGGCGACGGATCCTCCAGGTAATGGTGGGAGACCCCCTCGTCGCGAAAGGCTGCCGTGCAGACCGTCAGGTCGCCGATGGCGAGGCGCGGGTCGATGCCGCCGGCGGTGCCAATGCTGATGAAGCGGCGCACGCCCATGGCGATCAGCAGCTCGATCAGCATGGCGGCGGCGGGTGCGCCGATGCCGAACTCAGCCGCCACCGCCACCGCGCCGCCGGTGGCGGGCAGCGGGTAGAGCCTGCCGACCACGCAGGATTGTGGCATCGCCCCTTCGCTGGCCACAATATGCCTGAGCAGCGAGCGCTGGTAGCAGAAGATCACGCCCCTGGGCGGCGGGCCGCTCGGTGCCATGCCCAGGCCGCGAAAGTAGTTGAGGTGGTCGATTGGCTCGAACAGCGCCGGCGAGCGATGCTTGGCGGGTAGTTGCGGCAGGGGCATAGGTACCTCAATAATAGCCAGTAGCCGATAGTACCACAGCTGTGGCGCAAGAGCGCAAACCTGCCAATCAGGGCGGTTGCAACGTCGCCTCCGGCGGAGGTTTGGGCATGGCGAAGCCATCCCCGAAAGATCTCTTTTGGTGGATTTTTGGCGGTTTCGCCGCCAAAAATCCACCAAAAACGCGGTCTGGGGCGCAGCCCCAGCGACTCTGCACCCGCCCTGAAGTGGCGCTGCGCCAGCCCTGCTCAGAGACCGTTGCATGTTATAATGCCTGCGAGCGTGGCTAGGTGTCGAAGGAGAGCGGGCTATGCAGAATTACGCGGTGAATGCCTACTGGGATATGCGGGCCGGCCGTCTGCCCAAGAAAGCCTAGCGGTATTCATGACCTCACGCGCCAACAGGCCGAACCTGCACCGTACTGCCTATTCTGCTGGCGGCGTTATCTATCAGATACTTGGAGCGCAGGTGGAGGTCGCCCTGATCGCCACCAATCACGGCGGTCGCTGGGGGCTCCCCAAGGGCCATGTTCACCGGGGGGAGACGGCCGAGGCCGCCGCGCTGCGCGAGGTGGCGGAGGAGACTGGCCTCACCGGCGAGATCATCCGCCACCTGGCGACAATCGAGTACTGGTTTCGCGTCGGCCCCTCGCGCATCCATAAATATGTTGACTTCTTCCTCATCCGCTATGCCAGCGGCATGCTGCGCCCCCAGGAGGCCGAGGTGGATGACGCACGCTGGGTTCCCCTCGGCGAAGCGCTGCACCTCGTGTCCTTTGAGCGCGAGCGCAGTGTGCTGAGTAGGGTCGCTGATCTGATGAGCGACATCGACCCGCGCTGACGTGGGGGCGCAGGATTACATGGATCACATTATTGAGGTGACGCTTGCCGAGGGGCTGGAGGATCGTGTTCCTACAGACCTCGATCTCGGCCCGGCCGAGCGGGCGATTGCGGCGGTGCTGCGGGCCGAGGGCGCGGGTGGCCCGCTGGAGGTCGGTGTGCTGATCACCGACGACGCCCACATCCACGCCCTGAACCGTGACTATCGCGGTGTCGATGCGCCCACCGATGTACTCTCCTTCGGCGACGATGGCCCCGAGCGCGGGTTTGTCGTCCAGACTGAGGGGCCGCGCTACCTGGGCGATATCGCCATCTCCTACGAGCGCGTGCTGGCTCAGGCCGCCGACTATGGCCACTCCCCGGCCCGTGAGCTGGCCTACCTGGCCGCCCACGGCACCCTGCACCTGCTCGGCTACGATCACGAGCGCGGCCCCGATGACGCCGCCGCCATGCGCGCCCGCGAGGATGCGGCCATGGCGGAGATCGGTCTGCCCAGGTAAGGATCAGTGCTAACGTAAGGCCGAAGCATTCGGGTTGGGCGCTCTG
>CAISPW010000294.1 GCA_903887465.1 uncultured Oscillochloris sp. | reverse complement strand
CTCATCCCTCATCCCTCATCCCTCATCCCTCATCCCTCATCCCTCATCCCTCATCCCTCATCCCTCATCCCTCATCCCTCATCCCTCATCCCTCATCCCTCATCCCTCATCCCTCATCCTTGGGTCACTCGCCCTCGGGCATATTGCCGGTGTACTCGTACTCGCGGAGTGCGGCGATTGTACGATCAATGCTGAAGTAGTAGATCTCGGCGACCCAGCGGTCGCTGCGTGGGTCAAGGCCACAAGCAAGCGCGATCTCGATCTCGCCGTCGTCAGTTTGGTGCGCTGCCGCCATCCACAGGTGCGCGCAGCGCAACACCTCGCCGCTGTGCAGCCCCCTGCGGAATATGTCGGCCCCACCATCGTTCAAGATCTGGCCGGGCGCGAACTCAACGGTCGTGCTGCCCGCCATGCCCGGCTCCTTCTCTGCTAGGCAGGTGATGCGCGCTGGATACCAAGTAATTATAACGCAATTCTAGCGGACGTATAACACGAATCACTTTCTTGTGCCGCATTGCAATACATGTAAATAGAGATACGGGGAGGGCTAGCCCTCCCCGTATCTCTATTATCGGACATCCCGCGCAATCTCAGTCGACAGGGTAGAGCATGCCAGCCTGGAGCGTAACATCGGGGATCGTCGGCCCGACATCTTTATACGAGTTGAGTACCTTCATATAGTTCGACCGCTCGTAGGCGGCGGGTTCGGCGGTTGATCGCTGGGCCATGCTGCCCTGCATCTGCGTGATCGACTCGTACTCGCGCTCGGTCATCCATGCCCGCAGGTCAGTTATCATGCCACGGACATGCTCCTCGGGGTTGCCCTTGAGCAGCGCCGAGGCCATCATCGTCACCTTGGCACCGGCCATCATCGCCTTGAGTACGTCCTGGGCGGTGTGGACTCCGCTGGTGAGGGCCAGATCCACCGGCACGCGCCCGTAGAGCAGGGCCACCCAGCGTAGGGGCAGGCGCATCTCCTTGGATGTGCTGAGCTGGAGGTTCGGTGCCACCGTGAGGTTTTCGAGGTCGAAGTCGGGCTGGTAGAAGCGGTTAAAGATCACCAGTCCCTGTGCGCCGGCCTCCATCAGCCGCCAGGCCAGGTTGGGCAGCGAGCTGAAGTAGGGGCTGAGCTTCACCGAGAGCGGGATCTTGATCTCGGCGCGCACATTGCGCACCAGGTCGACGTAGCTCTGCTCCAGGTCGGTTCCGGTGCTATTCGGGTCGGTGGGAATGGCGTAGATATTCAGCTCTAGGGCGTCGGCTCCGGCCTCCTCGATCAGGCGGGCGTAGTGGATCCAGCCGCCGGGGGAGACCCCGTTCAGGCTGCCGATCACCGGGATTCCCACCTTGCGCTTCAGCTCGTGGATCTGCTCGATGTAGCGCTCGGGGCCGACGCTGTACTTGCCGTGGTCGGGCAGGTAGTTCAGGGCCTCAGCGAAACTCTCGGAGCCGTGGGACAGCAGGTAGTCCATCTCCAGGCTCGTGCGGATGATCTGCTCCTCAAAGAGTGAGTACATCACGACGGCTGACACACCGGCGTCCTCCAGCCGCTGTATCACGTCGGGGTAGTGCGAGAGCGGGGAGGCTGAGGCGACGATCGGCGTCTTGAGGGGAAGACCAAGGTAGCTCGTACTCAGGTCGATCATCGTTGATTCCTTTCAGGTGGGGGGCGGGGGCGGCGGCGGAGCCGCCCCCACATTGTTTGTTCGGCTTGGGGCGCAGACCCAACGGCTCGGTCACTCGCTCTTCTTGGCCAGTTGCTCCAGGTGGAGGTACTGCGCCTTGTTCTCCGTGCTGGCCTGCGCCATCAGCGCCTCGGCGCGGGCCGGGTCGCTGTGGATCAGCATCTGGAAGCGGCCCTCGCCGGCGATGTACTTATCGGCGCTGATGCTCGGAGCCTTCGAGTCGATCACCAGCGGGTTCTTGCCCTGCGCGATCATATCGGGGTTGTAGCGGTAGAGTGTCCACATGCCGCTCTGCACCGCCAGCTTCTGCTGATCCAGACCCTTGCGCATATCAATGCCGTGGGCGATACAGTGGCTGTAGGCGATGATCAGCGAGACGCCCTCGTAAGCCTCGGCCTCCTGGATGGCCCGCAGGGTCTGCACGTCGTCGTAGCCCATGGCGATGCGGGCCACATAGACGCTGCCGTAGGCCATGGCGATCATGCCCAGATCCTTCTTCGACGTGCCCTTGCCCTTGGCGGCGAACTTGGCCACCGCCGCCAGCGGGGTACTCTTGCTGGCCTGGCCGCCGGTGTTCGAGTAGACTTCGGTGTCGAGGACGAGGATGTTGACGTTGCGGCCCGAGGCCAGGACGTGATCGAGGCCGCCGTAGCCGATGTCGTAGGCCCAGCCGTCGCCACCCATGATCCAGACACTGCGCTGCACCAGGGTGTCGGCCAGGGCCAGAAGATCCTTAACCTTGGCGACCTGTGGGGCGTTGGGTTCGGTCGCTAGGCCAGCCTCCAGCCGCACCTTGAGGGCGGCCACCCGCTCGCGCTGGGCGGCGATCCCGGCCTCAGTCTTCTGATCCGCTGTCAGCAGAGCCTCCACCAGCTCGGCACCGACGATATCGGCCAGCTGCTTGAGCAACTCGCCGGCGTACTCCTGCTGCTTGTCGATGCTCAGGCGCATGCCCAGGCCAAACTCGGCGTTATCCTCGAAGAGCGAGTTCGACCAGGTCGGGCCACGGCCATCCTTGTTGAGCGTCCAGGGCGTGGTGGGCAGGTTGCCGCCGTAGATCGACGAGCAGCCGGTCGCGTTCGCGATCACCGCCCGGTCGCCGTAGAGCTGGCTGACCAGCTTAACATAGGGCGTCTCGCCGCAGCCGGAGCATGCCCCGGAGAACTCGAAGAGCGGCTGAAGCAGCTGCGAGTTCTTGATTGAACCCAGGTTGAGCTTGGTGCGGTCAACCTCAGGCAGGGCCAGGAAGAAGTCCCAATTAGCAGACTCGGCGATGCGCAGCGGCGGCTGGTCGGCCATATTGAGCGCCTTGCGGCCAACCTGGGTCTTATCCTTGACCGGGCAGATCTCGACGCAGAGGGCGCAGCCGGTGCAGTCCTCGGGGCTAACCTGCAGCGTATAGCGCTCGCCGGGCAACTCCTTGAAGCGGGCGTCCACGCTCTTGAAACTATCGGGCGCGCCGGCCACCGCTGCGGTCGGGTAGACCTTGCTGCGGATGACGGCGTGGGGACAGACGAAGGCGCACTTGCCACACTGGATGCAGATTTTCTCATCCCAGACCGGGATCTCCAGGGCGATGTTGCGCTTCTCCCACTGGGCGGTGCCGGTGGGATAGGTGCCATCGAAGGGCATCTTGCTCACGGGCAGGTCGTCGCCGTGCCCGGCGATCATGGGGGCGAGGACGTCGTGTACGAAGGCGGGTGCCCCAGCGGCGACGGCCGGGCGCATATGCATACCGTTCAGCACCGGGTCGCTGGCGGGAATGGCCACCTCGTGGAGATTCTCTAGGGTCTTGTCCACGGCCATAAAGTTGCGGGAGACCACCGCATCTCCACGACGGCCGTAGGTCTTCTTAATGCTCAACTTAATCGCGGCGATGGCCTCATCGCGGGGGAGTACACCGCTGATCGCGAAGAAGCAAGTCTGCATCACCGTATTGATCCGGTTGCCCATGCCGGTCTCTTGGGCCACCGCAGTGGCGTCGATCACATAGAAGCGCAGCCCCTTGGCGCGGATGGTGGCGCGCACCTCGGCGGGAATCTGATCCCAGATCGCATCGGCACCGAAGGGGCTATTCAGCAGGAAGATGCCGCCAGGGCGAGCGTAGCCGAGCACATCAACGCGCTCTAGGAAGGCGAACTGGTGGCAGGCGACGAAGTTCGCCTCGCCGGGGCCGATCAGGTAGGGTGCGCGGATGGGCTGCGGCCCGAAGCGCAGGTGCGAGGTCGTTACCGAGCCGGACTTCTTCGAGTCGTAGACGAAGTAGCCCTGGGCGTTATTGGCGGTCTCCTCGCCGATGATCTTGATGCTGCTCTTGTTCGCGCCCACCGTGCCATCGGCACCGAGGCCCCAGAAGACGCAGCGCACCGTCTCGCTCGGCTCGATGTTGAAGCTCGGGTCGTAGTCCAGGCTGGTGTAGGTTACATCGTCCTTGATACCGATGGTGAAGCGCGTGATCGGCTTGCTCTTGCTGATCTCATCGAAGACAGCCTTGACCATAGCCGGGGTGAACTCTTTGGACGAGAGGCCGTAGCGGCCGCCGATGACCGTGGGGGAGAGGGCGCTCTCGGCCAGGGCCGAGACCACATCCAGGAAGAGCGGCTCGCCGGTGCTGCCGGGCTCCTTGCAGCGGTCGAGGACGGCCACGGAGCGGACGGTGGCGGGCAGAGCGGCGATAAACGCGGCGCTATCGAAGGGCCGGTAGAGGCGCACGCGCACCACGCCGACCTTCTCGCCCTGAGCGGCCAAGTAGCTAGCCGTCTCGGCCACCGCCTCGCCGCCGGAGCCCATCACCACGATCACGCGCTCGGCGTCGGGGGCACCGTCGTAGTCGAAGAGCCGGTACTGGCGACCGGTCATGTCGGCGAGGCGATCCATGGCCGCCTGCACGATGCCGGGGCAGGCGTTGTAGAAGGGATTGACGCTCTCGCGAGCCTGGAAGTAGACATCGGGGTTCTGGGCGGTGCCGCGCAGCACGGGCTTATCGGGGGTGAGGGCACGGCTACGATGGGCGCGCACCATATCGTCGCTGATCATCGCCCGGATGGTCTCGTCGTCCAGGCTGGCGATCTTATTCACCTCGTGGGAAGTGCGGTAGCCATCAAAGAAGTGCAGGAAGGGCACCCGGCTCTCCAGGGTGGCCGCGTGGGCGATCAGGGCCAGGTCGTGGGCTTCCTGTACCGAGCCAGAGGAGAGCAGGGCGAAGCCGGTGCCGCGCACCGACATCACATCGGAGTGGTCGCCGAAAATCGAGAGGCCCTGGGCGGCCAGGGCGCGGGCGGCAATATGAAAGACCGTCGGGGTAAGCTCACCGGCGATCTTATACATATTGGGGATCATCAAGAGCAGACCCTGGGATGCAGTGAAGGTGGTGGTGAGGGCACCGGTCTGCATCGCGCCGTGGAGGGCGCCCGCTGCGCCGCCCTCAGACTGCATCTCATACACCGAGGGTACGGTGCCCCAGAGGTTGGGCTTGCCAGCGGCGGCGAAGGCATCAGCTGACTCACCCATCGGGGTAGAGGGGGTGATTGGATAGATCGCCACCACCTCACTGAGCATATAGGCAACTTTGGCAACGGCATCGTTGCCATCAAGCGTGATCTGTTCGCTTGTCATCAAAGGTCTCCTCGTGTAGATATCGTGCGCTCACTAGCGGGTAAAGCCAGTATACGTTTGCGCATCTTTGTACGAGGTAAAGCTCGGGCAACGCGCAGTGGTGATCTCTTATGTCACAATCGCACAAATGAGGGGTGGGTGCAGCCCAAACCTACTTTTTGTGCGGCTTTGGCGACGTCGCCACGAAAACAGCACAAAAAAAGTATGGGGGAGGCAGCGCCTCCCCCATACTCCCATGTGTATCTAGAATCGGTTCCAGAGGTACTGGTTCGTGACCTCGTGGTGGAACTGAACCTCGGCGCGCTTGATCAGAGTGCCGAGCTTGCGCGGGCAGCGGTCGGCGACGGCCTCCTTGAGGTCGGCGTACTTGGTCTGGACATCAGTGCCCAGCACCTCGGCGATCAGCGCGTTCTTGCGGAAGTCGCTGATAGCATCGTAGATGTTATCGGGCAAGGTCTCGGTGCCCTGGCGGATGTCGGGCGATGCCTGCACCTGGCTCAGTCCCGCGTTCAGCAGGGCGTAGATCGCCATATGCGGGGGGGCGTCAGGGGCGATCGAGCGCACCTCGACGCGGGCGGTATTGGCGTTGCCGATCGGGATACGCACCATCGAGCCACGGTCAATCGGCGACGCCTTGATCTGGTTCGGTGCCTCAAAGTGCGGGTCGAGCCGGCGGTAGGCGTTCACGCTGGCATTCAGCAACAGGCAGAGGCCCTTGGCGTGGTACAGCACCCCGTCCACAAAGTTCCAGGCGTAGGTCGAGAGACCCTCCTCGCCGGCGGCGTCGTGAAACAGGTTCGTGTTGCCGCGCGAGATCGAGATGTTGGTGTGCATGCCGCTGCCGTTCACACCGGTGACCGGCTTGGGCAGGAAGGATGCGGTCATATCCAGGCGGCTGGCCACCTGGCGGCAGATCAGCTTGTAGAGCAAGATCTGGTCGGCACCGATCACGGCCTCGGTGTAGCCGTAGTTCATCTCGAACTGTGCAGGCGCAACCTCGGGGTGATCCTTCTCGTTGGAGAAGCCCATGGCGCGCTGCACCTCAGCCGCCGTGTCGATGAAGGTACGCAGCGGGTCGCCGGGCAGCGAATGGTAGTAGCCCGAGGTACTCACCATCGTGAACTCACCAAGCTCGCGGTAGCGCTGCTCGGCGTTGCGGCCCTGGAAGAGGAAGCCCTCGATCTCGTTGGCCAGGTTGACCACCAGCCCCTGGCTGGTATAGAGCTCGGCAAGAAACAGCTTCAGGCGCGAGCGCATATCGCCAGGGTAGGGCGAGCCGTCGCGCTGGCGCACCTCACCGAAGACAAACACCTTGCCAGGGCCGAAGACATCGGCGGGCAGCCAGTAGAAGGCCGTCCAGTCGATGCTCAGGCGCAGGTCAGACTCGACCTGGGCCGAGAAGCCACGGATGGACGAGCCATCGAAGGTGAGGTTATCGTCCGACTTCAGCAGAAACTTCTTGTCGTAGTCGAGCATGTGCAGGCGGCCCTCAAGGTCGGTGAAACAGACCGTCACCGCCTTAATGCGCTTCTCGCCTGCGAGGTAGGCCATGCGCTCCTCGCGCATCTGCTCGGCTGGTACACGAGAGCGACGCTGCTCTTTCACCTGAAGGTTCATCTCTTCGAGCTGATCGTAGGGAATCTCTAGAAAGTCGCGGAGCATGGCTGTCATGGGCGTTCTTGGCCTCCTCAGTATGTCGCAGGTTACCACAGGGGGTGGTCGCGGGCGATAGTACCACTTCGGTGGGGCAACCCTCGCAGCGCCCACGCGAATTGTACCACGTTGGCGGGTCGTGCTTGCAGCGCCCAGGGGCTTGCAACGGGTCTGGGGCTGCGCCCCAGACCGCGCTTTTTGTAGATGTTTGGCGGTTTCGCCGCCAAACATCTACAAAAAAAGGCACTAGCGCAAAAGTCGCCCGGTCAGGCTGAGCGCCCGGCCCGTAAACGGGCGGGCTAGGTTGACGACG
>CAISPW010000293.1 GCA_903887465.1 uncultured Oscillochloris sp. | reverse complement strand
TGAGGGTATGAAGAGCGACTTTTACACAGCGATCTCACAGATTGCGGCGGAGCGCGGCATCCCAAAAGAGGCGATCATTGACGTCATGGAGAAGGCGCTGATCACTGCCTACAGGCGCACCCTTGGCAATAACCCGCCGCCTATGGAGGTGACCGTTAAGCTCGACCCGCAGACGGGTTCGGCAAAGGTCTACGCTGAGAAGCAGGTCGTGGACGAGGTCTACGATGAACGCTTTGAGGTGGAACTGAAGGATGCCCGCAAGTCGCGTGCCGATGCGCAGATCGGCGAGACGGTGGTGATGGAGAGTACGCCCAATGATTTCGGGCGGATCGCGGCGCAGACTGCGAAACAGGTGGTGCTGCAGGGAATCAAAGAGGTTGAGCGCGAGTATATCTACGGCGAGTATATGGATCGCGAGGGCGAGCTGATCACCGCTACGGTGCAGCGGATCGCCAAGGGCAATGTGATCCTGGAGATGGGCAAGGCCGAGGCGATCTTGCCGCCGAAGGAGCAGGTCGATAACGACCGCTACTACCACGGCCAGCGCCTGAAGGTCTACCTGATGGAGATCCGCAAGGAGGATCGCGGGCCTCGGCTGATCGCCTCGCGCAGCCATAAAAACCTGATCGTGCGCCTCTTTGAGATGGAGGTGCCCGAGATCTTCAACGGCACCGTCGAGATCAAGTCGATCTCCCGCGAGCCGGGCCTGCGCACGAAGGTGGCGGTGGCCGCGCGCCAGGAGGGAATCGATCCGGTTGGCTCGTGCGTGGGTATGCGCGGCATCCGCATCCAGAATATTGTCAACGAGCTCAACGGCGAAAAGATCGATGTCGTCCAGTGGTCGCCCGACCCGAAAGATCTGATCGCCAACGCGCTCTCGCCCGCCCAGGTGGTTGAGGTGCATCTGAATGAGGATGACCACGTGGCACTGGTGATCGTCCCCGATAAGCAGCTGTCGCTGGCGATTGGCAAAGAGGGCCAGAATGTGCGCCTGGCCGCGAAGCTCTCGGGCTGGCGCATCGATATTAAGAGCGCGACCGCCCTCCTTGAGGAGGAGCGGGCCTCCGCTGAGGTGCGCGGCTACGCCCAGGCCGAGGCGATGGCCACGGAGGCTGAGCTGACAAATGCAAAGGTGGAGTCACGCAAGGTGCAGGCGAATGCCACCATCGTCTACCAGAAGGCGAGCTATGGCCCGCTGAGCAGTGACCTCATCGGCGAGACCGTGCAGCTGCGGGCAACATCGCAGAAGCTCTATATCTACTCTGGGGATCGGCTGATCGCCTCGTATATCCTGGTTGAGACCGAGGATAAGGCCGAGACGGGTGAGGCGTAGAATCTAGAGTGTACGTCACCTCGTGTAGTGAACTGGAGCGGATCGGGTATGGGACAGGCAGCGAACAAATCGGATGGCGCGCGGGCGAAGCATGTGCCACAACGCACCTGCATCGCCTGTCGGCGTACCGACGCGAAACGTGGGCTGATCCGGCTCGTGCGTACCCCCGAAGGCCGTATCGAGGTGGACGCGACCGGGAAGCGTAACGGGCGCGGCGCGTACCTGTGCCACAACCCGACATGCTGGGATGCGGCGATCAAGCGCCGCGCTCTGGAACGGGCGCTGCGGGCCGATGCGCTCACCCCTGAGAACCAGCACGACCTGCTGGCCTATAGCCGCGAGCTCAGCGCTGCTGAAGCGCATGCGCCCGCTACACGTACTGCTGACGTATTGCCGCACGATGTCAGGGTCTGATGTGTGACCTGGCGCGGGCCGCAGCCAGAGCGCCGTGGCCTGTTTGCAGTGGTTTCACGCGCCTGATACCGCGCGTGGTATATGAAAGGATGTTCCAATGCCGCTAAGTGGTGGTTCGTTAAAAGATATGGCGACCGCAGCTGTTTCGATGCGTGGTGGCCGTGGTGGTGGCGGTAGCGGCGGCGGCGGCGGCGGCGGCGCCGCCACTAGCCCTGCCGCTGGCGCGGGCGCCGTGGCGGCGCAGTTCGAGGGGGTCATTGTTGTTGACGTGGATGCTGCGGCCACAGCAGCCGCGGGCGCTCCCGATGGCGGG
>CAISPW010000292.1 GCA_903887465.1 uncultured Oscillochloris sp. | reverse complement strand
GGCACCTCTGGTGCCACCACGGGCCATACGATTCTTGTTTGACCAAACTGGTGGCTTCAAGTATGCTTGAGCCGCTATGAAGCTGCTCCACCCGACCCTGCTGTCGCTTGCCCTGGTCGTCGCCTTGACGGCCTGCGCCGCGTCGGCCCCTGCGCCCGTCATCCCGCCCACCCCCGCCCCGGCGGCGGCGAGTCCTGCGCCCATGGCTTCCCCGTCGTCCGTACCGCCCATAGCGACCCCGGTTCCCGCTGCCACCGCCGCTGCCACCGCCGCCCCCGCGCTGCGCGACCCACTCTTCGACCCGCGCCGCATCAGCTACGCCTACGAGTTTACCGGGCCGGAGATCCAGGCATTCCTGGAGGCTCGCGGCAGTGTCCTGGCTGGCGTGCGCTTCCAGGTGGGCGGCCACGCGCAGAGCTTCACTGATGTGCTGGTGGGTCTCTCCAGCCTCTACAGCCTCAGCCCCAAGCTGCTCCTAGCCCTGATGGAACTGCAGGCCGGTCTCATCAGCGGCGCAGCGGACAGCTCCTGGGCCATGGGTTACCAGGGCGATAGCGGCGGGCGGCGTGGGCTCTCCAGCCAACTCCACTGGGCGGCCCGCGAGCTACGCTACGCCGTGCGCGACTACGCCCTGCGCGCCCCGACCGACCCGCCGCCGCCCTTGGTCTTCGCCGGCGGCGCGCGCCAGGACGTGAGCGCCGACATCTCCTTCAGCCGCTACGTGCTAGAGCGCGTCTTGGCTCCCACCACCGGCCCCGGCGGCCTCGGCTCACGGCTCAACGGCCTGGTGAGCGTCTACACGCGGCTCTTCGGCGACCCGCGTGGCCTGCCGACGGACTGGCCCGCCCCGGCAGCACCTTTCATGATCCGGCCCATGTCCAGCCTTATGCCGACCACCTCGTTCTTCGACCACGATGCACCGTTTCTGCGCCAGAACGGTTCGCTGGCGACCTACTGGGGCCGCCAGGAGACCGACGCCGCATTTGCCTACGATGGTCACACCGGCTGGGATTACGCGATGGGGTCGCCCGACAAGGTATTCGCCGCCGCCAAGGGCAGCGTCATCTTCGCCGGTAACTCCGACGATGGCTGCGCCACCCCGGCCCACGCCGTAATTATCGACCACGGCAACGGCTACCGCAGCCTCTACTGGCACCTCGCCGAGATCAGCGTGGAGGCTGGGCAGCCGGTGGCGGCGGGCGACCAGATCGGCGTCGCCGGGGCCAGCGGCTGCGCCAACGGCGCGCACCTGCACTTCCAGGTGCAGTACCTTGGCCGCGATGTGGATCCCTACGGCTGGTGCGGCGCATCCCCCGACCCGTGGGCGCAAAGCCCGGCGGGCCAGGTGAGCGTCTGGCTTTGGGCTGACATGCCCACGCCCTGTGGCCCGCCGCCACCCGGCGTGGTGGTGGTGGACGACGGCGGCCCCGGATTCCGCAGCAGCGGTGACTGGAAGCTGAGCGATGTGGGCTACGGTGGCGGCTCGCGCTACGCAGCCAGCAGTTTCCCCGGCCGTGCGGCCCAACCCTGGCGGGCGGCCTCTCTCGCGCCGCCGTCTCTGGCCGTCTGGCACCCGCAGTTGCCCGCCGCCGGGCGCTACCGCGTGCTGGCCTACATCCCCTACGCCCTCAACGGATTTGACGAGTCGCGCCAGTTGCGCTACCTCATCCGGCACAGCGGCGGCGAGAGCGTGGCGACGGTGAACTCGGAGGATGCCCGCAACTGGTGGGCTGACCTGGGCACCTACGATTTCACCCCCGCCAACGCCCTGGTGCTAGGCGGCACCCTGGCCGGCGATCAGCGCCGAGGCGTGTGGATCGACGCGGTCGCATTTGTGCCGGTAGGGCTATCGCCCTAAGATTCTACATATATTTAGCCAAAAAAATGCCAGCGAAGCTGGCATTTTTTTGGC
>CAISPW010000291.1 GCA_903887465.1 uncultured Oscillochloris sp. | reverse complement strand
GACTACACCGCCCAGGTGAGTTTCTACGACGAGTTTAACGGCACCGCCGGGCTGATCGCACGCTACACCGGGGCCGACCCGCTGACCGCGAGCTACTACCGGGTGCGGGTGCTCAAGGAGACCTTCCCGGCGACGCCGAAGTTGGTGCTCGAGCGGGTGGACCAGGGCGTAGCGCGGTCGCTGGTGGAGATCACCGGGCCGGGGTTCCGCGAGCGGGCCTGGCACCAGTTGGGGCTGGCGGTACACGGCGGGAGCCTGCAGGTGACGCTGGACGGGCAGGTGGTGGCGGAGGCCAACGAGGCCGCGCCGCTGCCGGCGGGGCGCGCCGGTATCTACACCCGCGCCAGCGGCGGCATCCTCTTTGACGACTTTCTTGTCACCGCGCCCTAGCGGCGCGTCACAATGAATAGGGTGGGTGTACGGTCGGAGCGAGACATGCGCGCTCCGATCCTCTCCCATCGGACATCCCGCGCTATCACAGTGACGCGCAACTCGTACGTCAACCCTATTGATGTCTGGAGGAAGAGGTATGCGACGACTTCCGGTGATCCTCAGCATGATCTCCATGATCGTGCTGTCGGCATCTATTGCTCCGGCCAGCGCTCAGGGCACCCTGGCACCGACCCTGCTCGCGGAGATAACGATTGGCGACTCACGAAATATTAAGCTCCCCAGCATTACGGCCGCCGGCCAAACGATCACAATCGGTGGCGGTGTGAACACCGGTAGCGGCAACAATAACACCGACGCCTTCACGTGGACGTTGGCGGAGCAGGCGACCAGTATCGGGGCGGGGGTCAGCATCGGGCCGGCGCTGGGTCAGGCAGACTACTCCACCGTGGCGGTGGCGGCCGCGCCCGATGGCTCGCTCTACGCGGCGTGGAGTAGCATCAAAGATGCGCGGATCTACCTCCGTTACCGCGACACCTCCGGCGCGTGGGGGCCGATGCGTACGGTCGTTGCGGGCGGGTTCCCGATCTTCCCGCAGGTCGCGGTCGCGAGTACCGGCCAGGTTTTTGTCGCCTGGCAGGATATCAATAAGCCGCTGTTCGTCAAGGTGTCGAGCGACCAGGGGGCCAGTTGGCCCAACACGTTCGCCACCGCAGAGAAGGCGTACTCTGTGCCGCCCATGATCACGGCTGGGGCGAATGGCGAGGTTGTTGCCGGCTTCACCACGGTCAACTTGGCCGCCGCTATCGCCGTCTGGACGGGCTCCGGGTTTAGCACCGAGATCATCTCGAGCTCAGGTGCCGACGCTACGGTTGCCATCGGCACGAACGGGAGATTCTACGCGGCGTGGCGCGGCCTGGACGGCTCAGGGGCGAACTCGGGGGTCTTCTACGCCGAGCGCCAGGCGGCCAACTCCTGGGTCAAGGCGCAACTCATCCCTGGCGACGTGAAGGGTGCGGTGAATGTGGCGGTCGATAGCGGGGGAACGGTCCATCTGGGCTGGATCGCCAATGCCTCCGGCTCCCTGCGCTTTTACTACGCCTTCCGCCCAACTGGCCAGGCGCAATTTACCACCGCAGTCGGCTCCAACGTCTCTGGGCTATTTAACTCGCGCATGGCGATCAGTTCGTCCGGCACCTTCGCCCACGCCGCGCTGGAGAACTTCTCGGGGAGCAAGCCCTACATCACCTACGACCGCTTCTCCGGCGGGGCCACGCCCCCCGGCGCCGCGCCAAAGATCGAGGGCGATGCGGCGATGATCAAGTCGCAAAGCGCGGTCTCGGTGAGCTTCGTGAATGTGAATAGCAGCCCGACTCAAGTTCGCTGGCGCTGGGGCAGCGCGCCGACCGACGTGGACAGCGACTCGGGCGGCTGGCAGACCTACGCGAGCCCGATGACGGTCGGCCTGCCCGACACGGTGCTGAACGCCGCCACATGTTTGCCCACGCGGCTCTACACGCAGGTGCGGACGGCCGCTCAGGTGATGGGATCGGCGCAGTTCGATGAAGTGATTATCGACGCCGGGGTGACGGCGGCGGTCTCGCTCGCAAACCCCCACTTGATGCGCAGATCGGCGCAGTTCTCGGATCTTGGCGCGACCCCCAACGATCTCGGCTCCGACAGCGGCGCGAGCGATGGCGACCCCACCTACACCCGCGACCCGCTGGCCTATGTGGAGATACACGGGCTTAACGAGTGTAGCGGCATTAGTGATATGTCCACCGCACGCAGTACCACGAGCATTGCGCCGTCCCGCAAGGTTCTCAAGGATTTCTTTGCCAACGTGCTGCCCTTCCCCGGCACCTTCGTGGTGGGCAGCAATACGGTGATGGTACGCATCAACGATGTTATCGGCAACAGCAAGGATTACACGCAGGCCCTGACCTACGATGTGACGCCGCCCATTCTCGATAGCGCCACGCCCGGATCGGTGACCGCCACCGCTGATCCCAAAGGGACGATCCTCACCTCGCTGGCGTTCTCGAACATTAAGGTGACTGACGACGCCTACCCCGGCGGGTTCTGGGGCGTCTGGATTGCGAATAGCCGTACGGCGGTGGCCGACCCGCTCATCGACACCAGCCTGGTCTGGGCTCCTGCGGCTGCGCCCAGCAACAGCACCTCGTTTACCATCGCTAACTGGAGCCTCGCCACCGGGCTGACGAGCGACAAGCTGACGACGGGGAGCTACACGATCTACGCACGCTTCCTCGACGGCGCGGGCAACCCGACTACCGGGGTCATATCGACAACGCTGAACCTGACGCAGCCGGTGATATTGCCGCAGGTTCTCCTACCCGTTGTGAGGCGCTAATACCTCTATGACCCGTGAAACGACGGCCCCAGGCTCTGCCGGGCACCCCCCCGACGCCTGGGGCCGCTTGTTGTCCGGTCGCGCTGGCCGCATGATCGGGCCGTGGGTGATCCTAGGCGTCTTCCTGTTCCTGTTGCCGATCAGCGTGCCCCGTGTGGCCCTGAGCGATGAGGTGCAGTATTACGCCTACCTGCGCTCGGCCTACTTCGACCACGACCTGGACTTTCGTAACGAGTATACCCACTTCGCCGAGGAGGGCCGACGCTTCGGTGATGAGGCCGTGGCCAACGCCCTGCTGCGCACCGATGCGGCGAACCCGAACCCGCACACCGGCCTGCTGCGCAATGTGGCCCCGGTGGGATCCGCGATCCTCTGGGCACCGGGGTTTATCCTGGCGGATCTCGGCGTGGCTGTGGCCAACACGCTTGGCGCGACCATCCCACGCGATGGCTACAGCCGACCCTATAGTATGGCCGCATGCTATATGTCGGCCCTCTACTGCCTGATCGGCCTGCAGCTCACCTACCGCCTAGCGCGACGCTACGCCGGCGATTTCGCCGCGACCCTGGCCACCCTGACGGTCTTCCTGGCCTCGCCGCTGGTGTTCTACACCTACATCGCGATGCCCTGGTCGCACGCCAACGGGTTCTTCCTCTTTGCGCTGTTCCTGACGGTGTGGATGCGCGGGCGAAACGGCGAGCGCGGGGTCGGCACATGGATTCTGCTCGGCATGATCGGCGGGCTGATGGTGATGACCCGCGAGCAGTTGGGCCTGCTGCTGATCGTGCCGGCGATGGAGGCGATCGGGCAGTACCTGCGCGAGCTACGCCGACGCAACTGGTTGGCGGTCTGGTGGCTGCTGCTGCGTCACCAGGCATTTCTGGGCACCCTGCTGTTGACGGTCATCCCGCAACTGCTAGCCTACCAGATCCTCAACGGTCGCCCCGGCCCCGCATCCACCGTGTCCGGCAAGCTCGACTGGGCCAGCCCGCACTTCTTCAGCACCCTGATCGACCCGGCCCACGGCGCATTCCTCTGGAGCCCAGTGCTGGCAATCGGCCTGGTCGGCATGATCTGGCTTGGCCGCCGCGACGCGGCACTGGCCGGGGCGCTGCTGGCCGCCTTCGCTGCCCAGACCTACATCAACGGATCCTTTGGCACCACCTGGCATCTAAGCGGCTCGTTCGGCTTTCGACGGCTGATCGAGTGTACGCCGATCATCGTGCTGGGCCTGGCGGCCCTCGTCGAGCGGCTGCGCCTGCGGGTGGGGGCCTGGCCTCTGGTCATCGTTGCGCTGCTGCTGATCTACTGGAACGTCGGGCTAATCGCCCAGTGGACGATCGTGCGCCGGGCCGAGGGGTTTCGCCTGGGGCTGATCTGGGATCGCATGCTCTACTACCAACTCGTCGAGGTGCCCGGCCAGTTGCTCGCGAAGGTCTACGACCTGTTCTTCAACCGCTGCAAGCTCATGACGAACCAGACCTGCTAGGGGCAACCGGCAACGACCGCCCCCGTCAACCAGGGAGGTTTGGGTTTGGATCGCGGAGGCACGAAATGGCGCGAACCACACGAACGCGAATGACGCGAAATGTTTCGCGTCATTCGCGCCATTTCGCGCCATTTCGCGCCGTTTCGCGTCATTCGCGTCATTCGCGTCGTTTCGCGTCATTCGCGTCATTCGCGTCATTCGCGTCATTCGCGTCGTTTCGCGTCATTCGCGTCATTCGCGTCGTTTCGCGTCATTCGCGTCATTCGCGTCATTCGCGCCGTTTCGCGTCATTTCGCGTCATTCGCGTCATTCGCGTCATTCGCGTCATTCGCGTCATTCGCGTCATTTCGCGTCATTCGCGCCGTTTCGTGCCTCCGCGATCCAAACCCTTCATGATGACCGCTTCCACGATCTCCTGCCTTCGGCGGGAGGTTGGGGGCGGCTTGCCTACAGCGCCTTCTGGCCTTCGCGCGTGCTGGCCAGAGCGCCCAGGTGGCAGGCATCGCTGAGCGCGGCGAGGAAGGGCAGGTCACTGCCATACTCAATCACGCTGATGCTGGCGTTGGTGATCCAGATCCGGTTGATGCGATCCATGTTCATGCCCAGCGCGTCGGCGACCAGGATCTTCACGATCACATCGTGAGTGCTGACCAGGATCGTCTGACCCTTGTGCTCGGCATAGGCCCGCTCCTGGAAGTCCAGCGTGCGCTTGAGGATGTTGGAGAAGCTATCGCCGCCGGGCATCTGCGAGCGGGTGGGGTGTTCGCGCCACTCGCGCAGGCCATCGCTGTACTGCGTCATGATCTCTTCGGCGTACTTGCCCTGCCACTCGCCGTGGTGGATCTCAAGCAGATCCTCGGAGTACTCGAAGGGGACGTTCGGGTGATGGGCGGCGATAGCCTGGGCGGTATGGGCGGCGCGCTGGAGGCGGCTGCTGTAGATATACTCGATCGGCTCGTTCTTCAGGCGCACGGCCAGGGCGGTGGCCTGACGCAGCCCAAGATCGGAGAGCGGCGCGTCCAGCTGGCCCTGGTAGCGGTGGATGCGGTTCCACTCGCTCTCACCGTGGCGGACAATAATCATACGCATGCTGCGATCCTCATGATGCTAACCTGTCATCGGCGACCCTTGTGGGCAGGCGCCATTATAGCCGATGCGCGACATACCCCGAGTTCCCCAACTCGTGTATAATCGGCCTGTACCGCTGACCAACGATGCAGGATCGCATGAGCTACCGGCACACCCTTGAGCCGCCTCCGCGCCGCCGGATCAACCGGGGCGTGGGATCGCTCATCGCATCCTTCGGCTACGCCTTCGCCGGGGTCTGGTACATGATGTGCACCCAGCGCAACGCCCGGATCCACGTGCTGATAGGGGCCTGCGCCGTGACCCTCGGGGCTACCCTGGGCCTGGAGCGCTGGGAGTGGATCTCCCTCGTGCTGATCATCGCCCTGGTGTTGGCCGCCGAGGGCATGAACACCGCCGTCGAGGCCACCATCGATCTGGTCACCAGCACGCAGCACCCGCTCGCCAAGGTCGCGAAAGATGTGGCCGCCGGTACCGTGTTGATCTGCGCGCTCGCCGCTGTAATCGTCGGATGCCTGGTGTTTCTCCCGCACCTCCTATCGCTTTAGGATCGGGAGGGCCAGAGAGGGCGTTGCCCTCCCTGAAACCCGCCCTTAGCCCATATGTGGCCACTTGTCCGACAGGCCCGCTATCTAGGTCGCTACCGCGAGATCGCGCAGGTGCTGGTTGGGCACGGTTTCGGCTACCTTGTCGAGCAGCTCGGCCTGCTCTCGCTGCTCTCGCTGCCACGGCGGCTGGTGCTGCGCGTCCCGCCCGCCCCGCCCCTGAGCAGCGCGGCGCGCCTCCGCGAGGCCCTGATCTCCCTCGGGCCGACGTTCGTGAAGCTTGGCCAGATGCTCAGCACCCGGCCCGATATTGTGCCGGCCGAGTTTGTCCACGAGCTGGGTAAGCTCCAGGATACGGTGCCATCCTTCCCCGCCCACATCGCCATCGCCACCATCGAGGAGTCGCTCGGGCGTCCAATCAGCGAGCTGTTCGCCAGCTTCGACCAGACGCCCTTGGCCGCCGCGTCGCTCGGCCAGGTTCACGCCGCCACCTTGCCCAGCGGCGAACTGGTGGTAGTGAAGGTGCAGCGCCCCGATATCGCCGGGCGGATCAACACCGACCTGGCCATCCTCGCCGACCTGGCCGCCCTGGCGGAGGAGCGCTTCACCCTCGGTGCCCAGTATCACTTCACCGAGCTGGCCCACGAGTTCGCCCAAACTCTGCGCGCCGAGCTTGACTACCGGCGCGAGGGGCGCAACGCCGACCGCTTTCGCCAGCACTTTGCCGACATGCCAGAGGTGAAGATTCCTACGATCTACTGGGACTACACCGAGGCCCGCGTACTCACCAGCGAGCGGCTCTTCGGGGTGAAGATCAACGACATGCCGGCCCTCGCCGCCGCCGGGATCGACCGGGTCAGCCTGGCCCGTGGCAGCATGCAGGTCATCCTCAAGGAGATCTTTACCTTCGGCTTCTTCCATAGCGACCCGCACCCCGGTAACTTCTTCGCCCTGGAAGGCAATCGTCTTGGCGTGGTAGACTTCGGGCAGGTGGGTAGCCTGGATCTGCCGACCACGCAGGGGCTGCTGCTGCTGTTGGCCGCCTTGGTTGAACACGACACGCGGGCGGCGCTGCGCGCCCTGGAGCAGCTGGGGGTGCTGTCACGACGGGCGATCACGCCCGGCCTGCGCCGCGATATGGAACACTTCACCGATGGGTTTGTCGATCGGCCGCTGCGCGATCTCTCGGCCCGCGAGACGATCAGCGAGCTGCTCGTGCTGCTGCACCGCCACCAGATCACACTGCCCGGCCCGATGGTGATGCTGCTCAAGGCTCTGGTGATGATGGAGGGCCTGGGTGTACAGCTCGACCCCAGCCTGGATGTCTTCGGCATCGCGCGGCCCTACGTCCAGCGCGCCATGGCCGCGCAGTTTTCGCCAGCCGCCCTGGGCAACTGGGCGACGAGTCAGGGCCGCGCACTGGGCGAGACCAGCCTGGAGCTGCCGCATCAGGTGAGCGATCTGCTCCAGCGGATCAATGACGGCGAGCTGAAGGTGCAGACCCGCGAGCTGGAACTGCGCCGCCTGAGCAGTGCCCTGATTGGCGCGGCGAACCGGCTGGCGGTGGGAATTGTGCTGGCCGCCCTGTTGCTCGGGGTGGGGATGGTCTCGATTGCGACGGGCCTGGGCGGATGGCAGGGCACCGCGCCGACCATGCTGCTCATCGTGGGGGTGGTCAGCGCGGTGCTCTGCGCGCTGGCCCTGGGCCTGGCGCTGCTGCGCGGGCGGGAGTAGCAAAGGGCTGCCGCGCTGAAAACCTGCGGTGTTTTGTAAATGGCCAGCTTCGCTGGCCATTTTGGACAAAGGCATGGTTCAAACCCACGTGACCGTTCAGCGACGAGACGATGCCACGATGCGGCGATAGCATCGCCGCGTCACATCCTCGCCTCATCGCCAAACGGTAAAGCTGAAACCTGGCACCTGAAACCTTGTCTAAGGAGCGCCCACATGACTTGCCGCCGTACGCTGCGCTGGATCGCCCCGCTGCTCGCCCTGATCGTGATCGCCGCCCTTGTCCCCGCCCCCGCCCGCGCCGTCTCCGACCGCCCGATCATGGCCTTTTACTACCCGTGGTGGGAGCCGAGCGACTGGACCTCCGCCAAAATGAGCGACCTGCCCGCGCCGCAGTATGCGGGCGGCGACGATGCGACCCTCAAGCGGCATATTCAGCAGGCCGATGCCGCCGGGATCGATGCCCTGATCTGCACATGGTTCGGCCCTGACGAGGAGCGCCTGAACAAGCGCTGTCGCCGGATCATGGATCTGGCCCAGCAGATGGGCAGCGACCTCCAGTTTGCGATCATCCCCGACCAGTCGGCCTGGGCCTCGCTCCAGAGCGTGGATAGCCTTTCCCGCGCGCTAGGCGTTATCCAAAGCGACTTTATGAGCAAGCCGAACTATCTGACCTTCCAGGGCAAGCCGGTGGTCTTCTGGTTCTACCCGCCCTCGCTGGGTGGCCTGGACACCTGGCAGCAACTGCGCAGCCAGGCCGACCCGAACCATCAGCAGTACTGGTTTGGCGGCACCGATAACTTCAGCTTTCTGGATGTGTACGATGCGCTCTACTACTTCGACATCACCTGGGAGACGCGGCCCGGCGCGGCGATGGCCTCCTACGCCGGTCGGCTTGCCAAGTACAACCAGGCCAACGGCCAGAGCCGGCCCTTTGTCGCCACGGTGATGCCCGGCTACGACGACATGAAGTTTCGCAATGGCCACGCCCGCGACCGCCAGGGCGGCGATTACTACCGGGGGACGTGGCAGACGGCGATTGATCGGAACGCGCAGGCGGTGGTGATCACCAGCTTTAACGAGTTTTTTGAGGGCAGCCACATCGAGCCGAGCGAGCAGTTTGGCGACCTCTACCTGCGGCTGACGAAGGAGTTGAGCGATAACTTCCGCGCCCAGGTGGGGCAGCAGCCGGTACCTATGCCCACATCCGTGCCGACAACCAGCGCGTGCCAGAGCTTCCCCGCAACCGGCTTCCAGGTCTGCGGGCGCATCTTGGAGTACTGGAAGCAGAACGGCGGGCTGCCGGTGTTCGGCTACCCGATTGGGCCGCAGCAGGGTGTGATGATCGAGGGCAAGCCTTTCCAGGCCCAGGAGTTTGAGCGCAACCGGCTGGAGCAACACCCGGAGAACGCTGCGCCCTATGATGTGCTGCTCGGTCGGCTGGGTGCCGATGTGCTGACGCAGCATGGCCGCGATTGGCAGCAGTTCCCGAAGCTGATCGGGATGCCGGGGGGCTGCCGCTTCTTCCCCGAGACCGGCCACACCCTCTGCGAGCCATTCCTGAGCTACTGGCAGAGCCACGGCCTGGAGTTCGACGGTCGGCCCGGCACCAGCGCCGATGAGAGCCTGGCCCTCTTTGGCTTGCCCCTGAGCGATCCCCGGCCCGAGGTGCTGAGCGACGGGCGAACCTACACCGTCCAGTGGTTTGAGCGCGCCCGCTTCGAGGCGCACCCGGAAAACGCTGCGCCCTACGATGTGCTGCTTGGCCTGCTCGGAGTTGAGATAAGAAAGTAGTTGTAGCGCGGGCTTCCAGCCTGCGATGGTACTCCTGACCACCTGGAAGGCGGTGCTACGTTCACTGCAAACTGTCAAGCTGGGTTGAACCATGTCTTAGCAGGAATACGCCCTGGGCCAACCGATGGGGATACGATGAGGCGAGGACGCGATATGCGCGTGTCCTCGCCTCATTGTCTTACGGGGATGTATGACGCAATGATGCGATACGCACCTCTAAAATCATATCTGAACGATCTCTTTCCGTTGATTTTTAGCGGCGAAGTTGTCGAAAATTAACAAAAAATGCTACCCTGATCAGATTTTTTTCATACCTAGCGGTTACACTGCCCGCATCCCACAACGATCATTCTACTATCGTTTTATCCAGATCTCAGATTTAAAGAAATCGGTGAGTTTCGCGTTTCAATTCACATTGGAAGGCACATAAAAAGGCTACGGGAGGTGTATATGTTGGGATGCCATCTCCCCGATCTGCAGCTATTGCGGAGTCATGTCCGCACGGTGCCGGTGGGGTTTGGCGCGCTCGACCGTGAGTTGCGCTTTCTCAAAGTGGATGCGCAGCTTGCCGCCATTCATGGCCTACCCGCTGCCAATCATCAGGGCCAGTTGCTATCTATCGTCCTCCCTGCCCTGGCACCGGTCATCGCACCACTGCTGCACCATGTTCTGACAACCGGTGCGCCCATCCTCGATGTCGACGTGCGCGGCGAACTACCCGATGGCCGCCGTTGCCGGTGGTATGCCTCCTATTATCCGGTGATACACATGTGCGCAGGATCGGTGATCGCGGTCGGATGTGCGATTCACGCGCTCGATCAGCGGACGCCCTTCACATCGCTCGCCATAACCGGTACAACGCCGTACCGGGAGGCGGATTATCTGGCGTTCCATGCAAGCATCCTTGCCGACATGCACGACGCAGTCGTCGCCGTTGATCTGGCATCTGATACGGGATGCGCAACATCCCGAGCGGCATGGACCATCGCCACTCCCAGGAGAGCTATCTCGATGGACTCACCCAAGATTTATGAGCAAGCGGTCGGCGATTCGCCGGAAGAACAGCCGCCTATACGCGAGCAGGCTGTGCGTATATTGGCGTATGAGCGCCGACAGCTTGACGCCATCGTGCGTGGTACGCACGATGGGGTGGTCGTACTCCACCCAGACGGCACGATCGCGACCATCAACGCCGCCGGCTTGCGCCTGGGCGGCTTGGAGAACGTCAAACCACACACACCGCTTAGTACGGTGAGCCGGTCGATGCTGCTGATGCCGTTCGATATCCACGGCCAAGCGCTGCCGCCTGACGCCTGGCCAGCAAACCGGGTGCTGCGCGGCGAGCAGTTCGAGGGCCTTGAACTGCGCGTGCGACCTGAAGGGCTAGAGACAGATCGCTGGCTTGTCTTCAATGGCACGCCCGTATACGACGATGACGGCATGCTCGTCCTGGGAGTTATCACGGCCCAGGACATCACCCAGTGTAAGCACAACGAGGCGGCCCTGCGGACATACATCGAGGCATTTAGTCGTACGAATGCCGAACTGGCCCGCGCGCTGCGGCTCAAGGGCGAGTTCATGGCGATGATGAGCCACGAGCTGCGCACGCCGCTTTCCGTTATCCTGGGGGGCAGCGAGATTCTCGAGTCGGAGATCCACGGGACGATTAACGCGCAACAGCGCAAGACTCTGGCCTCGGTCAGACAGAGTGGGCATCACCTGCTCGCCATCCTCACCGACATCCTCGACCTGGCCTATATCGAGTCTGGCTATGCGACGCTCGACTGTCAGCCCATCGATGTGGACGACCTCTGCCACACGGTGCTGCAATGCGTGCGTGCCACCGCACAGCAAAAGGGCATCCGTGTGCAGCGCAGCATCGAGATGGGGGTCGAAGGGCTACACGCCGACGAGCGGCGGCTCACCCAGATCTTGGTCAACCTGCTCGACAACGCCGTGAAGTTCACCCCCGCCGAAGGGGTGGTCGGCCTGGAGATCAGCACAGATGTCGCGCATGAGCGCATCAAGTTCGTGGTCTGGGACACGGGCATCGGGATTGCCAAGGCCGATTACACGCGGCTCTTTCAGCTCTTCACCCAGGTAGACGGGCAAATCTCCCGACAGTACGGCGGGGTGGGGCTGGGGCTGACGCTGGTGCGTCAACTGGTGGAACTGCACGGCGGCAGCATCAGCCTGGAGAGCGTCCCCGGCCAGGGCAGCCGCTTTACCGTAAGCCTGCCCTGGGCAGATAGGGACAACGGGGCGATACCGACGATTCGGATGCCGACGGCCCTTCCCGAGCCTTGGCCGCGCCCGCTGCGGATCGTGTTTGCGGATGACCACGAGCCCACCCTCAGCGCCTATGTGGATATGCTCACCCACCAGGGCGGTCAGGTTGCCACCGCGCGCACGGGGGAAGAGGCCGTGGCCCAGGTGCGGGCGACCCACCCAGATGTGGTGGTGCTGGACATCCAGATGCCCAAAATGGACGGCCTGACCGCAATTCAGCGCATCCGGGCAGACCCCGATCTGACCTCGGTGCCGATCATTGCGCTGACGGCGCTGGAGATGCCGGGCGACCACGAGCGCTGCCTAGCGACCGGGGCGGACGCCTACCTTACCAAGCCGGCCAGCCTGCGCACCCTGCTATCGACGATCTCGACCGTGGTGACGCCGGACGCTGCGGGCGAGGAGATTACGGCAGACTGAACGGCTGCGCCGATGTGGACATCGGGGATGGCACGTCCAAAACTGCCACCACTGCCTCGCCTTCACGGCTGGCGGTGGTGAAGGTGTTTGCCGCATTAGGAAGCCGTACCGGAGGGCTAAAGCCGCTCAAGCGGGTGAAGCCCTTCTCTCCCAGGGCGAAAGCTCCTGGGCTTTAGGCATGTTTCAGAATCGGGCATTTCAGCTTGACAGTTCAATATGCCGTCCATCGCATCTGACCGCCTGGAAGGCGGCGCTACGTCCCCGCCAAACGGTAAAGCTGTTCTGAACCATGTCCTATGTTAGGATTGCTATATGTCAGGCGCGCTCGACGACATCCTCGTCCTCGATCTCAGCCGTGTCCTCGCCGGGCCGTACGGCACCATGGTACTGAGCGACTTCGGTGCCCGCGTGATCAAGGTGGAGCAGCCCGGCCTCGGCGATGAGTCGCGGGCCTGGGGGCCGCCCTTCGCCTCCGAAGGCCAGAGCGCCTACTTCCTCTGCGTCAACCGCAACAAAGAGAGCATCACGTTGAACCTGAAGCGCCCCGAGGGCCAGGCAATTGTGCGCGCGCTGGCCACCCGCGCCGATGTGCTGATCGAGAACTTCAAGGTCGGCACTATGGCGGCGCTCGGCCTGGGCTACGAGTCGCTGCGTCAGCTTAACCCCGGCCTGATCTACTGCGCGATCACGGGCTACGGGCAAACTGGCCCTTACGCCCACCGCCCCGGCTACGATATCGTCATCCAGGCTGAGGGCGGCCTGATGAGCGTCACCGGCCCGGTCGATGGCGCGCCCCTCAAGGTTGGAGTCGCGGTGGTAGACATCACCGCCGGGCTGTACGCGGTGAACTCTATCCTGGCGGCCCTGCACCACCGCGCCCGCAGCGGTGCGGGCCAGATGATCGACATTGCGCTCTTTGATGTGCAGCTGAGTTGGCTGGCCAACGTCGCCTCGGCATACCTCGTTTCCGGCCTGCCGCCGGGGCGTCACGGTAACGCCCACGCCACCATCGTGCCCTACCAGCCCTTCGCCGCCGCCGACGGATATCTGATGGTGGCCGTCGGCAACGACGGCCAGTTCGCCCGCTTCTGTGCCGCCATCGGTCACCCCGCGTTATCCGCCGATCCGCGCTTCATCACCAACCCGGCTCGCGTGGCCGCCCGCGCCGAGTTGCTGCCCCAGATCGCCGCGATCATCGCCGAGCGCCCGGTGGCGGCCTGGGTCGATGCCCTGCTCGCCGTCGACGTGCCCTGCGCCCCGGTGAACGATATCCCCACCGCCCTCGCCGATCCCCAGGCCCAGGCCCGCAACATGGTTCAGACAATCTCCACCACCGATGGCTCGCCGCTGCGGCTGGTCGGCCCGGCCCCCAAACTCAGCGCGACGCCGGCCGCCATCCGCAGCGCGCCTCCGCGCCACGGGCAGCATACTGAGGCCGTGCTTGGCGAACTGCTCGGCTACGGCCAGGCAGAGATCGCCCGCCTGCGCGATGTGGGCGCGATCTGAGCGCGGATTGTAGGCGTCCCCTACAAGCCTTGGCGCAGCACCATCCAGATCGCGGCGCGGTCGCGGGTGAAGAGCAGCCGCCTGACAAGAAAGTAGACGGCGCGGTAGAGGCCGCCCCGGCGCACGGTATCATAGTCCACCAGGATCAGCCGGCCATCAACGGCGCGCATAAGGTTGTGTGAGCGCAGGATCGTACGGCGTACCAGAAAGCCCCAGAGCCGCCAGGGCAGCATAATCGGACCGTTGAGGCGGCGGCGCTCGGCGACGCTCTGGCTGGTGCGTCCGTAGAGGTCGGGCATCATACCGGCCCGGCGGTAGAGTCCAGCCGCGCGGGCGATGATCGCGGTGAGCTGGCGGGTTAGGGCTGCCCGCTCCTCGGGGCGCAGCCCCCGACAGTCGATCTCGGCGAGGGGCCGTGCGCCAGCCAGAAAGGGCTGGATCACGAGAACCTGCACGTCGCCCCGCGAGTCGCGGGCCAGTATGTAGTAGCTCGTGAGGCTGTGATCCGGCCCCAGACAGCTGATGAACCGCTCGGCGGCGACGCGCATCTCCCGCGCCCGCGCCAGTGTCTCTGCTGACGTGCGACCATCCTCAGCCTTCAGCTTGACCACATAGCGCCCGTCATCGCTACGGTAGACCTCAGTCTCATTCCCGCCGCCCAGCCGCTCTAGGATATGGTCATAGTCGATTGGCGCAAACACCGCATTGTGGTACGCTCGCATCTTCACCTGCCCGCCCGGCCTCAGTCGGCCCTAGTCCATAGGTCGCCAGCCAATACGACGTGGGGTGCGTGATGTAGTTGCGCTACCGGCCCACCGGTATCATGGGGTAGAGGTAGCTAAATGGGGCGGCTGTCGTGGTCATGCGGACGCTCGCCGCGATCTCTGGGTTCGCCGGGTCGTTGCTCTGGATCACGATCTCGGCGCTGGCGGGCCAGATGTTTGCGTACTTGAGCCAGGTCAGCGTCACCGGCAACGCCACATGGTGGCCTGGCGCGATGCTGCCCGCCGGGCTGGGCAGCGCGGCCCAGAGCGCGGCGTCGGGTTGCGGGCGCAGCTCGACGGTCTGCCCGCTGTGAACACTCAGGCTGCTGCCGCAGCCCAGCGACTGGAAGCTGGTTGAGCTTTGCTGCACCCCCGCGCTCGCCGTCAGGTTGGGCGGTATCGTGCCGAGTTGCTTATAGTTCATCGTCACGCGGCCATCGGGACGCAGCAGCGCCTGGAAGTTCATGCGCTGGCTCGGCGTATCAAAGAGCGGCACGTTCTCCCAAGTCACCAGAAAGCCGTCGGCGGTGTGGGCGTAGCTCACCCGCGCCCCCGCCTGCGAGGGGTCGAGGTCGGTGCGCAGCGGGATCAGCGCGGCGCTGGGCGTCTCGGCGACCGGCAGGCAGCCGACCGTGTAACTGGTGAAGCCGCCGATGATTGGGGCAAAGCTGAGGAACCCGTTGGCGCTGATCCCAACCGTCGTGTAGCTCTGTTCGAAGAAGCGGAACGCGAACCCGATCTCGATCATATCGCTGATGCCGTCGTCGGTCAGCCCAATCGTCGTCGCGCTGGCCGGCGGATCGACCCAGGTAGCGGTTGGGCCATCGGGCTGGTCGCTGCGCCAGGTTCCGTACCAGGCCAGCGGCAAGCTGGCGCGATAGTCAAGCGCCCTGGTGCCGTCATTGCGCAGGGTGATCGTAAGGTTGCGCGAACTCCCGAGGGCTGTGCTGCCCGCCAGCAAGTTCGTGTCGCTCGCCAAGCGCGGCATGTCGGGGTCAAGGGCGAAGTCGTGGAGTAGGCTCGCGCCGGCAGCGAGGATTATGCTGGCCGCCTTTGGCGCGTAGGATCGGGCCTGGGCCGTGAGGGTGTAGCTCGTTGTTGCGGGCGGCAGCACGATCTGATAGACCCCGCTGGCGTCCGTGTTCACGCTCGCGCCCCCGGCCACGCTGACCGTCGCCGTGAGCGGCGTGCCGTCACTGACGCGGGTCACCGTCCCGCTCACGGTGGCGTAGCTCGGGCTCGGCGGCACCGTCAGGGACACCGGGATAACCAGCAGTGCCTGGCTCAGGTCGGCGTCGTGGACGAGGATGCGGGCCTGGTAGGTGCCTGGCCCCGGAACCTTCTGGGCGTCCAGGGTGGCGCTGAAGCTGGCGCTTGCCGCCCCCTTGATCACGCTCAGGCTCGTGGCGGGCAGGCTGAGCCAGGGCACATCCACGCTAGCCTGGGCCACGGCGGCGTAGGCGTCAAGCCGACCGTAGCCGTAGATGTTATTCGGCGAACTCGTGGCGTGGCAAAGGCTGTACGTGACTTGGTCGTCAAAGCGATTGTCGCCGCTGATCGGGCTGGCGCTCGCGGTGAGGATCTGGTAAGTGCGGTCGTAGTCGCCGATGAGGCTCGGATTGGTCGACCAAAGCAGCGCCACGCTGCCCGCCACCTGTGGCGTCGCCATCGAGGTGCCGCTCAGCGTGCGGTAGGGCAGCGCACCATCGGGCGAGGTGGAGACAATCCCGCTGCCGGGGGCGGTGATGTCGGGCTTCAGGCGACCGTCGGCGCTCGGCCCGATATTGCTGTAGGTCGCGATCACGTTATTGCTATCGAGCGCGCCCACGCCCATCACCTGGGCGTAGTCGCCGGGTGACTGGATGCTACCGCAGCCGCTGCTGTTGCCGCTGTTGCCTGCGGCGAACGCTGGGAAGATGCCCGCAGCGCGCCAGGCCGTCACGTAGCCCGCGTACCAACTGTTGTTGCCCGCGCCCGACGACCAGGAGTTGTTAATAATCTGTGGCCGCAGGTCGGGGCGCGGGTTCTGGCCGCTCAGGTCGGTTGGGGCGAGCATCCACTGGGCGGCCTCGATCAGCGTCATCTCGCTGCACGCGCTGCTGCCGCATGCCCGCGCGGCGATCCAGCTCGCGTCGGGGGCGACACCCACCGCCGGTGTGCTGGCGCTCGCCCCGCCGCGTGCCACCATGCTGCCCATGGTGTGCGTGCCGTGGTAGCCCGAGTCCATTGGCTCCGCCACACTGGCATAGGGGTCGTACCAGTTGTAGTTATGGTCGAAGTTGCCGCCGCCCATATTGCCACGGTACTGGCCCACCAGGGCCGGGTGGCGGTAGCTCACCCCGCTGTCGATGTTGGCCACGGTGATGCCGGCCCCGCGCACCCCGAAGTTGTCCCAGACCCGGCTGGCACCTATGCGCGCAATGTTCCAGCAGACGTTGGCCGCATCTGCGAGGCAACCGCTCACCTGGTCGAGGGCCGCGCCGGCGCTCAGTTCATCGCCGAAGGTCGTCACATGGTCGGCCCGCAGCATCGCCACATCCGAGCGCCCGGCCAGCGCCGATACATCGGCGGCATTGCCGTGAACCGCCAGGGCGTTCACGATCCACAGCGGCGTGTAGCGCACACCGCGACCGTCGAGGAAGGCCCGCAGTTCGGCCTGGCTGCGTGCGGCGTGGTCGCGCAGAGTCTGGTAGACATACCGACCGCGCTGATCCCAGTCGCCAATCGCATAGGCCGCGCTGAGGTCGGCCTGGTCGGCGAGGAAGACCAGCACGTCGATGGGCGCGGCGGGCGCGGCGGCGATCAGCTGAGGGTCAACCCGCTGCGCCTGCACGGGCAGCGGCACGGCGGCCAAGCTAGCGGGCACGGCGGCCAGGGCGACCGCCGGCGCGCTGGCCGCGAACGCCTCGTAGAGCCGGGGCGTCACATCCGACCCGCCCGTATTCAGCAGCGTGATCGTGATCTGCTCCGTCGCGCCGAGGTTCACGGTTGCGGTGACAGCGGCCGGGCTGCTGGTGAGGGGCGCGATCGACTGGACGAGGACGGCACGAGAAGACACCGGGGCGGCGGTACCGGCCACCAGAGCGATGATCAGCGCCAAGATCATGGCGGTGGTACGCCGATAGAGTCTCATAATCGTCCTGGGCCACAGCGTGTGAGGCATAATTGCCGATTACAGACTGCCATCATGCCGTGCGATCTTCAAGGCGGGAGAGCTGCCGGTCGAGTTCGGCGAGGGTGTGGGCGAGACCGGCGGGGGTGCGGCTGAGGGCATCGTCGCCCATCATCACCGCGCGGATCATCTCGGGGTTATTGCCAGCTACCTTCATATCGATGAGAACCTGGCGGAGCCGCCGGTCGCTGATGGCAATGCCGTGGCGACTAAGGATCTCACGGTAGCGGGCGAAGTGATGACGGAAGTGATCGGCCACCGTCTCAAAGGCGTGGCGGGCGATGGTCAGGCGGGTCTGGTAGCGCATCGTGCTATCACGGAACATCACGTGATCATCGCGGCCGGGCTCGACGAGGATGATATCGACGTGCGGGTGGCGGCGGCGGATCTGCTTGATATGGTAGTGCAGGCCGGCGTGAATAAAGGTGCGGAAGACCTGGCTGCCGATCTGCGGAAGACCCTCATCGCTGATCGCGTGGCCGGGCTGGTGGCAGCTATTGTCGAAGGGCACCATCGGGTTAATGCAGACGATCAGCTCGGCACCGCCCTCGATTGCCACATCGAGGCTGGCGGTGCCACGAATCCCGCCGTCGATGTAGTCGCGCTCGCCGATCCGCACTGGCCGATAGAAGATCGGGAGGGCCGCCGAGGCACTCACCGCCTGTGAAATTGGCACATTGGCCAGGGGCGGGTGCCCGAAGATCGCCCGCTCGCCGGTGTCGAGGTCGGTAGCGACAATCGCCAGTTCACGGCGGAGGTTAGGGAAGTGATTCGTGCGGCCGGGCTGTGTCAAGGCGGCCCGCAGGTAGCCCTCCAGCGCACCGCTGTCATAGAGGCCACTGGGCAGGCTGGGT
>CAISPW010000290.1 GCA_903887465.1 uncultured Oscillochloris sp. | reverse complement strand
GAGTATGTGGTGCAGGCCGCCCGCCTGATGCGCGAGGCTCACTTGCGCCCGGCGGTGATGGTGGACTGTAGCCACGCGAACGCCGGCGGCGACTTCCGACGCCAGGAGGCCGTCCTGCACACGGTGGTGGACGAGGTGGTGCGCAAGATCGGCCCAATTGTCGGTGTGATGATCGAGAGCAACCTGATTGAGGGCAAGCAGACTCTTAGCGCCGACCGCTCGACCCTGCGCTATGGGGTTTCGCTGACTGACGGCTGCATCGGCTGGGAGACCACCGAGCGCCTGCTGCACGAGATGCACCTGGCCTTGCGTTAGTGGTGAGGAGTCCTCGGCTATCTCTCGTCGGGGTCGTGGTCGATGATCTGCTTGCGGTAAGCATTGATCAGTTCATTGGGGTCGAGCAGATCCAGCGCGGGGTCCCCGCCGATCAGGATATTGTAGTTGCCTTCGCCAACTGTGCGTCGGAGTTGGGCGATCACCTGGTCGACATTGTCGTTCGGCCCGTTGATGAAGAGGGGCTTGCCTTTCTTGCCGCCGGTGTGTACCGGCGTCGGGTCGGCGTCTGGGTGTGCGGCCTCAAGCAGGTAGCGGGCTTGGGCGAAGACCGGGTCGGGTGCGAAGCCCAGGCTGGCGGCGTACTGATAGCCGGTACCCACAATTTTTGCCGCTAGGTTGATGTTCGTGGGAACCATGGGCATCAGCCGGAGGATGTGGGCACGCAGCCCGGCGGCGTACTCGGCTGGATCTTTGAACATGGCCACCTGCGCACTCTTCACGCCTAGGCAGGCTAGATCGACGAGGAACGACGCGGCGGCGACCTTGCCCGAGCGCGGCGAGATGCGGGCCACGAGGACGGAGGCTAGGGCACCCTCCTGATTCCAGCCCTGCGAGAGCATGGCCTCGTGTACCGGCCAACCTACGGTAATCGCCATGCCGCCGACGGGCTTTGTGAGCGGCATGGCGGCCTTCTTCTGCTGCGGTTTCTTGCCCATAAGTTCCTCGTTTGCTGTCTTTGCGCCACTGTGGCATGATAGCATAGCGTTAGCCTTCGGGCACTGTTGCCGGTTGCCTGTTCAGGGCTGTTGCAAAGTCGCTGGGGCTGCGCCCCAGACCGCGCTTTTTGTTGGTATTTGGCGGATTCGCCGCCAAATACCAACAAAAAAAAGATCTTTCGGGGGTGGCGCAGCCAGCCCCAAACCCCCGCCAGAGGCGACTTTGCATCAGCCCTGGTTGCCTGTTGCCTGTACCCTTGTTTAGCGAGAGCACCCACTACTCATGTCCACACCGGCCCTCCCCGCCGTGCTGCACGGCACATGGCTGCCCACCGAGGGGCGGCTCTTCGTATGGGGCGAGTTGGCCGAGCGGGCGGCGCGGCGCGGGCGGCACCGGCGTCGACCGGGGCACCTGCCCCACCCGGCCCATGCCCAGCCCGAGGCGCTGCAGGATCGGCTTGCCGAGTTCCACCTGAGTCCCGGCGCGATGGCCCACGCCGAGCAGACGATCTGGCTGCCCTCGGTGGATGGTGCCCCGCTGCCGCTGCGTGAACTGCGGCATGCCGGTGCCGAGATCCCTGCGGGCGAGCCGACATTGGCCCCCTGGCGCGTGCGTGGCCTGCTGCTCAGTCCGGCCCAGGCTCTCGACCTGCTGCTGCCCCCCGCCCCCGACCACGGTATTGGTGCCGACCTGCGGACCTGGCGCACGGCCGCGATGCTGGTGGTGGAATTGGTGGCCGGCCAGCAGATCCTGCCCGCCCTGGCCCGCGAGGGCGGTACCCTGCGCGCCTATTGGGAGCCGCGCCCTGTGCCTGCCACCGCCCGCAAAATCGCCGCCCTGCGCGGCGGAATGCCCGCCCTCTGCCGCGCCCTCGCCGAGAATCCGTCGGCCGCCCCCGCGCCGCGCGCCCTCGTCGATAGCTTTCTGAACGCTGCTGTGGACGCCCTGGCCCGCCAGATCGCCGCCGATGACCCAGCCGCCTCCGCCCAGCTCGCTGTGTGGCGCAGTATCCCGCCCACCCCCGGCTCGGCCTGGATGGTCGCCCTGCTTGGCCGCGACCCGGCCCTGCCCCTGCGCGGTCGCCCCGCCGACGAGCTGTTTAGAGCTTGGCAGAGCTGGGCTGGCCAGGAGCAGGTGGCCGGCGACGAGAGCTTCCGTATCACCTTCCGGCTGGAGCCGCCCGCCGAGGCTAGCGCACCTTGGTCGCTCAGTTACCTGCTCCAGGCTACCGACGACCCCAGCCTGCTGGTGCCCGCCGCCCAGCTCTGGCGCGAGCGCGGCCACCACTTCACGTACCTCGACCGGCGCTTCGACCACCCGCAGGAGCGTCTGCTGCGCGGCCTCGGCTTCGCCGCCCGCATGGCCCCACCTATCGAGCGTAGCTTGCGCGGCAAGGCTCCTGACCACGCCAGCCTGAGTGTTGAGGAGGCGTTCAGCTTCCTCAAGGAGGCCGCCCCGCTGCTGGAGCAGAGCGGCTTTGGCGTGCTGGTGCCCGCGTGGTGGGGCGACTCCGGTCGCCTCAAGGCCCGCGCCAAGGCCGCGCCGCGCAAGATGAAGCGCAACGACGGCCCCGGTCGCCTTAGCTTCCAGAGCATGATCGACTTCCGCTGGGAACTCAGCGTCGGCGCGCAACCGATCGACCGTGCCGAATTCGAACGCCTCGTCGAACTCAAGCAGCCCCTCGTCCAGGTGCGCGGCGAGTGGGTGGTTCTCGACCCCGAGCAGGCCCGCAAGGCGATGGAACTGTTTAGCAAGGGCGGCGAGCTGAGCATGGCCGAGCTGCTGCGCATGGGCCTCGGCGGCATCTCCGAGAGCCTGCCGCCCGGCCTGGCTTTCGGCGGCGTGGACGCCGAGGGCGACCTGGGCGCACTCCTGCGCGAGCTCTCGAACACCGAGTCGATCCAGCCGCTGCCGCAGCCGGAGGCGTTCCATGGCACCCTGCGCCCCTACCAACTGCGCGGTCTGGCCTGGATGGCCTTCATGCGCCGCTTCGGCATGGGGGCGTGTCTGGCTGATGACATGGGATTGGGGAAGACGTGCCAGGCCATCTCCCTTCTGCTCTACGAGCGCGAGATCGCCCCGGACGCCGGGCCGACCCTGCTGGTCTGTCCGACCTCGGTGGTGGGCAACTGGCAGCGCGAGCTGGCCCGCTTTGCGCCCTCGCTGCGCGTCCACATCCACCAGGGCGCCGAGCGCCACCGTGGCGATGAGCTGGAGCAGGTGGCCACTGAGCACGATGTGGTGATCACCAGCTACCCGCTGCTGGCCCGCGACCGCGAGGCGCTCACG
>CAISPW010000289.1 GCA_903887465.1 uncultured Oscillochloris sp. | reverse complement strand
CCTGACCTCGACACTGCCAGTGTCGCGCTCTCCCAACTGAGCTAAAGCCCCGTACGTATGGTGGAGGTGAGGGGGCTCGAACCCCTGGCCTCGACAGTGCGATTGTCGCGCTCTCCCAGCTGAGCTACACCCCCGCACGCACTTGCGGAGTATAACATGGAGACTCAGGACTGTCAAATTTTTCAGGGAGACCGCCAGGGTATGAGCAACGTCGCCTCCGGCGGGGGTTTGGGGGTGGCAAAACCACCCCCGATCTTTTTTGGTTGGTTTTTGGCGGCGAATCTGCCAAAAACCAACCAAAAGCGCGGTCTGGGGCGCAGCCCCAGCGACGTTGCAACCGCCCTGGTTTTGGCCCCCTGGCCCCGCCCCCTGGCCCCATCAGTTTTTTTTGAGGGAGAGCGGGCGAACGCTCATGCGGCGGTGATCTCGGCGCGCAGGGCAGCCTCGGCGATGCGTAGCTGTCGGCTGCGATCCTCAAGCGTCAAGGCCATCGTGCGCGCGGATGAAAGCTGTGCGGCACGGGTGGCGGTCGCACCGGCCGGCACCGGCTCGGTCTCTAGGCGGCGCACCGACTGGTGGGCGCGCTCGATGCGCGGCCCGAGGGCGGCAATCCGGGCGGTCAGAGTCTTCAGGCGTGCCGTGTAGTAGGACTTGTCCACGGATACTTGCTCCTGCTACTTTCTACATACGCGAAAGTGCGCGCTAGAGATTCTAGCCGCATCCCAGCGAGCGCATCTTTGATCGCCCGCAAGCCCGGATTAGGCGTTAGGTTCAGCCGGATCGTGTGGGCGTAGATCATGGGCGAGAGCGTCTTTCAATGCCGTGCGGTAGGTTCGTAGACCGTCCAGCCGAGACGAAAAGCTGTGAACAATGGCGAGCAGGTCGTGGATCATTTCCTGCTCAGGACTGAGCGTTTCCTGGTTGAGGACGAGCACCGCACACTGATGTGTTTCGCACAGATGCGTGATGAGTTCACACCCAAAGCGGGCCAGCCGGTCGCTGTGCGCAATCACCAGCGTCTCCACCTCGCCGGCGATAATGGCGTCAACCAATTTTAGGAATTTTGGACGTGTAAAGTCCAGCCCACCTCCGATCTCGACAACCCACTCGTCTACCGTGAGCCCGCGTGCGGCGCAAAACGACTCAAGCGCCCGCCGCTGGTTTTCGAGATCGGGCTTCTGTGCCTGACTCGCTACCCGCATGTAGACCATGGTCTTGCGCAGACGTTGGGCGTTACCGCTGCGGAGTTGGAGTACCGTTTGAACATCCGCGTCGGTATAGAGCCGCCTATTCCCTGGTGTGCGTACGGGCGTCAGCCGCCCCTCGCGATCCCATCGTTGGAGCGTCTTTACGGAAACACCGATTCGTTCTGCAAATTGACGTACCGTATATGTACTCATATTACGCAGTATAACACACTTTTAGGTATTTTAAGAATATTATATGAAAGCTTTATCGCTTAACCGCGCCGGGCACCGCACGAGGCAATCGGAGATCGCTACCCGCCGAGCGGACTCCGCGCCACACGCTCTGAGTCCAGTATAACATGACCTTCGCGAGACAAAGCTTCTGCGGTACAATAACGATCTGAACGCCGCGCCATGGCTATGATCCGAGAGGCTCCCCCTATGCGACCCTCCAAACAAGCGCCCAACCTCTCCCGGCATACCGGAATGATCGGCCTATCCTTGCTGTACGCGCTGCTCGCCGGATGTAGCCTGCCCTTCGGCCAGAATTCCACGCCCCAGCCGGTGATCCTGATCGTCACCGCCACGCCCGATCCGCGCGCCCAGGCTCCCACATCTAACCCCATCTCGGTGCCCTCGCCAGTATCGGCGACCCCGGCGCTGGGCGATACAGCCACCGCGACGCCCGCCCCTACGGTGGGCGGGTTGCTCGCACGTGTGAAGGCCCGTGGGAAGCTGATCTGCGGTACCAACGCCGACCTGCCGGGCTTCGGGTTCTACGATAACGTGCGTAGCCGGTGGAGCGGCTTCGACGTAGATTTCTGCCGAGCGGTGGCGGCGGCGATCTTCGGCAACTCCGATGCGATAGAGTTCGTCGCCCTGAATACCTCGGGCCAGAACGAGCGCTTTGATGCTGTACGCAGCGGTAAGGTGGACGTACTCTTTCGTAACACCACATGGACTCTGGGCCGCGATGTGGCGCAGCTGGCCTTCGGCCCAACGACCTTCCACGACGGCCAGAGCTTTATGGTACACGCCGCCGATAAGGTCGCCAGCCTGAACGACCTGGCGGGCAAGAAGATCTGCGTGGCCCGTGGCACGACGAGCGAGCAGAACCTGAATGACGACTTCGCCGCGCGCGGGATCGCCTTTACGCCGGAACTCTACGACGACGAGAATCAGCTCTACCCGGCCTACGACTCGGGCCTGTGCGATGCCGTCACCAGCGACAGCTCGCAACTCAGCTCGAAGCGGCAGACCCTGGCCAAGCCACAGGACAACGTGATCCTTGGCGACCGCATTTCGCGCGAGCCGCTGGGGCCGGCCTTCGTCGAGAACGATGAGCAGTGGCGCGACGTGGTGAGCTGGACGGTCTTCGCGACGATGTACGCCGAGGAGCTGCGGGTTGATCAAGCCAACGTGGATCAGATGAAGCTTAACAGCACCGACCCTCGGGTGCGGCGGCTGCTTGGCCTTGAGGGCGATTTTGGCACGAAGCTTGGGCTGAGCAACGACTTCGGCTACCAGATCATCAGCAAGATGGGGAACTACGCCGACATCTACAACCGCAACCTGGGGCCAAGTACGCCCTTCGCCCTGGAGCGCGGCCCGAACAAGGCGTGGAACCTGGGGGCGGGCGGGGTATTGGCCTCGCCGCCCTTCCGGTAGGAATCTTTAGGCATGGTTCAAACACACGTGACCGTTCAGCGATGAGGCGATGACGCGATATGAGCGTGTCATCGCCTCGTCACCTCATCGCAGGACGGTCAAGCTGAAATGCCCGATCCTGAAACCTTGTTTTACGACACACCATGAGCGTCAGGGCTGATGCAAAGTCGCTGGGGCT
>CAISPW010000288.1 GCA_903887465.1 uncultured Oscillochloris sp. | reverse complement strand
CAGACGAACGCACGATGGTGAACATGCAATCCCAAACGCCTATGGCAATGGGATCGGGGGTGTGGTAGTCCACCCCGTAGGGATTGCCCCTGCGAACTGAGTACCTTGCGATAAAACGCTAGGAAAAAGTGTACTATAATGATTCCACAGATCAGCCTGCGGCGCGTGACGCCGTGCAAGACAGGGCACCATGGAGCTGAATGACCTACAGGCCCAGCGCAAGGCCAAGCTTGATCGCCTGCGCCAGTCCGGCCTTAACCCATACCCCGCGCGCAGTGCGCGCACCCACAGCATCGCCGCCGCCCTAGAGCAGTTCGAGATCCTCGCTGAAGCCGAGACGCGCATGACCTTCGGCGGGCGGATCATCGGTGCCCGCCGCGTGATGGGCAAGATCGCCTTCGCCCACATCGAGGATGGCACCGGCTCCATCCAGCTCTGGATCAGCCGCGCCGAACTCGGCGACGAGCTATTTGATCGCTTCCGCGACGACCTCGACACCTTCGATATCATTGAGGTATCCGGCGTGCTGCGGCGCACCCAGAAGGGCGAGCCATCGATCTTCGCCCACACGATCGGCGTGCTGGCCAAGACGATCAACCCGCCGCCCGAGAAGTGGGCCGGTCTCAGCGATGTGGAGGAGCGCCACCGCCAGCGCTACCTCGACCTGATCGTCAACGCAGACCGCCGCGCGATCTTCCGCGCCCGCGCCCTGGCGATCAGCACCATGCGCCGTGTCCTCGACTCGCGTGGCTTTCTGGAGGTGGAGACGCCAATCCTCCAGCCGATCTACGGCGGGGCCGCCGCACGGCCCTTCAGCACCTACCATAACCAGCTCGGCCAGAGCCTCTACCTGCGCATCGCCACCGAGCTCTACCTCAAGCGGCTGATCGTCGGCGGGTTTCCCGGCGTCTACGAGATCGGCAAGGATTTTCGCAACGAGGGCGTGGACCGCAGCCACAACCCTGAGTTCACCATGATGGAGTGCTACCAGGCGTTCGCCGACTACCACGATATGATGCGCCTCGTGGAGGAGATGCTGCGCGAGATGGCCGTGGCGGTCACCGGCTCGGCGCTGGTGCCCTTCCAGGGCCACCAGCTCGACTTTGGCTGCGACTGGCCGCGTATCCCGATGGCTGCGGCGATTGCCGAGCGTACCGGTATCGACATCGCCCAGATCCACGAGCTGGACGCGCTCCAGGCGGCGATCATCGCCGCCGACCTGAAGGTGGAGCGTAAGCTCACCTGGGCCAAGCAGGTCGATGAACTGTTCAGCGTGTACGTCCAGCCGCTGCTCATCCAGCCTACCTTCATCACCGACTACCCGGTCGAGCTCTCGCCTCTGGCCAAGCGCAAGCCCGAGCAGCCCAGCTTCACCGAGCGCTTCGAGGCGTTTATGATCGGCATGGAGATCGGCAATGCCTTCAGCGAGCTCAACGACCCTTTCGACCAGGAGCAGCGCTTCCTCGATCAGCTCACGGATTTCGCCGCCGGCGACACCGACGCCCACCAGATGGACGCCGATTATCTCAACGCCCTGATGTATGGCATGCCGCCCACCGGCGGCCTCGGCCTGGGCATCGACCGGATCGTGATGGTACTCACCGACCAGCCGAGTATCCGTGAGGTGATCCTCTTCCCGCATATGCGCCGGGTGTGACCGCGATGTGTAGATACGGTAGGGGTTTGCCCCTGGCCCCTCCCACAAACCGATTATAGAGGCCAGTTCATGAGCACAGTCTTGATCAATGGGATCGGCGGTGTGCTAGGGGCCAGCGTGGCTCGCCGGCTGAGTGAACATGACGGGGTTGCGGTGCTGGGCCTGGCTCGTCACGATCTGACCGCCCCGGTGGGGCGGGCCGAGTGGCTTGTCGCCCGGCTCAGCGGGATCCAGCTCGCCGAGTTGCTGCGAGCTGAGCACGTGGACACGCTCATCCACCTCGATTTCGCCGGGGCCGACGCCCTGGCCGAGAACCGCGAGGCCGCCGTGCAGCAGAATGTCGTCGGCACGATGGAGGTGCTTGGCGCATGCGCCGCCGCCGGCCTGTCGCAGGTGGTGGTGCGCAGCCATACCGGCGTCTACGGGGCGAGTCCCATGAACCCGATCCTGATCGATGAGTCTCGGCCAATCGCCCGCAGCGGGTTGAACGGCCTCCTGCGCGACCTCGCCGAGGTCGAGCGGTTTCTGACCGAGTTCACCCCCAGGCACCCCGACCTGCACGTCGCCACCATGCGCCTCGCCCCACTGGTGGGGGGCTGGTCGCCGCTGATCGAGTACTTCGCCCAGCCCAGCCCGCGCACGCTGATCGGGTTCGACCCGAGCCTACAGCTCTTGCATATCGATGACGCCGTGGACGCGATTGTCCGTGCGGCGCTGTCGCCGTCCGCCGGTGCCTTCAACCTCGCGGCGGATGACACCGTCTGTATCTCGCAGGCTATCCGCCTGTCTGGTCAGCAGCCCGTGCCGACGTTCGATATGATGATCGGGCTGTCGGCCACCGTGGGCGACCGCACCAAGCTGCGCCCCTGGCCATTCGACCTCACGTTTCTGCGTCACAGCTGCATCGTCGATACGCGGCGGGCGAAGGAGGTGCTGGGCTGGTCACCCGCCCACGGCACCGCCGAGTCGATCCGGGCCACGCATCAGAACGGGCACGCGGTCGACGACCGGGCCTTCTCCGAGGCCGCGATGCGCGCATTTCTCAGCCGAAAGGGGTAAGCCGTGTCCGAGTCGATTGACATCGAGATCGGCGGCCAGTCTGCCGGGGAGGCCACGCCGCCCGCCGAGGGTGCCGTACCGCCGCCGCGCCGCGCTGCCCGCGAGAAGAAGGCCGTCGGGGCCGCGCCCGCCAAGGCCGAGGCCGCCGCGCCGCGCCGCACCCGCAAGCCGACCGCCAAAACCGCCGTGCCCGCCGAGACCGAGGCCGCCGCGCCGCCCCGCATCCGCAAGCCGACCGCCGCGCCCCCCGCCCCCGCCGAGGTCGCCGAGGATCTGCAGGTGCGCGCCGCCCGGCAGCCCGTCCCGAAGGTCGTCCCCGCCGCCTCGTTCTGGGATCTCCACCCGAGCGATGGTCTCCACGAAGTCGAACTGGAGGTACGCGGCCGTGCCGACCAGCAGGAAGGCCAGGCCGCAGTGATGGGCAACGTCGCCGCCGGGTTGCTCCAGCTGATCGGCGAGAACCTGCATCGTATGACCGAGGAGCAGGGAGGCAAGGTGCGCGAGTTGCTCAGCGGCACCGACCTGAGCGACTACCTCGACCCGAGCTTCTGGCAGGGCGTCGGCATGGTACTCCAGTATCAGGTGCAGGAGCAGGTGGATTTTGTCAAACGTCGGCTGCGCGGCGAGTACAGCGTCGATCCCTACGGCATGGACTATGAACTGATCGAGGTGGTGCGGCCCTTCTTGTCGTTCATGTATCACACGTGGTGGCGGGTGAAGTCCTACGGTGTGGAACACGTCCCCGCTGAGGGTCGCGCCCTGCTGGTGTCAAACCACAGCGGGGTGCTGCCCTGGGACGCCGCGATGATCACAACGGCCGTATCCTCAGACCACCCGGTGCGGCCCGACCGGGTGCTGCGCAGCCTGCACCTGCACTGGTTCAGCTCCCTGCCCTTTGTGGCCCCGGCGCTCGCGGCCACCGGCCAGGTACCCGGCCTGCCCGAGAACGCCGTACACCTGCTGGAGAACGACGAGTTGGTCTGCGTATTCCCCGAGGGGCTCAAGGGCGTCGGCAAGCTCTACAAGGATCGCTACAAGCTGGCCCGCTTCGGGCGCGGCGGGTTCGTGCAGGCCGCCCTGCGCGCCCGCGCACCGATCATCCCGGTGGCCGTGGTGGGGGCCGAAGAGATCTACCCGATGCTCTACAATGCCGAGACATTCGCCAAGTTGGTCGGCTTTCCCTACTTCCCGCTGACGCCCTTCTTCCCCTGGCTCGGCCTGCTCGGCACGATCCCGCTGCCCACCCGCTGGAGCATCACCTTCTGCCCGCCGATCTCCACCGAGGAGTACGGCCCGCGCGCCGCCGACGACCCGCTCACCGTCCTAGCTCTCGCCGAGCGGGTGCGCGATACGATCCAGGAAACGATCAACGCACGCCTTGCCAAGCGCACGTCGATCTTTTAAGGACGCAGTAGCGCGGCGTTGCTGCGCCCCTCGTCCCAGATCTGCGCGGCCCGCCGGAAGACCCGGACGCATACCACGGCCAGGATGGCCAGCAGGATGACCGCCAGGGCCGGGGCCAGAATGGCCAGCAGGCTCAACGCCAGCGCGACCCCGTCCTCGGCCAGGCTGAGTACCGGGTTGCCGGTGCCAGCCGTGGCCGTCGTCACCACCGGGCGCACCGCCGTGCGGGCCAGGTGCGTGCCGCCCGCCGCCACCACCCCGGCGAGCGCCACCACCACCGGGTGAATGTGCGCCACATCGCCCTGGGCCGCCAGGGCCAGGATGGCCCCGGCGACCGGCGCGATGATCATCCCAAAGGCGTGCAGCGCGCTATCCACCGCAGGCAGCTTATCCCCCACAAAATCGAGCGCCGCCAGGGCCGCAATGATCAGCAGCACCAGCGGGTGCGTCAGCAGTCCAAACGGCGCGGCCAGCTCGATCAGCCCCAGGCGGGCCAGAATCCCAACCGTCAGCAGCGGAAGAAATGCGTTGAGCCCGGCGGCCGTCGAGAGTCCCAGGCCCGTGGCCAGCGCGATGAGTGTCGCGATCATCGTAACCCTCCGTTTTACGCAGCAGCTATGATAGGGACGCGCCGGGGCCGCAAAAGGTTGCGGTAGTATTTTTCGGCACTACCGAAAAAGGCACGCGGTTCGGCTGAGCGCCCGGCCCGTAAACGGGCGGGCTAGGTCTACGACGGCCGCTGAAGCGGCCTCAGACAGGCCGCTTCAGCGACCGTCGTCGAATCTAGCCGGGGGCT
>CAISPW010000287.1 GCA_903887465.1 uncultured Oscillochloris sp. | reverse complement strand
TGGTGCTCGACAAGCTGCATTGAGGATGGCTTTCACACGAATGTGCGTATACGTAGAGTATAGCAGGAATGACGCCTTTCCGCAATAGGACGCAATAAAACGCGATGAAACGCAATGGATCTTATGAACGCAAACGATACGTATAGCAATCCTCTTGGGGTTGTTGCGTGGAGTCGAGGCTTTAGCCGGATAAGGCCGGCTAAAGCCTTGACTCCTTCTTCACAACTGGAATAGGACTGCTATACGTCGCCCCGGCAGCTTTTCTGAACGCTGGCTATCGCTTTATCGGTACCTTGGGCATTGGTGGGTTCAGCGTTCAACTCGGCAATGAACCTATTGCCACGTACCTAACTTGATCCTTATGAAACTTCAGGCCGGGCGAACGCAAGATCTGGCAGACATCCAGCGGCTGATTGCGCTGACACCCGCAGATGAACGTGTATCTGTGCGTGGGATCGTCGAGCGGTATAGTCCAGAACTGATTGAAGACCTCGACTCGCTCGTCACGCTGGCCGACCTCGAATTTGGCCCGCCGCCGCCGTAGGCGCGGTTGTGTAACCCCTACGATCTCCACGACACCACAAAGACCGGGTTGTGCGCCTCAAGCCGCAGCATCCCCAGGATCGGCGCGCCGACGCTCACCTGCACCTGGGCCACGCGGGCATCGGGCAGGCAGTCGCGGGCGGCCTGAAGATTCTCCAAGGTTACCAGGGCCAGAACCAGGCACCCGCCGGGATGCAGCCGCTGCCGCACGAGGGCGATCATCTCGGCCAGATGCCCGCCGCTGCCGCCGATGAAGACCGCGTGCGGGTTGGGCAGGTCGGCGCAGACCGCTGGCGCGGTGCCTTCCACCAGATGCAGATTCGGCACCGGGAAGCGGCGCATGTTCTCGCGGATGTGGTCACACATCAGGCCACGCCGCTCAACCGCGTACACCGTCGCCATCGGCTGCCCGCACGCGGCCTCGATGCTTACCGCGCCGCTGCCCGCACCCAGATCCCAGCAGACCTCGCCGGGCTGGATTGCCAACTCGGCCAGGCTCAGCAAGCGGATCTCGCGCCGGGTCAGCAGCCCGCCGGTGGTTGAGAAGTCTGGGTCGGGGATGCCGGGGGGAATAGCCGATAGGCGATAGCCAATAGCCGAGGGGGGAATAGCCGATAGCCGATAGCCGATAGCCGAGGGGGGAATAGCTGATAGCTGATAGCCAATAGCCGAGGGGTCATCGCTTGTCGGCTTTTCACTATCGGATATCGGATATCGGATATCGGCTATTCCCCCCTCGGGCCAGACGACGAAGACGTTGAGCGCCGCGAATACCTGGCCCGCCGCATCGGCCAGGTGGGTGCGGACAATCCGCTGCTCAGGATCGCCCAGGTTCTCGCAGATCGCACAGGGGCGATTGGCGGACACTCCGGCGTCCATCAGCGTCTGCGCGATCCGCGCCGGGGTGTGCAGGTCGTCGGTAAGGATCGCCGCCTTGGTTGCGGCGCAGGCGGCGCGCACCACCTCGGCGAGCGGGCGTCCGTGAACGCTGAGCAGTGCGGCGTCGTGCCAGGGCTCGCCCAAGGCGGCAAAGGCGAGCTGGTAGGCGCTGGGCGCGGGCACAATCTCCAGATCCTCGGCGGCAAACGTGCGCCGCAAGCTAGAGCCGATCCCGTAGCAGAGCGGGTCGCCCGAGGCCAGCACCACCGCGCGCCGTCCGGCATCGAATGCCTCACGCAGCCGCCGGGCCACCGCGCCGATACCCTGGCGCATGCTCAACCGCTCGCCGGTGTAGTCGGGGAAGTGGCCGAGCTGGCGATCCCCGCCCACGAGTAGCTCGGCCTGGAGTACGCGGGCGAGCTGCGTGGCCGGTACGCTCGCGCGCCCGGCCCCCGTCATCCCTAAGATCAGAATCTTTTCCATGAAATGAGTCTACGTATCGGCTATCGGCTACCGGCTATCCTGACCAGCGGCGTGCCATCGAAATCGACCAGTACCACCTCAAGCGCCAGCGTGCCGCCCAAGCGTCGCACAAAACGCTGGCACTGTGCCAGGGCCATGTCCGTCAGCCGCTCAAGCGGGGCCAGTTCGCTGCGAGCCTGGCACAGCTCAAGGAAATGTCGCCCGGTGTTAGCCGCCGCCGTCGCCGCGCTCAGCTCGTCCGATGCGCCCGCATCGCGGCAGACCTGGGCCAGAAAGGCGAAGTCCACCGGGTTGCCGGACACGTGCGTGACCATGCGGCCCTGCGCGGTCTTGATGATCCGACTGATCATGGCGACGAGGGTAACGTCAGTCACGCCCTGGGCCACGCAGGTACGCAGGGCCGCCCCGGTAAATACGCTGATCTCGACGAAGGCCACCTCGGGCAACTCGGGGAACATTCGCATGGCGTACTGCTCAGAGCGGGCGCCGGTCGAGAGTACCACCCGGCGCAGGTTGTGGTAGGTGGCCATCTGGACGGCCTGCACCACGCTTGCGCGCCAGGCCGCCGTGCTGTAGGGATGAACCTTGCCCGAGGTACCCAGGATGCTGATGCCGCCGAGGATGCCCAGGCGCGGGTTGAGCGTGCGCTGGGCGATCCGCTCGCCCTCGGGCACGCTGATGATTACCTCCAGCCCGCGCCGCTCCAGATAGCCCGCGCCATCGGGCCGTGCGGCCAGCACGGCATCGACCACGTTGGCGCAGATCTGCTGGCGCGGCACCGGGTTGATCGCCGCCTCGCCCACCGGCAGCCCCAGGCCGGGCAGCGTGACCCGCCCGACGCCGATGCCGCCATCCAGCGCGATGCCGGGCGTGGCGGCGGGCCGAACCGTGGCGCAGATCAGCGCGCCGTGGGTCACATCAGGGTCGTCGCCGCCGTCTTTGATCATGCAACACTGAGCTAACTCTGCGGCGAGTCGGTACGCTACCGGCGTCATGGTGGTCGTCTCGCCGGTGGGCAGACACACCGACACGGTTGTGGGCCAGACCCCGGTGAGCAGCGCAAGCGTAGCGGCCTTGGCCGCCGCTGCCGCGTTGGTGCCGGTCGTAAACCCGGTACGCATACCGCGCCGGTCACGCGGGGGGATGGGCGCGTCCATCACGTCACAATTCATCATTCCCTGCGCCGACCGCTAGGCGCAGCATGGCGTTGATCGCCGCAACCGCAATCGTTGATCCCCCCTTGCGGCCAACGGTCACGAGCCAGGGCACCGCCGTTACCTGGGCCAGGGCGGCCTTGCTCTCGGCGGCACCGACAAAGCCAACCGGCACGCCGACCACCAGGGCCGGTCGCGCACCCGCCGCCACCAGGCGGATGATCTCCTCCAGGGCGGTGGGCGCATTGCCGATCGCCACAATCCCGCCATCGAGCAGGCCGCGCTCGGCGGCCAGGCGCATGCTCTGCGCGCCACGGGTGATGCCCTGCGCCGTCGCCTGAGCCTTCACCGTCTCGTCGCCGATAAAGCAGTGCAGTGAGCCGCCCAGCGCCGCCAAGCGCTGGGCACCGATGCCCACGCGCACCATCTGCACATCGGTGATCACCGCGCAGCCGGCTTGCAGTGCGCGCACCCCGGACTCAACGGCACCCGGACTCACCTGCACCAGGTTGGCAAACTCAAAGTCGGCGGTGGTGTGGATGATCCGCTCGATCACCGCAGCGAGCGGCGGCGTGAAGACGTAGCCGCGCTCGGATAGGCTCTGGCGGATGATCACAAACGACTCGGCGGCGATTGCGTGGGGGGGCAGGGTCATGGGTGGGCCTCTTCATGTGGGTGGTGCGAGTGGTCGTGATGATGATGGATGATCATCAGCGGAGGCGCGCTGGCGGTACGCACAGAGGTCGCAGGTCATCGTCGCCATGCCGTCGCTACACTCCTCGTAGCGCTGCGCCGCCGCCGCGAGCAGCCCCGCGTGCGGAAACAGGGGCGCGGCGATCAAGATCTCGATGTCTGGATACACCGCTTGCGCAGCGCGGGCCTGCGCGATACTATCGTGGCGCACAAAGCCCGTGAAGAGCAGGTAAGGCAGCAGCACCACCCGGCGCGCCCCCAGCTTCACGCAGCGCGTGATCGCCTGGCCCACGTCGGGCGCGACCACCGACTGGAAGGCATAGTCGACCATGCCGTAGGTGTGTTTCTCGTAGAGCAGACGGGCCAGCCGGGGCAGTTCGGCGTTGCTCTGTGAGTCCTTGCTGCCGCGCCCGATCACCAGCAGGGCCGTCTCGTCGTCGGTAGATTCGGCGACGCTCTGGGCGAGGGTCTCGGTCGCACGATCCGATAGCGCATCCACCAAGCGCAGGTGCGGCCCGAGCGGTGCGCCGTAGCGGACGATAACGCCGGGGTGGCGCAGTTGGGCCTCCGCGAGCAGCCCCGGCACATCGCGCTTCTGGTGCCGACCCGGTCCCAGGAAGAGCGGCAGGGCCACAATCTCCCTCGCCCCGGCGGCGGCGCAGGCATCGAGGCCCGCGCCAATCGTCGGCTCGGCCAACTCAAGGAAGCAGGGCTGCGTGGCCACCCCCAGATGACGTTCGAGCGCCTGGGCGAACTGCAGAAACTCGGCGTTGCCCGCAGGGTCGGGGCTGCCGTGACCAATAAGAAGGATCATAGAAGTTTACCTGCCTATTTGATACGCTTGGGGCCATTGCCAACCTCACCTCCTGCCCCCTCGAAGCAGCGGAGAGGGGGAGCCGAGCGCAGCGAGGCGGGGGTGAGGTTCTAGGATGACGCCGCGCCTGCGGTCACAAGCACGGCGCTAATAATCAGCATCGCGATGCGGGCGATGGCGCGGGCCTCGCCAACCATCGCCACATCGGCCACCTGCCGACCATTGCCGAGCCGGTAGTGATCACGCTTTTCCAGCGCGGTGTCGAGCGCACCAGCCATAGCCGCCATCGGCCAGCCCGCGTTGGGCGAGGCGGTGCGAGCGTGGTCGCGCCAGGCCACGGCCCACGCCGCCGCGCCGCGCCGGTTCACCAACTGGGCCGCCAGGGCGATCAGCGCAGCGGTGAGGCGGGCCGGCGCGAGGTTGAGCAGGTCATCGAGGCGGGCCGCCGGCTTGCCCAGGTACTCGTAGCGCTCGCTGTGGTAGCCCCACATCGCGTCGGCGGTGTTGCTCAAGCGGTAGACCGCCAGCCCCGGCAGCCCACCGGCGAGGTAGGCCAGCAGCGGGGCCACCAGGCTATCGGAGAGATTCTCGGCCAGCGACTCGATCGCCGCCGCCGCCACCTCGTCGGCGCGCAGCTCGCTCGTGGGCCGACTCACCAGATGCCAGCCGAGCAGACGCCGGGCCTCGGCCAGGTCATCGCACGCCAGGGCCGCATGCACCTCGCCCACGGCGCGGTCCAGCCCCCGGTAGGCCAGCAAGATGGAGGCCAGCGCGCCCTGGGCCAGCGGATGCTGCGGGGCCAATCCGGCCAGCGCGCCCGCGCCACCCGCGCCAAGCCCCAGCCAGATCGCCCCCCAGGCCAGCCGCCCCCGCGCGCCCTGCGGGGCCAGGCGCTCGCCAAGGCCGATCCAGCGCCCCAGCAGCACCACCGGGTGCCAGCTATTTGGCGGGTCGCCCAGGAGGGTGTCGACGGCGAGGGCCACGAGCAGGCTTAGGCAACGGGTGCGCAGACGATAGATCAAAACTCAACCCCCCGTTGCGCTTTGACGCCCTGCTCGCGGAAGGGGTGCTTGATCTCACGCATCTCCGTCACCAGGTCGGCATAGTCGATCAGCGCCTGGGGCGCATTGCGCCCGGTGATGATCAGGTGCAGCATCGGCGGCTTGTTGACGTGCAGCCAAGCCACCACCTCGCTCGCATCCAGCCAGCCGAAGTGCATCACATAGGTGAACTCGTCGAGCAGGAAGATGTCATACACGCCACTGACGATCTGCGCCTTGGCCAACTCCCAGCCGTGCATCGCCTTGGCCTGGGTCTCGTCCATATCGCGGCTCAGCCAAGTGAAGCCGTCGCCCACCGGGGTGAGCGTGATGCCCATGCGCTCGAAGGCGCGCAGTTCGCCGTAGTTCGCCTTCTCGTGCTTGAGGAACTGAATGCCGCCGAGGCGCATATCGCGGCCCCAGGCTCGGGTGAGCATACCGATGGCGGCGGTAGTCTTGCCCTTGCCGTTGCCGGTGTGGACGATCACCAAACCCTTGGTCATAATGGTGTCCCTTTGTAAGGGCGAAGCATCGCCACCAGATGGTTCGCGTGACCGACACTCTTCCCGTGGCGATGCTTCGCCCTTACCGCATTTCACGGATTGGGGTGATCAGCGGCGTCCCGTCGAGCGGGTGACGGCAGACCGAGACCGGCACCCCGTAGGTGGCCCCGATCAGCTCGGCGGTGAGCACCTCGTCGGGCGTGCCGATGGCCAGCACGCGACCGTTAGACAGCAGGGCCAGTCGGTCGGCCACGCCAGCGGCTTGGTTCAGGTCGTGCAAGGTGATCACGACAGACAGGTCATCGGCGTGGGCGAGCTGGCGGGCCAGTCCGAGGATGGCCACCTGATACTTCAGGTCGAGGGCGGCGGTGGGTTCGTCGAGCAGGAGTACCTGCGGCACCTGGGCCAGGGCGCGGGCCAGGATCGCCCGACGCTGCTCGCCGCCCGACAGCTCGGTCACCGGGCGCTCGCGCAGGGGGGCCATGCCGGTGCGCTCCAGGGCGGCCTGTACGGCGGCGCGGTCGTCGGGGCCGAGGGGCAGCAGCCAGCCCCGGTGCGGCGCGCGGCCCAGCCCCACAAACTGCTCGACGCTGAGCGGCCACAGCTCCGCGCCCTGCGGGGCCAGGGCCAACTGGCGGGCCACCGGGCGCGGGCGCATGCGCCAGACATCCCGCCCATCCAGGCTGACCGTCCCGCCGAGCGGGCGCAACAGGCGGGCCAGGGCGCGCAGCAGGGTGGTCTTGCCGGCCCCGTTCGGGCCGATCAGGGCCAGCACCTCGCCGGGCCGCACCTGGAGCTGCACCTGGTCGAGAATGGCCCGCCCGCCCAGTTCGTAGCGCAGCCCCTCGGCTGCAAGCGCGGCGCTCAACGCGAGCCTCCCCAGCCGAGCATCCAGAGAAAGAACGGCCCGCCAAGCAGGGCGGTGAGCACGCCGACCGGCAGTTCGGTGGGGGCGATGGCGGTGCGGGCCACGCTGTCGGCGATCAGCAGCAGCAGAGCGCCCACCAGGGCGCTGGCCGGGATGAGCCGGGCGTGACTGGATCCGCAGAACAGCCGCGCGATGTGCGGCGCAGCCAGGCCGATGAAGCCGATCAGGCCGCTGGCCGCCACCGCCGCCGCTGTCACCAAGCTAGCCGCCGCCACAATCGCCCCACGGGCCACATTCAGCGGCAGGCCCAGGCTGCGCGCCGTCTCCTCGCCACTGGTCAGAGCGTCGAGCGGTCGCGCCAGCAGCCAGAGCATGCCCAGCCCGACCAGGATCGGCGGGCCGGACATCGCCAGTTGCGGCCAGCTGCGCCCCGAGAATCCGCCGAGCAGCCAGGCGAAGATCTCCTGGATGGCCCGGTCGTTCATCAGCATCAGCAGGGAGACCACCGCCGACAGGATGGTACTCAGGGCCGCGCCAGCCAGCAGCAGGGCTGTGGCCGAGTTGGCCCCGCTGGCCAGGGTGATGCCGTAGACGGTCATCACCGCGAGCATGGCCCCCATAAACGCCGCCGCCGGTACGGTCGCCGAACCGAGGTTCACCTTCCCGAGGATGGCCAGGGTCGCCCCCAAGGCCGCCCCGCCCGAGGCTCCGATCATAAAGGGGTCGGCCAGGGGCGTGCGGAACATGCCCTGGAAGGCTGCGCCCGCGCTGGCCAGCCCCGCGCCCACCAGGGCGGCCAGCAGCACGCGGGCCAAACGCAGATCCCAGACAATCGTCACCACGGTGGCGGTAGCGTCGGGGCTATGCGGGGTCAGCAGGGCGCGGGCCACCTGGTCGGGGGCCAGCCAGACCGCGCCGACGCCCAGGCTCAGGGTAGCGGCTACAACCAGGCCGAGGGCCAGTGCGGGTGCCCAGATCGCCGGGCGCAGGCGCAGCCGGCCGATCACTTCTGTGCCGGGTAGAGCGTGTCGGCCAGAGCCGCCAGCGCATCGGCGAGGCGCGGGCCGGGCCGCGAGACCATATCACCGTCGATCAGGGCGATCCGACTATCGCGCACGGCGCGGATCTTGTCCCAGCCCGGTCGGGCGGCCACCTGCGCAGGCGTCAGCTTGTCGCCGTGCGAGCTCGGCCCCACAATCACCGCCGGGTCGCGCGACACAATCGCCTCGGCGCTCACCTGCGGGTAGTCCTCGGTCGCGTCGGCGAAAATGCTGATCGCCCCGGCCAGCCCGAGCATCTGGCCGATGAAGGTACCCGGCCCGGCGGTCATCAGCGGCGCGTCGAAGACCTCATAGAAGACGGTCGGGCGTTTGTCGGCGGGGATGCTGGCAACCCGCTGCTGCACGGCGGCGACCTGATCGCGCATTTTCGTCACCACGGCCTTGGCCGCGTCTGCGCGCCCGGTGACGGTGCCGATCTGCTCGATATTGCGGTAGACCTCCTCGAAGGTCTTGGGGTCGAAGATCAGGGTCGGGATGTTCAGCTTCGCCAGCGCCTCGGCGACCGGAACCTGGGCCGCGCTCCCGCCGATCACGAGGTCGGGCTTGAGCGCCACAATCGACTCGACGCTGATCGTGTTGGCGGTGAACCCGCCGATCTCGGGCAGGGCGTCGGCCTCGGGCGGGTAGTTGCAGTACTTGGTGTCGCCCACCAACTGCGGGCCGGCCCCAACCGCGAAGATGATCTCGGTGATCGAGGGGGCCAGAGAGACGATTCGCTTCACCGTGGCCGGGACGGCAACCTGACGACCGAGGGCGTCGGTGATCTGGGGCGCGGCGGTGGGCGTGGCGGTGGGCGTGGCGGTGGGCGTGGCGGCGCATGCGGCTAGGGCCAGTGCGACCAGAAGCGCGGCGACGGCGCGGATAGGGCGGTTCATGTGGAATCCCTGTATCATGGCAAACAGAAAGCCCCGGCCTTCAGAGAAGGCCGGGGCGACAAAACGCCGGGCAAACCATGACGCAAGAGCGTTATGGGGCGCGGGTCATGTTCGTCCTCCTAAGCTCGAGAAGGGGTGAACGACGTGTTGAGGTAGGCTTCCTGGCTTCCGGCGTCCGTATCGGACGACCGGTTACAGTTGCGGCACAGCGCTGGACTCTCACCAGCTTCCACCATTACGCCCTAGCATCCGGGCTTGCGGGTCACCTCAACGCTATGATCTTGTGTATGTACAGTGCGTGTGATTATAGCACATGTTATAGAAATAGCCCGTAAAACCCAGGAGCTTCCAGGGCGACTGCAACGTCGCTGGGGCTGCGCCCCAGACTTCGCTTTTTGTTGGTTTTTGGCGGTTTCGCCGCCAAACATCCCCAAAAAAGATCGTTCGGGGGGGGCGTTGCCACCCCCAAACCCCCGCCAGAGGCGACGTTGCACCAGCCCTGGCGCGACACCTTTTCATAACGAGTCTCGGATTGCTCTTATGGTATGATAGTGGAAAGTTGCACGATGTGAGAGCGGCGACCCTCCGGTGACGGGAAAGACATCTATGACAGACACCCTGACGGTCGCGCACGTGAGCCTGGCCGCCTACACGGCGGTTTACACGGGCGCGGCGATCTGCGACGGCGCAGCCTGCGGGCGGATCTGGATGCGCGGTCGGGACGCCGCCGCGCTGCTGCACCGCCTCTCGACCAACCAGATCGAGCGGTTGGTGCCGGGCCAGGGCACGCGCACGGTGCTGGCGACGCCGGTCGGGCGGATCATCGACCTGCTTACCGTCCACCGCGCCGAAGACGGCCTGCTGCTGGTGACGAGTCCCGGCAACGGCCCGGCGATCCTGCGCCACCTGCACAAGAATATCTTCTTTAACGATAAGGTCACGCTGGACGACGCCAGCGCGAGCCTGGGCCAGTTGATGGTCTACGGGCCGCAGGCGGTCGAACGGCTGGCGGGCCTGGGCCTGCCCGCCGAGGGTCTGACGTCCTACGCCATGGCCCCCGCTCAATGGCGGGCGTGGCCGATGTATGTGGCGGGTTGCCTGCCGCTGTGCGGGGGCGGGGTGGCGATCTACGCGCCGCCTGCGGCCCTCGCCGAGCTGTCGGAGACTCTGGCTGACGCTGACGTGCTACCGCTAGATTATGACACCTTCGATGTGCTGCGGGTGGAGGCGGGCCACGGGGCGTTCGGTCGCGAACTCTCCCAGGAGTACATCCCCCTAGAGACAAATCTCCGAGACGCGATCAGCTTTACGAAAGGCTGCTACGTGGGCCAGGAGATCATCGCGCGCATGGAGAGCCGGGGGCGACTGGCCAAGCAACTGCGTGGCCTGCGCCTGCCGGACGGCCTGCCAGATGGCTTGGCCCTGCCCGCGAAGCTGGTCGCCAGGGATGAAGATGATGCCGGGGAGATCACAAGCATCGTCGAGTCGCCGCGCTACGGCATGATTGGGCTAGCCTATGTGCGCAGCGCCCATGCCGAGCTCGGCGGGAGGCTGGAGGTGGATGGCGCGGTCGCCGAGGTCGTGGCGCTGCCATTTGGCTAGGGGCGCGCAGCCCCCAGCGGAGATAAGCAGGATAGCATGGCACGCCGATCTCAGATAGTGGTCGAGCTTGAGAACCAGCGCGACATGCTTCGCCGTCAGCGTGAGCAGGATCAGCGCGTACTCGCCGCCCTTTATAATGTTAGCTTCGCCTGTCGCGACCGCCCCACCCTGCGTGTCATCCTAGAGACGATCTACCACGAACTGGCCGGCGTCTTCAGCTTCGACGCGGCCTACATCGCCCTCTGCGATACGGCTCCCGAGATATTCATCGCTGCGCTGATGGTGGACGAGGGCCTGGTCGAGTATATCGAGGGGCTGGAGTATGGCTTCCTCACCGGCGCGATCATCCACAATCGCGCGCCCATGCTCTACCACGACATACTGACTGAGTGCGACCCCACCATCAGCAGGGTGATGTTCGGCAACATCCAGAAGCACTCGCGCTCATGGCTTGGCGTGCCCCTGATGGTCGGTGCCGATGCGGTGGGCGTGATCTCCATCCAGAGCTACCAGGTTGGCATTTACACGCCGGACACTCAAGATCTGCTCCAGCGCATGGCCAACGTGATCGCGGTGGCCGTGGAGAACGTGCGCCTGTTCGAGATCCAGGAGCGGTTGAGTCTGGCTCTGGCGACCCAGGTGACCGCCCGCACCGAGGAGATCGACGCCCTCAGCAGTATTGCCTCGGCGGCGGTGGCCCGTCGCCCGCTGCCGGACGTCCTCGACCAGGCGCTTGGTGTGGCCATCGACCTCTTGCGCTTCGACGCCGGCAACGTGCGCCTGCTCGACGATTCGCGCCAAACCCTCGTACTCCAGGCCAACCGTGGCTTTTCTCCGCAGTACGCCGAGGTCACGACCAACTCGCCGCTGGAGACCAGCCCGCTGCGCCAGGTAGTGTGGGAGGGCCGTACGCAGGTCGTCGAGCGCGGCTGGCATACGTATTTTGACCCAAACCGCTTCCCGATTCACGTCTTCCCCGCCTTCAACTGCGCCCTGAGCGTGCCCCTGAGTGTCGGCTCCAGTGTGCTGGGCACCCTGAGCCTATTCGGCATCGGCTCGCGCACCTTCAGCGCACACGAGGTGCGCTTGGCCCAAGCGGTGGCCAACCAGATCGCCGTCGTGGTGGAGAACACGCGCCTGCTGGAGGAGCGCGAGCGCAAGATTAGCGAGTTGCGCGCCCTGAGCAGTGTCAGCCGGGCCGCCTCCACCGCCCAGGATCTACGCACCCTGCTGCGCCATGTCTACGATGCGCTGAAGGAGTTCATTTCGATGGACGCCTTCTCGATGCTGATCTACGACCCCGACCGCGAGATGGTGAGTGACGCCGTCTCGATCCACGAGGGCCACGCCTACGATTACTGGGGCAGCCAGCCGCCGCCGCCGCGCTCACTCAGCGCGTGGATCATCCGCAGCGGGCTGCCGCTGCGCTTCGAGAATTTGCCCGAGCAGATCTCCGCCCTTGAGGGCTATGATCGCTCCGCCGTCGGCTCCGAGCGCCGCGCGCTCTCCTGGCTCGGTGTGCCCATGGTAGATCGCGCCGGCTGCGTGATCGGGGTGATCTCGGTGCAGAGCGACACCCCCGGCATGTTTAGCCCGCGTGACGAGAGCCTGCTGCACAATATGGCGTCCCAGGTGGCCTTGCACGTGCAGAATGTGCGCCTGCTCACCCAGCGCGCCCGCCAGATCGGCGAGCTTGAGGCGATTGGCCAGATCGGCAAGCTCGTCACCGCTTCCTACGACCTCGACATGATGCTCGACGAGGTGCGCCGGGTGGTGGCCGAGCGTACGGATGCCTCGGTGTTCTACCTGCTGATCTGTGAGCCGGATAGCCGCACCGTCACCCACGCGATCTTTGCCGAACAGGACTCCCACATCCCGCTGGAGGAGTTGGGCATGACCGTGCCCAAAGGCACGATGAGCGACTGGATCCTGACCAACCGCGAGCCCCTGCTCTACCACGACCTGCGCGCGCAGCGCGAGGAAGCCGCACAGCGAGGGATTGTCCCGCATGCCGTTGGCCCCGAGAGCGAGGTGCGCTCGTGGGCCGGCGTGCCCCTGGTGGCCCGCGACGGCGAGCTGATCGGGGTATTCTCGGTGCAGGACTACCGGCCCTACCGCTACGACAGCGGCACGATCAGCTTTCTGGGGCAGGTGGCCAGCCACGTGAGCCTGGGCGTGCAGAAGGTGCGCCTGTTTGAGGCGGTCGAGGCCCAGTCCGCCGAGAATGCCCGTCTCGCCCAGGCGGCCCAGGCCCACGCCGTCGCCGCCGAGCGTCAGGCCACGCGCATGGAATTGGTCCACCGTATCGCCTCAGTCCTCAGCGCACGCCTCGACCAGCAGGGGATCCTGGAGATTGCCTCGCGTGAACTGGTGCAACTCTTCTGGGCCGACCATACCGGCACGGTGCTGTTCCTCAATGAGCAGACGGGCGTGCTGGCGGCCGAGTATCCGCCTACCGACTCGCTCGGCCTGGCGGTGAATTTGCACGACAACCTGCTGTTCGCGGAGCTGCAGCGCACCCGTCGGCCCCTGCTGATCAGCGACATTGCCAACGACCCGCGCACCGCCGCCTCGTGGGAGACGTTTATCGCTATAGGCGTCAACTCGCTGGTGGTGGTGCCACTGATCAGCCGCGACCGCATCTTCGGCGCGATCTCGCTGGACAGCTACCACGAGCGGATGATCTTCAGCGACGAGGAGCTTGATCTCATGATGACGGTGGCCACCTCGGTTGCCGCCGCCGTTGAGAATGCCCAACTCTTCGCCGCCGAGCAGGAGCAGCGCCGCACCGCCGATACCCTGCGCGAGATGGCCCGTGTGCTCAGTTCCTCGTTCAACCCCGATGAGGTGCTGCGCCTGATCCTCGGCGAACTGCACAAGGTGATCGCCTACGATACCGCCTCGATTATGCTGCGCGACGGCGACCAGTTGCGTATGGTGGCCTCACGCGGACGGCCTGGCGGCGACGACGTGCGCGGCGTTAGCCTCTCCATGGAAGGCAGCGCCGCTGGTGAAGTGATGCGCCGCCGCGAGCCGCTGCTCTGGGTGGCCGGTCGCAGCGACGGGGACTGGATACACATCCCCACCTCGGCGAGCATTCGCGCCTGGCTCGGCGCACCCCTGATCGCCCGTGGCAACATGCTTGGTGTGCTGAATATCGATATCCGCAGCCAGGCTGGCGTCAGCTTCAGCGAGCGCGATATCGAGGTTGCCCGCACCTTCGCCAACCACGCCGCTGTCGCCCTAGAGAATGCCCAGCTCTACCAAGAATCGGTCACCCGCATTGAGCAGGAGCTGGAGATCGCCCGCCGCATCCAGTCCAACCTCTTCCCGCGTCGGCTGCCGCACATTGATGGCCTGAGCATGGCCGCCCGCTGCCTGCCCGCCCGCGAGACCGGCGGTGACTTCTACGATGTGGTCGACCTGGGATCCCGCGTCGCCATAATCGTCGGCGATGTCTCGGGGAAGAGCCTACCCGCCGCCATGCTCATGGCGGTGGCCCGCTCGACGAGCCGCTCCGAGGCCCGCAACCACGAGACGCCCTGGGTCGTGCTGACGGAGACAAACCGCTGGCTGGTGGATGATGTGCCCAAGAATACCTTTGTGGCCTTGAGCTACGCCGTCGTGGAACCGCAGATGCACCGGATGACCCTGGCGAATGGCGGGCAACTCAGCCCGCTGCTGCGCCGCGCCGACGGCAGCACCGATTTTATCTCCGCACCCTCGGCCCTGCCCCTGGGCATGTTCATCGACACCGAGTACCGGCAGATAGAGGTTGACCTGGCCCCTGGCGATACGGTACTCTTCTACACCGATGGCATCGTTGAGGCCCACGACCAGCGCCGCAACTTGTTTGGCTTCGAGCGGCTGGAGGCCATGCTCATCCGCTGGGGCCACCTGCCCCCCGACGACCTGATCGCCCTCATCCTGATCGAGGTCGCACGCTTCGCCGAGGGCACCCCGACTCACGACGATATGACGTTGGTGGCGGTGCGGGTCGGGGAAAGCTGACGCAGGCAAAGGCAAGCCCCCGCGTACGCGCATACGCGGGGGCGAACGCGCTGACCATGGATGCGGCCAGATCTGCGATCTGCAACTCGCAGTTCGACCTACTCCTGATCAACGCTGCGGGAGATCTGGCGCAGACCGCTGCTCAAGCTATCGAGGAGGCCGGCGAACCCACCATGCTGCGGCGGAGGCGGCGGGATGCGCTGGCTCTCCTCAGAGTACGAGGACACAGTCGGCAGCTTGTTGCTGGCGATCCTGGGTGTGCCGCGCGCGTGGTTTAGGTAGTCCATGGCCGTGTGCTCGTCGCCGAAAAGGCCGATCCCGCTGATCAGATGCACCAGCGGGGCAAAGATCAGCAGATGCTGGGCGTCTACCACAAAGGCGACGTGGCCCAGGTGCGGATGATGGGCGACCTGCTCGGTGCGCTGGCGCGCGACATTGCTGGAGTTTTGCATAAGGCGACCGTCTACCAGGATGTCGGTTGGGTGCGGGCAATCATCAAGCGTCCGCCACATCTCCTGAAAGTAGTTTTCGACGTGCTCCATGGGCATGTAGCCCTGGATCGTCACCCAGAGCATGTTGTGGGCATGGCGGTTGATCTGGTAGGGCATGATCGCGCTCCTCACGGGGGTACTGCCGCGTCGGCCAGTCAGATAATTGACAGGGGAAAATGTTCGCCCAGTATACTACTCCGTTGCCTATATGTCCAGACATATAGGCAACAAGGCCAGGGCTGATGCAACGTCGCCTCCGGCGGGGGGTTGGGGCTACCAAAGCCACTCCCCGAAAGATCTTTTGCACTACCGCAAAAGACGTTCATGCGCGGGGCGCACACCGCCGCGATGAACATGGTCGCTGATGCCCGGCTATCGGCTATCGGCTATCGGCTATCGGCTATTGGCTATTTTCACATCAGTCACGCTGTCGCGGCAACGTTCGCCGGGGGGATGA
>CAISPW010000286.1 GCA_903887465.1 uncultured Oscillochloris sp. | reverse complement strand
TACGCAGGCCCGCGTAGTACGCAAGCTCCTCAGGGCCAAGCACGTCCTGTGGCGGCGGACAATCACCGCGCTCGACCGTCAGCCAGCTGATCAAGAGATCTCCGGTTCCTTTTTTATCAGGCGTGGGCGGCACAGCCTCCCACGCCTGATAAAACGCTAGTGGTTCACCTCGGTGGTTATGCGGGATGTCCGAATTTCATGTGGAGCCACTAGATCGTCACCGTCCCCGGCAGGGCCGACGTGTGGTAGCCGCGCAGCGTCACGTAGACCTCGCCGGCCTCGTCACGCACCTGGGCGTCGAAGCCGCCACCCTCAGCCGGTGTGACCACCGCGTAGAGCTGCGGCTCGCCGAGCGGCGGCGTGGCCCGGTAGACGACCGCCGACTCGATCTCTGCGGGCAACGCCATCACGCTATCGCGCGACGCCTGCAAGAGCCCGGCGGTCTGGAAGCAAAACTCGATCAGCAGCGGGTCGATGATCGCTGCGGCGTTGGGCGGGATGATCGCGGGCGGGCGCTGGTTGGACATCACGCCAATCGCGCGCCCGTCCTCGATCAGCACCTTGTCGAGGACCTGGTAGGCCGGGCCGTGGAAGAAGAAGCTGTAGATCTCGGGTGCCTCGATGCTGCGGGCCGCGTCAGACAGCGGCCAGAGCTCGACCGGCGCGGGCGGGTTGAGCGGCGCTTTGCTCAGCCACAGGTCGGCGCTGAAGTGGAGTGTGACCTGCTCGGGCAGGCCGACCTTCGGCGGCTTGAGTACCGAGCGCAGCTCGGTGTGGGCGATCAGATTGCCATCGGCCTGCGGCCGGATGACGACGCGCATGTAGAGCGTGCGCGACTGGTCGCGGTAGAACTTGAACGGGCTGGCGAAGCGGTCGTGATCGATCTGGGCCACCTGATAGCCGGGGGCCAGCAGGCTGACCAACTCGGCGAACGCCTCGGTGCCCATCACGCCCGGCAGCAGCGCCGTACCCTCGTTCCGATGGTCGTAGAGGAACGGCTGGAACGTCGGGTCAAGGGTGGTCTCGGCCTCGATCCCGCCATAGAGATGCGCCGAGGTGAGCGCGCCAATCATCACCAGGGGCGGCTCGCGATCCGCCAGCGCCTGCTTGACCTGCTCCAGATCAAGCCCGCCCTGCGGGTCGAGTTCGGCGGTGAGGATGCCGAGCTGGATGCCTACCAGGATCTCGCCACGGGTGCCACCGGCGGTCAGCTCACGGCGGATGGTGGGGATGCCCACCTCGGGCGGCAGCATATCAATCCCGGCGGCCGCCATGATCTTGGGGATAGAGCCACGGGTGGCCATACCGATGCCGCCCCAGGCCGTCCAGTCGATCACGATCCCGCGCGTCTGCGGGCGCGTGCGGCGCAGCGAGCTGGTGATCTTGCAGAGCAGGTCGTTGGCCGCGCTGTAGTCGGGCTGCCCGCTGTTGCCGAAGCGGCCCGCCACCGAGCTGAAGCAGACCGTTGCCCCAATCGGGATGCTGTCGGCGGCCTTCAGGATGCTGAAGAAGCCGTCGGCCTTGATGTCGAAGACCATGTCGAACTCGCGTGGCTCCTTGGTCGGCATGTTCTTGCTGATCTCGATGCCGCCCGCGTGCAGCAGCACGTCGATCTTCGCGTGGCGCTCGACCACCTCGGCGATCACGGCGGCCACCGATGGGCCGTCGAGCAGGTTGACGCTGCGGTAGTGGGCCGTGCCGCCTGCGGCGGTCACCGCCTCAATTGCGCGCAGGGCCACGTCAGCGCGCTCGATCCCGGCCAGCCGCCGGTCGATCTGCACCGGCGTGGGCCGCTCGCCAGCCGCCTTCAGCTCCTCGATCAGGCTGAGCTTGAGCGCCTCGCGGTCGCGGCGGAACTGGGCGATCTGCGGGTCGTTCGGGTCGGGCGTAGGCGTCAGGTCGAGCAGGTAGAAGGTGCCGCCGCTCGCCGCCGCCAGGTCGGCCACAATCGCGCTGGTGATGCCGCCGGCCGCGCCGGTGACCACAAAGACGCTCTCGTGGTTGAGGTGCATGCCGGGCTGCCCGTCGGCGGCCGGCTGCTCGTGCAGGGTGATGCTGAAGCGCATCCCGTCCTGGTAGCCCACCTCGATCACGCCGGGGTCGAAGAGGGTCTCAGCGATGAGCATATCAGCTGGCTCGGCGGTCTTCCGCCCCAGCTCGAAGTCCACCGCCTTCACGGTGATCTCGATCCGCTCGCGCTTGAACGCCTTGGTGATACCGGTGACGCCGCCGCCCAGCGGCGCGCTCGCGCCCTCGTCGCCGTAGCCGTGCAGGCCGCCGAGGCGCGTGGCCGAGACCAGGAAGTTTTCCGGCCCCTTGAACTGATCGTAGAGCGTGCGCAAGGTCAGGAACAGGCTCTTGACCCGCACGCGGGTGGCCTCGCGGAAGCCCGCTAGGTCAAAGGAGGTCAGCTCTGGCTCCGCGTCGAGGGCAACCAGCCAGTAGACGCCCTGGATCGGCCCCTCGGCCAGCCAGCTCGCCAGGCGCTCGTTCAGCTCCTCGGTGGTGGGCGGCTCCTCGAAGGTCAGGGCGGTCACGCCGCGCTTCTGGAGCCGACTCAGCAGAGACTTGCCGACGCCGCCGCGATCCATCATCACGATCACCCGGCTGCCTGCATCCAGGGTCGCGCCGGTGGGCTTGCAGAGATCAATTGACGGGCGCAGCACCGGGGTCGGCACGCGGCGCGGTGCGCGATCCGCCTCGGCTATGTCGTAGGTTGTGGACGATGGCGCGACGGGCGATGCGGAAGGCTGAGGGCTGAGGGCTGCGGGCTGCGGGGTCGCCGCAACCGGCGCGGCGGATGCCTTCAGCTCGGGGCGGGCCGTGTAGACGAAGCCAATCACGTGGCGCAGGGTGGGGTAATCGCGCAGGGCCAGACTATCGGGGCGCGGGATGTCGAACGCCTCGCGCACCGATGTGAAGGTCTCGGCCTGCTTGACCGTATCCACGCCCAGGTCGGCCTCCAAATCCAGGTCCAGGTCGAGCATCTCCGTCGGGTAGCCGGTCTTCTCGGCGATGATCGCCAGCACCTTCTCTGTCACCGGGTCGGACGAGGGATGCGGGATGAGGGATGAAGGATGATCCGCCGCCACGGGTGCGGCGGCCAACACGGCCACGGGCGCGGCAGCGGGCACCAACTCGGGGCGGGATGTGTAGACGAAGCCAATCACGTGGCGCAGGGTCGGGTAATCGCGCAGGGCCATGCTAGCGGGGCGCGGGATGTCGAACGCCTCGCGGACGGCCACGAAGGTCTCGGCCTGCTTGACCGTATCCACGCCGAGGTCAGCCTCCAGATCCAGATCCACATCGAGCATCTCGGCGGGGTAGCCGGTCTTCTGAGCGATGATTGCGAGAACCTGCTGCGTGACCGGGTCGGACGAAGGATGCGGGATGAGGGATGAAGGATGATCCGCCGCCACGGGCGCGGCGGCCAACACGGCCACCGGCGCGGCGGGGGCCGGAGCGACCGGCTTGGGCGCGGGGACAACCGGCTTGGGCGCGGGGGCCACCGGCTTGGGCGCGGCGGGGGCGACGGGCGGCTTAGACGGAACCGCCACCCGCGCGGGGGCCGGGGGCACCTCGCGGTACACCCGCGCCTGCGGCGTGGCCCCAGCCTGCGCAGCGGCGGCGGCGCGGATGGTCGGGCCGGTGCCGTAGCGCCAGTTGCTTGGCGCGGGCGTGCGCGCCGGGGCGTTGCTGGCCGAGGTAGCCACGCGCAGCACACGCAAGACAACCTCGGTCTCGGCGCGGTCATACCCGCTGACCTGGTCGAGCCAGAAGCGGTAGTGGGCTGGCGAGTCAACCCGGTCGAGGCCGCCGGGGATGTGGCGCAGCAAAGTCAGGGCGAGCTGGGAACCGAAGCCAGCGGCGAGGTGGATGGCATACTGAACGGGGTAGCGCCCGCCACGGCTCAGGTTGAGCAGGCCGAGGTCGGGGTCCACCTCGCGGAAATTGGGCACGGGCGGGACGATCCCGTGCTCGAGGATCTTCACCGCGATCACGTCCTCGACGCCGACGCCCATGGGGTGGCCGGTGAAGCCCTTGGTGTTGGAGACGACGATGGCGTCTGCCGCCGGGCCGAAGCTCTTGCGCAGGGCGGACACCTCGGCGGCGGCGCTGCCGCCACGGGCGGGGGTGAAGGTCTCGTGCGACATGAAGACGAGCTGCGAGGCGATGGCGGCGCGGTCGATACCAAAGCGGCGCTCGGCGGTGGTGATCAGCCGATCCATCACCTGCGCGATATGATCGACATCGAGGCGGGTGCCGTGGAAGGCGCTGTTGGCGGTCTCGCTGGCCAGCACCTCGACGATCCCGCGCATACCGCGCTCGCGGACGGCGTCCTCGCTCTCGACCACCAGGGCGCAGGCGCCCATGCCGAGCAGCGTGCCGTGGCGGCGCTTGTCGAAGGGCAGGGCGGCGGCAGCAACCTCATCGTCGGTGGCGGCGGCGCCGGTGGCCAGGAAGCCAGCCCCGACCCACTCCATGAGCTTATCGCTCGTGACCTCATCGCTGGCGACGATCAGGACGCGGCGGCAGCGACCGCCCCTGATCCAGTCCTCGGCCACGCTAATGGCCTGGGTGGTGGAGGCGCAGGCGGCATTGACCGCCGTGTTCGGGCCGCGCGCGCCGACGTACTCGGCAAACTGGCTGTGGCCCATGGCCAGCACGCGGAAGAGGAAGCGCCGGTCGAAGCTGTAGGGCTCGCGGGCCAACTCCTCGCGCAGGGCCGCACTGCGCCGACCGATCTCGTCCAGGGCGGCCGGGTCGCTGATCACACCGCGCAACTGATCGAGTTGCTCAAGCTGGGCCTGGCGGTTCTCGAAGGTATGGTAGCGCTCCAGCTCGTCGGCCATGCGATCCATGCCGGGGAAGGCCGAGGCGAAGATCACGCCGGTCTCGTCACGCAGGGACTCGGGGAGCATCCAGCGACCGGGCAGGTCGGTGCCCCGGCTGGTGCGGTGGTAGGTCTGCACGAGAGGCAGACCCGCCTCGCGCAGGGCGTCCAGGCCGGCGGCCATGGCCATCTGGGTGGTGCGGTCGAGCGCCTCGATCAGCGCGGTCGGCACGCCATACTCGGCGTGCAGGTCGAAGTTGCCCGCGCGCCCGGCCAGGCGGATGACATCGGAGGGCTGGTCGATCAGGGCAAAATGGCCGCTGCCATCGTCGCCCTTCACCAGCCGGACGATGTTCTTGCGCAGCATGAGGTTGCGGAAGCGCTCGGGGATGAGGTCGATGAACTGCTCGCCGCGCAGGATGCGCAGGACGTTGTCGGGGTCCATCAGGGCCTTGGCGGCACCGGGCAGGCCGAGGCCGGTGCCGCTGATCACAATCGACCCGAGCGGCGTGGCGTTGCGGTCGAAGGGCTGCGGGCCGCTGGCGGCAGCCTGCGGCTGCGCGCTCTGGATGGCCTGGGCCAGCAGGGCACCGAGAGCTTCTAGGCCAGCCGGGGACGCGGTGACCACCGGCGCGACGGCAACCGGCGCGGGTAGGGGCGTCTCGCGAGATGCCCCTCCGACCACCGGCGCACCATGCGTATTCACAGGCATCAGGTTCACCTTCGCGGGCGCGGGCTCGACGCCAGCGGCGTAGAGGCCGCAGAGAGCCTGGTTAAAGCTGGCAATCTCGCCGGTCTTCGGGTGGTTGGTGAAGAGCGCGACGAGGTCGGGATTGCGGCCGAGCACATCATCGACGAAGCCCTTGAGCGCCTTCTTCGGGCCGCACTCGATGAAGACCCGACAGCCCTGCGCGTAAAGCGTCTCCAGGCCCTTCACCCACTGCACCGGCGAGGCGATCTGCAACTCAAGCACGTCCTTGATCGCCTCAACCGTGGTCGGGTAGATATCGCCGGTGACGTTGGCCACCAGAGGCAGGGCTGGCTCGCTGATGTGCAGGCGGTTCAGCACGTTGCGCAACGGCTTGGCGGCCGGGGCGACAATGCGCGTATGGAAGGCGTGGCTGACCGGGATGCGCTGGGCCTGGAAGCCCTTGGCCACGAAGCTGGCGATGGCCTGCTCGACCGCCTTGCTCTCGCCGCCGATCACCGCCTGGCCGTAACTATTGATGTTCGCCGCCACAACGTAGCCGTCGATCGCGGCCAGCGTAGATTGCACCACATCGAGGGGGGCCATCACCGCCGCCATCCAGCCGTTGTCCTCCATGCTGACGCGGGTCATCTCGGCGCCACGGGCAGCGGCGGCCTCCAGCGCCTCGGAGAACGGCATGACCCCGGCGGCCACCAGGGCGGCGTACTCACCGAGCGAGTGGCCCATCACCATATCCGGGTGAACGCCGTAGGTCGCCAGGAGCTTCATCATGGCGATGTCGAGGGTGAGCATGGCCGGCTGGGTGATCGCCGTCTGCATCAGCTCGCGCTCGGCCTTCTTCAGCACCGCCGGGTCGTCGCTGTCTACAAACAGGTAGCTCGTGAGTGAACGACCGAGGATCGGCGTCATCACCGCATCGGCCTCAGTAAAGACCGCAGCCACCTCGGGCGAGCGTTGGGCCAACTCGCGGCCCATGTTCAGGTACTGGCTGCCCTGGCCGGGGAAGAGCATGGCCACCTTGCCGGTGGCGGGGCCGCTGCCCCGGAAGATCCCCTGCGCCTGGAGCGACTTCCAGGCGGCGGCGCTGCCCAGCCCCGCCGCCTTGGCGGCCTTGGTCAGCTTCTCGTGCAGATCGGCCCGGTCGGCGAAGTCCACCAGCAGGCGCTCGGCGGCGTGCAGGTCGGCGGGTGCGGGCAGGGCCAGCGGCGGCGTCCAGCCGCCCGCGACCTGGCCCAGCGTCGCGGCGATCCGCGCGTTGAGGTCGGCGGGCGTGGCGGCGCCGAGGGACAGGATGCCGCGCAGGGGCGCGGCCGCCGTCACGGCGGGTTGGGCACCCTGGCCGGAGGCGGCCGCGCCGGAGAAGCCAGCGTATGCCTTCGGCTCAGTCCGGATCATCCCCGGCATATATTCCTCCAGAACCAGATGAAAGTTGGTGCCGCCGAAGCCGTAGGCGCTGACCCCGGCGCGGCGCGGCGTGTTACCCCGGCGCTCCCACGGCGCAGCCTCGTGGATGAGGCGGAACGGGCCGGTGGCGAAGTCGATGTACGGGTTCGGGCGCTCGGAGTTGAGCGTGGGCGGCAGCACCTTCTCGTGAACCGCGAAGATCGCCTTGAGCATGCCGGCCGCGCCGGCCCCGGCCTTCAGGTGGCCGATATTGCTCTTGGCCGAGCCGAGCCCGATGCTGCCGCGCTCGGCCGTCCCAAAGACTTTCGTTAGGCTCTCGACCTCGGTACGATCACCGACGCGGGTGCTGGTACCGTGGGCCTCGACCATGGTGCAGGTGGCCGGGTCGAGTCCGGCGTTGCGCCAGGCCCGCTCAACGGCGAGAATCTGGCCGACCGGGTTGGGCGCGGTGATGCCCTTGCCCTTGCCGTCGGACGAGGCGCCCAGGCCACGGATGACCGCGTAGATCGTATCGCCGTCGCGCTCGGCATCTTCCAGGCGCTTGAGCAGGAAAACCGCGCCGCCCTCGCCCATCACAAAGCCGTCGGCCCCATCGCCGAAGGGGCGGGTGCCGGTAGCGCTGAGCGCGCCGATCTTGCAGAACTTCACAAAGGTGGACGGCCCCATGTTGCGGTCGATGCCGCCGGTCAGCACGGCGTCCACCCGGTCATCGGTGAGCAGTTCCACGGCGGCGTCGATAGCGGCGAAGGTGGAGGCGCAGGCGGCATCGGCGATAAAGTTCGGGCCGCGCAGGTTCAGCAGGTTGGCCACGCGCCCGGCCACGATATTCGCCAGCTCGCCGGGCATCGAGTCCTCGGTGATCTGCGGCAGCGTGCGATCCATCTGGGTGTGGAACTGCGCGATCAGCTCGGCCTGGGCGGCGGGGGGCAGCGTGCGAAAGATCGGGGTGGCGCGCAGCAAAGCGGCATACTCGGGGAAGATCACCCGCTGGTTGGTCAGGTAGTGCAGCTCGCCGCCCATCGCCGTGCCGAGGATCACGCCGGTGTTCTCGGTGTTGAGCGGTCGGTCGGGGTAGCCATAATCGCCGAGCGCCTCGGTAGCGGCGGTCGTCGCCCACTGCTGGCTGGGGTCCATGGCCTGGGCGACCTTTGGCGGCATGCGGTAGCGCTGCCAGTCGAAGGTGAAGTCGCGCACCCAGCCACCGATCTTCGAGTAGGTCTTATCGGGGGCAGCCGGATCGGGGTCGTAGTAGTCAGCGATTCGCCAGCGGTCGGGGGGCGTCTCGGTGATGCTGTAACGTCGGTTGATGATATTTGCCCAGAAGGCTCGGGCGTTCGGCGCATCGGGGAGGATCGCGCCGAGGCCAACAATGGCTACGGCGCGCCTAGCGACCTGATCCATGGAGCGACTCCTAATATTTTTTGATACGTGATGCGTGATGCGTGATACGTGATCGGGCAGCGATCATGCATCACGCATCACACATCGTTATTCAGCGGGGAAGGCCGCCAGAAGGTCGGCAGCGACCCGGTTCATGTCCTCGATCCGACCGGCCTGGGCCGCGTAGATCGCCGGCAGACCGATGGTATTCGCCAACTGCGGGTCCGTCTGCCCAGCGCCAATCGCCCAGGCCAAGCCATCGGTGGCGATCTTCAGGGCCGCCTCGCGGGCGTGGATGCGGGCCATGGCCAGGCGCGTCTCGGCACCGAGGGCGATGGCCTTGCTGGGAGTGGAAGCGTACTGCGCGAAGATCGCCGCCGTCTCGCCCAGGGCGATCAGTTCGCCGAGGCGGAAGAGGACGTGCTGGTTGCGGGTGAGCCGGTCGAGCCGACAGCGCTCGAGCACAGCGGCCAGGGCGCGCAGGGCCAGGGCGGCCGTAGCTGCGCCGCCTGCGGGACTGGTGACGGCGAGCTTATCGAGGCGGACGGCCCAGTCGCGGTAGTAGGCACCCTGAGTCTTCAGGTGCAGTTGCCAGCGATCACGGGCAATCGTCCACTCCATAATCTCCGAGGTGCCCTCGTAGATACAGGTAATCCGCACATCGCGCTTGATCTTCTCGACCATGTACTCTTTGGTGTAGCCGTAGCCGCCCAGCGCCTGGATGGCGTCCTCGGCCGCCTTGTTGCCGCCCTCGGTGGCCAGGAACTTCGCGATGGCCCCCTCGGTCTGTAGGTCGGGCTCACCGGCGTCGATGCGCGCCGCCGTCCACTCGATATAGGCGCGGGCGGCCTCCAGGCGCACCGCGTTCGGCACCAGCAGCTTGTGGGTGTATGCCTGCTTGGTGGAGAGCAACCCGCCGCCCTGCACGCGGGTCTGGCTGTAGCGGATGGCCCGCTCCAGCGCCGACCAGCCGCCGCCGAGGCCGAAGGCAGCCACCATCAGGCGGGTGTAGCCGAAAACGGCCTGGGCCTGGGCGAGGCCACGGCCCTCGATGCCGCCCACCAGCCGGTCGGCGGTCACGTAGACATCGTCGAGGAACAGGGCGGCGGTGTTCGAGGCGCGGATGCCGTGCTTATCTTCGTGCTTGCCCTTACCGAAGCCAGGGGCGTCCTTCTCGACGACAAACCAGGAGAGGCCGCCGGGGGCATTGGCCAGCACCGTGTAGATCTCGGCGACGCCGCCGTTGCTGATCCACTGCTTGCGCCCGCTGATCTTATAACCGACCACCTGGCCGTCCTCGAGCACCGGCTCGGCCTTCGTACTCAGGGTGCCCAGGTCGCTGCCGGCCTGGGGTTCGGTGGCCCCGTAGGCCACCAGCAGGCCCTCGTTCGCGATGCGGCCCATCCAGTGGGCCTTCTGCTCCTCGGTGCCGCCCACGGTGATCGGATCCGTGCCCAGGAAGGTCGCCAGCACGCCGGTGGCAATGCCGAGGTCGATGCGGGCCATCAGTTCAGAGACCCGGTAGATATCGTAGGCACCGCCGCCGAGGCCGCCGTACTCCTCGGGGATAAAGATCAGATGCAGCCCGATCTTCTCGGGGTTGTAGAGATCTTTCAGCACCTCAGCCGGGAACTCGTCCCGCTCGTCGAGCTCGCGAAGATATTCGGGCTTAAGCTCTTTATCCGCGTATTTACGCAGCTCTTTCAGCACCATCTCCAGCGTGTCGGTGTCCAGCGTCGTCATGGGCGCCCTCCTGCGCATATCTATGCTATTCAAGTGTGTCGCTTGGGTTACTTCTAGTTTAGCATAATATCGCGCATAGAGGGAAGCAACGCAGGACGGTTGCAACGTCGCCTCCGGCGGGGGTTTGGGGGTGGCAACGCCACCCCCGAACGATCTTTTTTTGTGGGTTTTTGGCCGCTTCGCCGCCAAAAACCCACCAAAAGCGCGGTCTAGGGCACCGCCCCAGCGACGTTGCATCAGCCCTGGGAAGCAACGCGGCGGGCTGACCGAGATAGCTTCCAGCGCACAAACTCCTGGGCTTTACGGGCTATTTTTGCAGAAACCGGCGGGCCAGCGCCGGGAATCATTTCAGTCGGCGCGGAACGCGCCGACTGAAATGATTCGCCGCAATAGCGTAGACGTCACCCGGTCGCCCTACGCGCCCGGCCCGTATGATCGACGAAGCCCGCTGAAGCGGGCTTCGTCGATCATAGCCGAGGGTTTCTGCCCGATGGCGGGTGATGCCGAACCGGGTGACGTCTGCGCTGGTGGCGCTACTCAACCGTCGGGTCGTGGCCGGCGGGGGTGGTAGGCGGGGCGACGGGCGGGGCGGCGGGCGGGGCGCTGCGGCGCTGCATAAACGTGCGCAGGAGCAGCCAGGCCAGCAGGCCGAAGGCGATCAGCTTGGCCAGGCCGAAGAACATGCCGAAGATACCGAAGATGCTGGGGCCGCCACGATGGCTATGTCGGCCCATCTGGCCCTGGCCCATCATCGACCTGGGGTTGCCCTGGCTAGGCATAACGCCCTGATCGCCCTGGCCGCCCCGGCCACGACCGAAGCGCGGCCCGGTGGGAGCCTGGGGCACCTGGGGCGCGACTTGCGCCGCAGGCGGCGGATTGCCAAAGCCGGGGCCACCCGGCTGCGCGCCCATCATCCCGGCGGACCACATCATCCCATTCGACCTATTCGACTGCTGGCCGCTCCAGGGCGTGCGCCAGCCCAGGGCCACAATCAGGGCGAGGCCAGCCAGGACTATCGCCACCCAGCCCTGCCAATTTCGGTTGCGCTCCATTGCTGTCTCCTCTTCGGTTGTGATGCGTAGGTGAAGCTGTCGGGTGCGGGGCCGCGCCCCGCGTTGCACCTATAGCATACCGAAGTACTGTGAAGAGATAATGAAGAGTCTGGGGAGATATAGCATAGGGCGTTGCGTGTTGCGTATTGTGTGTTGAACTTCACTCAATACCATGCTGATGCACCGGTGCGCGGCGATATATGTGCAAAAGCTGTGCGATATATTTGCATTTGTGGTATGCTACCACAGGAGCCGCTATAAACCCGCGCACAAAGGGGAACCTACATCATGACCGCAGCAACGTCAGAGCAGACATCTGAGCATCGCCACAGCCTGAACGAGCATCATCTGATAGGCGAGCATGGCCAGACGCGCTACTGGGCCTCGCAGCCGCAGCACGGGCTGCCGGTCGTCTTTATCCACGGCTACGCCGCGCTAATCGACCACTGGAAGCGGATCATCCGCCCGGTCGCGCGCGAACACACCTTTTACGCTTTGGATCTCTACGGCTTTGGCCACTCGGCCCGCCCGACGGGTGTGCCGACGCGGGAGCGTTGGGCGAAGCAGGTGGCCGATTTCATCCGCGAGGTGGTCGGCGGGCCAGCGGTGGTAGTCGGCCACTCGATGGGCGGGGTGGTCGCCATCGAGGTGGCGCAGCGCTACCCCGAGCTGACCCGTGGCCTGGTGCTGGTGAACAGCTCGGGCATGCAGGTGACGGAGCGCCCGCCCAGCGCGCTCGACCTTATGATGCTGGGGGCGATCCGCGCACCGCTGATTGGCGAGACGGTGGCCAGCCTCTTCACCAACCCGCTGAGCGTCAAGTGGAGCGTGCGCCAGGGGCTGCTCTCGGCCTACCATCGCAAGGAGCAGGTCACCAATGATCTCGTTGATTCTTTTAGCGCCCCGCTACGCAAGTACGGGCCATACTCATATCTGGCGGTCAGCCGCAACTTCCTGGGGCTGACCATCGACGCCCAGATCGGTGAAATCACCGCGCCCGCGCTGCTGATCTGGGGCGCTGAAGATCGCTCGATCCCGCCGTCGGACGCCGAGGCGATCAAGCAGCGTGTGATCCCGCATGCCGAACTGGCGATTCTGCCGGGTACCGGCCACTGCCCCTTCGACGAGACCCCCGATCTCTTCTGCGATGCGCTGCTGCCCTGGCTGGGGCGGCTGGACGCCGCGCCGGTGTAAGGGCGCAGCCGTGACACCCAGCTTCGGCGCTGCACGCCAAAGCCGGGTGTCACGGCTGCGCCCCTACAGGTCGTCCGCCGCATCGATGGCCCGCAGTGACGCGGCGGCCTTGTTGCAACTCTCGACATACTCGTACTCGGGGGTGCTGTCGGCCACCACCCCGGCGGCGGCCTGGGCGTAGGCTATCCCGTCCTTGACAATCAGCGTGCGCAGGGCGATGCAGGTGTCCAGGTCGCCGTTGAAGCCCACGTGGCCCACGGCCCCGGCGTAGACCCCGCGCTGCTGGCCCTCTAGTTCGGCGATCACCTCCATCGCGCGGATCTTTGGCGCGCCGGTGACGGTGCCGGCGGGGAAGCATGCTCGCAGGGCGTCCAGTGGCTTGAGGTCGGCGCGTAGCCGCCCGGTCACCGCCGAGACGATATGCTGGACGTGGCTGTATTTCTCGATGACCATGAAGGTCGGCACCTGCACCGTACCCGGCTCACTGATCCGGCCAATATCGTTGCGCCCGAGGTCCACCAGCATCAGGTGTTCGGCGCGCTCCTTCTCGTCGGCCAGCAACTCGGCCGCCAGGCGCTCGTCCTCGGCGGTGTCCTTGCCACGCCAGCGCGTCCCGGCGATCGGGCGCGTCTCGACATTGCCGTCCTGCACCTGTACCAGCATCTCGGGCGAGGCACCCACCAAATCGCCTTCGCCGGTGCGAATGTAGAACATGTAGGGCGACGGGTTGATCGTGCGCAGGGCGCGGTAGATCGTGAAGCTGTCGGCGCTGGTGGGCCGGCTGAAGCGCTGCGAGACCTGCACCTGGAAGATGTCGCCGGCCATCACATACTCTTTAGCCACCAGCACGGCCTGTTCAAATTCCTCGCGGGTGCGGTTGGAGGCCACCGGCACCGGCGCGCGCGGCGGGGCCACGCTGTGCGGCTCGTAGTTGCGGGCCACCGCCGGGGATGACAAGGGCAGGGGCCGCATAAGCCGGGCGATCACCGCCTCGATCTTGGCCAGGGCGCGCTGGTACTCGGCCGCCAGATCCTCGGCGTCGAGGTGGGCGTGCGCGATCACCAAGATCTTGTGCTTGACATGATCGAACACCAAAATGGTGTCCACAAACATCCACCAGCTATCGGGCATATCATAGGCGCGCTCGGCGGGCACTGGCAGGCGCTCGAAGTAGCGCGCCGCCTCGTAGCTCAGGTAGCCCACCGCGCCACCGACAAAGATCGGCAGGTTCGGCAGGCGCACCGGGCGGTAGGCATTGAGGTAGCTATCAAGCACCAGCAGCGGATCGTCGTAGGGCAACGTCTGCTTATAGCCACCCTGCGTGGCCTGAGCCACGCCATCGTGCATGCGCAGGATCTGGTAGGGGTCGCTGCCGATAAAGGAGTAGCGGCCCACATTCTGCCCGCCGGTCACACTCTCCAGCAGGAAGGACGGCCCGGCCTGGGCCAGCTTGAGATAGGCCGACACGGGGGTCTCCAGGTCGGCCAGGATCTCGCGGTAGATCGGACAGAGGTTGCCCTGCGTGCACAGGGAACGCATCTCGTCCAGAGTCGGTGAGTACATGGATATCTCCTGTAAGGGTGCAGCAGTCGGCGCGGGCAGCGTCGCACACGATGCTGCCC